>JBHRQN010000054.1:0-11155 GCA_042645485.1 Pauljensenia sp.
AGGCAGCAGCACCAAAGGCCGCAGCTTCTGAAAAGGCCGAAGCTGCCCCCCGCGCTCCCAAGCCGGCGCCGCGCCAGGCTCGTGGAAGCAGCGAGGAAGCCCCCAAGCCTGCAGCTGGTGCTCCGAAGCCCGGAGCTCCTCGCGCCCCGCGTCCCGGTGGTTCTGCAGCCAAGCCGGGTGCGCCTCGTCCCGGAGCACCCCGACCCGGTGGCCCTCGCCCCGGAAACAACCCCTACGCATCCAGCCAGGGCATGCCCCGTCCCGGTGGCAGCCAGGGTGGTCGCGGTGGAAACCGCCCCGCACGTGGCGCACAGGGTGAACGTCCCGCGCGTCCCGGCGGTGCTCAGGGAGCACGCCAGGGTGGGCCTCGTCCGCAGCGAGGTGGCGCACCAACAGGTGGCGGCCCGCGTCCGAACCCGGGAATGATGCCCGGACAGGCGAACTTCGCTCGCCCGGGTGGCCCAGCACCCTCTTCTGAACGTCCTCGTGGTGGCCGAGGCCGCGGCACCCGTCCGGGTGGCGGCAATGGCGGTGGCCAGGGCGTTCCCGGAGTAAATGCCGGCGGCGGTTTCGCTCCGCCTCGCGGTGGTCGCGGTGGCGGCCGCGGCGCAACGCCGGGCGCGTTCGGTCGCGGTGGCGGCAAGAGCTCGCGCGGACGTAAGTCGAAGCGCGCAAAGCGTCAAGAGTTTGAACAGCAGAACGCACCCGTCATTGGTGGCGTTTCGATTCCTCGCGGCGATGGACAGCAGATCCGCATCCGTCAGGGTGCCTCCCTTGCTGACTTCGCTGAGAAGATCAACGTCAATCCCGCAGCGCTGGTGACCGTCCTCTTCCACCTGGGAGAAATGGCAACTGCCACGCAGTCGCTGGATCAGGACACCTTCGAAGCACTGGGCGCAGAGCTCGGCTACGACGTCAAGGTTGTTTCGCCCGAAGATGAGGATCGTGAACTGCTCGAGTCCTTCGACATCGACCTCGAAGCCGAAGAGCTGGACGACGCAGAGAACATGCAGCCGCGTCCCCCGGTCGTCACGGTCATGGGCCACGTCGACCACGGTAAGACCAAGCTGCTCGACGCGATCCGTCACACCGACGTTGTCGACTCTGAGCACGGTGGTATTACCCAGCACATTGGTGCCTACCAGGTGCAGGTGAAGTCCGAGGACGGAACTCCTCGCCGTATCACCTTCATCGATACCCCCGGTCACGAGGCCTTCACCGCTATGCGTGCCCGTGGTGCGCAGGTCACCGATATTGCGATCCTCGTGGTTGCAGCGGATGACGGTGTCATGCCTCAGACCGTTGAAGCAATCAACCACGCGCAGGCCGCTGGCGTGCCGATCGTTGTTGCCGTCAACAAGATCGATAAGGAAGGCGCGAACCCAGATAAGATTCGTGCCCAACTCACCGAGTACGGCCTGGTTGCCGAAGAGTACGGCGGCGACGTCATGTTCGTCGATATCTCGGCCAAGCAGCGCAAGGGTATCCGTGAGCTTCTCGAGGCCGTGCTGCTGACCGCTGATGCAGCTCTGACCCTTGAAGCGAACCCCGATACCGATGCCCGCGGTGTTGCTATTGAAGCAAATCTGGATAAGGGACGCGGTGCAGTGGCAACCATGCTGGTTCAGCGCGGTACCCTGCGTGTCGGCGATTCCCTGGTTGTCGGTTCTTCGCACGGCCGTGTTCGTGCAATGTTCGACGACAGCGGTAACGATGTTGCCGAGGCCGGTCCCTCGACCCCCGTTGCAGTGCTGGGCTTGACTTCGGTTCCTCGCGCTGGTGACTCCTTCTTGGTTGCCACCGATGACCGTACTGCCCGCCAGATCGCTGATAAGCGCGAGGCCGCAGAGCGTCAGGCCATGCTGGCCAAGCGCCGTAAGCGCGTCTCCCTTGAGGACTTCGATAAGGTCCTTAAGGAAGGCGAGGTCGATACCCTCAACCTGGTCATTAAGGGTGACGTCTCCGGTGCTGTTGAAGCCCTGGAAGACTCGCTGCTGCGCATCGATGTCGGCGAAGAAGTTGCTCTTCGCATCATCCACCGCGGTGTTGGTGCAATCACCCAGAACGATGTCAACCTGGCAACCGTGGACAACGCGGTCATCATTGGCTTCAATGTCCGCCCGGCTGAACGCGTTCAGGAACTGGCCGACGCCGAGGGCGTCGAGATCAAGTACTACAACGTCATCTACTCGGCGATCGACGATGTCGAGGCCGCGATGAAGGGCATGCTCAAGCCGATCTACGAAGAGGTCGCACTGGGCAGCGCGGAGATCCGTCAGGTCTTCCGTTCCGGCAAGTTCGGCAACATCGCAGGTTCGATTGTCCGCAATGGCACCATCAAGCGTGGAACCAAGGCTCGCTTGGTCCGCGATGGTGTGGTTGTTGCAGACAACCTGGAGATCGCATCGCTTCGCCGCGAGAAGGACGATGTCACCGAGGTCCGCGAGGGCTACGAATGTGGTATCACCTTGGGTTACAAGGACATTCAAGAAGGCGACATCATCGAGACCTGGGAAATGCGCGAAAAACCGCGTGACTGAGGTCTTCGCTGAGACAAGGGGTTGGGCCCCGCACCTGCTGGTGCGGGGCCCAAACTTTAGTTTCGTCGGTGGCTGTTTTGAGCGCGCATTGATTGACTGCGCTCAAAACAGCGGGAGCGATTACATGCCGCCCATGATCTGTGCGACGAGGATCTTGCCGATCATGGCAACGGGGTAGACCAGCGCGTAGCCCAAGGAAACGCGTGGATCCATATTCGTTCGAGAGTTTGCGAAGGCAAGGACTGCAGGCTGCGTTTGAGCACCAGCGAGTAGACCGGAGAGCTTCGTTCCACCCATCTTGAAGATCCAGCGCATGACGACGTACAGGCCAACGGCCATGATCGAGGTCATGATGATGCCCAGCAAGAGAATCTGCAGCCAGGTTCCAGAGGTGAAAGCCTTTTCAATCTGTCCACCTGCGTTAGCGCCCGCTTGTGCGAGGAAGACCAGAAGGCCGAACTCTGCCAAGACCTGACCGGCCGTGAACGGCATTGCGGTCACGAAGGGGCCGATACGTCCCAGACGTCCGAAGATCAGGCCGACGATCAACGTTCCAGCAGCCGAACCGATCGAGAAATATGCGCCGGTTGGGGTAAAGATCGGGATTTCGCCAATGAGAATGCCCAGTGCCATGCCGACGCCCAAGGCGATTGGGTTCAGGTCGGAGAGGCCTCGTGCAGAGTCACCAAAGAACTTCGTAATCTCGCGCATCTTTGAGGTCGGGGCCACGACACGAACGCGGTCGCCCTGCTGAAGGATCAGTCCGGGTTCGGCGATCATATCGACGTCGCCTCGGCGCACACGGGAAATTGTTGCGGAGTACTTATCCGCCAGGCCCAGTTCTTCAACGGTATGTCCGGCGAGCTTCGGGTTAGAAATCGTCACGCGACGGAAGTCCAAGTATGCGCGGTCTTCGATCAAGGAGTGTGACGAGGGGTGACCGAGTTCAGTTGCAACTCGGGCAACCAACTCGCGCGGGCCAACGACGGTCACCAAATCGCCCTGATCAAGGGTGTCGTTCAGTGAAGGACGCATGATGGGGCCGGTTTCGCCTCGGCGCAGACGTGAGAAAGTGACCTTTGAACCCATCATTGTGTGGATATCGCCGATGCAGGGATGGTCGCCACGCTCGACGCGAATTGTACGGTTTGCTAGGGGAGAGGGGGCATCTTTATCGCGCTTGCCGTAAGAAAGAGCGGCTGCAGAAGCGATAAGCATTCCGACGACGCCGAAGAGGTAAGCAATCGAATAACCGACCGTCGCAAGGTCCAACTTTCCCGAGGCCTCGCCAGCGGCGGCCAGGGCGGGAGTGTTGGTTACTGAACCGGCGAAGGTGCCGGCGATGAGTGCGGGGTCCATTCCCCACATGCGGCCGATAACTTCGCCGGCGGCCGCGGACACTCCATAAAGGGCAACCATTGCCAAGATTGGTCCGACCGCGCTCTTGATGTTGTGGAAGAAGGAAGCGCCGGAGTTCATACCGATAGCGAAGGCGAAGAGCGCAAGGCCAAGTGTGCCCAGCTCTCGGGTGACGCGTAGGTGAATTCCGTAGGTTTCAGCCCATGCGGACAGGATGATTGCAAGGAAAAGGACAGCTGCTGCGCCCAAGCCGATGCCCTTGATCTTGATGTGGCCAAAAGCCATTCCCACGCCAACGAGGAGGAACAAGAACAGGACAGGCTGATCAGCAAGCTTGGTAAATAAGATCTCCACTGTGAGGGCTCCATTGTCTGGTGATCAGGATTTTTCTATCCGTTTTCAGTATCTGACTCTTCTGGAAAAGGGCAAAATGGGCGATTCGCAAGATTCTGCGGAAACGGTGCTAATTGCTCTTAGCTCACGTCTGACAAATTTTCGATTTTGAGGCCAAGGTCCCAGTTATCTTGCACTGTGAGATCAAAAGGCCGATGGTGACTCAAGCCCGTACGGTTAGAGACGTGATGAAGCTTCGCATTTCAGGAATTCTCGTCTCGGTCATCGTACCCAGGCGTGCGATTCCTGCCGTGTGAATTGTCGGATGGAACGCACGCCACAATCCCCGCGCACTTGCGCTACGCGTTTTCGGCCTCGGGAACAGAGAAGAACGCGCCCGCACCTGTGAAGGGGATTTTTTCATGCCAACACCCCATGATTCGCGCAAGGAATTGCGGCGCAAACCGTGCTCCTTGAAGCGGAAGCGTAGAACCGACTGGAAGGCTGATGATGACTGAAGAACAACGCCAGGTCATGACCGGCGCACAGGCCATTGTGAATACCCTTGAAGCCCTGGGGGTGACCGACGTTTTCGGTATGCCCGGTGGAGCAATTCTTCCCACCTTTGACCCCTTGATGAGCTCGTCACTGCACCACATCTTGGTTCGCCACGAGCAGGGCGCAGGACATGCCGCTCAAGGCTATGCACTGGCAAGCGGGAGGGTCGGTGTTGCGATCGTGACCTCGGGTCCGGGTGCAACGAATACCTTGACCGCAATCGCAGACGCAAATATTGATTCGGTCCCGATCGTTGTGATTTCCGGCCAGGTCGGCGCCTCGCTGATCGGAACTGATGCATTCCAGGAAGCTGACATCGTTGGGGCATCAATGCCCTTGGCAAAGCATTCTTTCCTGGTCACTCGCGCGGCTGAGATCCCCCAGCGCCTTGCTGAAGCCTTCCACATCGCCTCGACCGGTCGCCCCGGTCCGGTCCTCGTGGACATCACCCGTTCGGCTCAGGTCGAAGAATTTGAATACCATTGGCCGGTTGAGCTGCAGCTTCCCGGGTATGAGCCCGCATTTGAGCCCGTTCCGCGTCAAATTGCTCGCGCTGCCGAGGAAATTGCACGAGCCCAGGCTCCCGTGCTCTACGTCGGTGGTGGCCTCGTTCGGGCCCGCGCCGAAGAAGAACTGCGCACGCTGGTGGAACTGTCCGACGCGGCCGTCGTGACAACGCTTCCCGCGCGTGGAGCCTTCCCCGACTCTGACCCGCACAACCTCAAGATGCCGGGAATGCACGGTACCGTTCCCGCGGTTGGCGCATTGCAGCGCGCGGACTTGATTGTGGCTCTGGGCGCGCGCTTTGATGACCGCGTGACCGGCCAGCTGGACTCCTTCGCGCCTCGCGCACGTATCGTCCACATCGATATCGATCTGGCTGAGATGTCGAAGAATCGCTACGCAGACGTCGCCGTGGTTGCGGATTTGAAGCCCGCCTTGGCTGCCCTGAATGCTGCTCTTCCCGAGGCCTATGAGCGCTTGGGGCGCCCGGACCTGTCGGGATGGTGGCGTTACCTTAACCGTCTGCGTGAGAAGTACCCGCTGGGGTGGAGCGAGCCGACCGACGGTTTCATGGCTCCCCAAGAGGTGATCTCGAAGCTTTCGGAAATTGCTGGTCCCGATGCGATCTACGTGACCGGTGTGGGCCAGCACCAGATGTGGGCCGCTCAGTTCCTTCAGTTGGAAAAGCCTTCCCACTTCATTTCTTCATGTGGTTTGGGAACCATGGGGTACTGCATCCCCGCAGCGATGGGCGCGCAAGTGGGCGCCCCCGAATCGGTCGTCTGGGCGATTGATGGCGATGGGTCCTTCCAGATGACCAACCAGGAATTGGCAACCTGCACCGTGAACGGAATTCCGGTGAAGGTGGCCCTGATCAACAACTCTGTGTTGGGAATGGTCCGCCAGTGGCAGACCCTGTTCTACGGTGAGCGCTACTCGAACACGACCCTGAACCCGCAAGATGGCGAGCAGATCCCGAACTTCGAGATGCTTGCTCAAGCCTATGGAATGGCCGCTCGGACCGTGCGCAATGCTGAAGAGATTGAAGAGGCCATTGAGTGGGCCATGTCAATCAATGATCGTCCGGTTTTGTTGGACTTTAGGGTTTCTAAAGATGCTATGGTGTGGCCGATGGTTGCAGCAGGCGTCCCCAATGACGATATCCGATACGCGCGAGATATCGCCCCCGACTGGGAGGTGGAAGACTGATGAGGCATACGCTTTCTGTTCTGGTGGAAAACAAGCCCGGCGTACTGACCCGCGTCTCCGGTTTGTTTGCTCGCCGAGCCTTCAACATCAAGTCATTGACGGTGGGGGAGACCGAGCATCCCGATATTTCCCGCATGACCATCATTGTTGATGCGGATACCGCCCCCATTGAGCAGGTGAAGCGCCAGCTGGGCAAGCTCATCAATGTTCTGAAGATCGTTGAGCTTAACCCCGACGAGGCCGTCGAGCGTCGCATGCTGCTCATGAAGGTTCGTGCCGATGAGACGTGTCGAACCTCGGTGCTGCAGATCGTGGATTTGTTCCGCGCACATGTCGTTGATGTCCATCCCGAAGCGGTCGTTATTGAATCGATCGGTTCACTACCCAAGCTGGAGGCGCTGCTGCGGGCACTTGAGCCCTACGGCGTCACCGAACTCGTTCAATCGGGCGCCGTGGCGATCGGCCGCGGTGACCACTCGATTACGGATCAACTAAAGGAGAATTAACAATGGCAGAGATCATCTACGATGACGGCGCAGACCTGTCGCTGATCCAGTCCAAGAAGGTTGCCGTTATTGGCTACGGCTCGCAGGGACACGCACACGCGCTTAACCTGAAGGATTCCGGCGTTGACGTGGTCGTTGGTCTGCGTCCCGGCTCCTCCTCCTGGGCCAAGGCAGAGGCCGCTGGCCTCGAGGTGAAGGATGTTCCTGAGGCCGTGGCTGAGGGTGACGTCGTCTCCATCCTCCTGCCCGACCAAGTTCAGCGTTTCGTTTACGCCGAGCAGGTTGCCCCCAACCTGAAGGAAGGCGCAGCCCTGCTCTTCGCGCACGGCTTCAACATCCGCTACGGCTACATCGAGGTCCCCACCGGCCACGATGTCATCATGGTTGCCCCCAAGGGCCCCGGTCACAAGGTCCGCGAGACTTACACCCAGGGCAAGGGCACCCCGGACGTCGTCGCCGTTGAGGTTGACGCTTCCGGTCAGGCTTGGGACCTGGTCCTGTCCTACGCAAAGGCAATCGGTGGCACCCGCGCCGGCGTCATCAAGACCACCTTCACTGAAGAGACCGAGACCGACCTCTTCGGCGAGCAGGCTGTTCTGTGTGGCGGCGTTTCTCACCTGATCCAGGCTGGTTTCGAGACCCTGGTGAACGCTGGCTACCAGCCCGAGATTGCCTACTTCGAGGTCTGCCACGAGATGAAGCAGATCGTTGACCTGATCAACGAAGGTGGCATCACCAAGCAGCGTTGGTCCTGCTCTGACACCGCTGAGTACGGCGACTACATCTCCGGCCCGCGCGTCATCGATGAATCCTCCAAGCAGGCTATGCGCGACATCCTGACCGATATTCAGGACGGCACCTTCGCACGCCGCTTCATTGAGGACCAGGACAACGGTGCTCTTGAGTTCAAGGCTCTGCGTGCCGAGGAAGAGTCCCACCCGATCGAGGCCACCGGCCAGAAGCTGCGTAAGGCTTTCGGTTGGACCCAGGCCGATGAGGACTACACCGAAGGCAGCGCAGCTCGCTGATCTGAGGTGATCTGAGGTTTGGGCGGCTTCCTTAGCTGAGCTGACTACTGATTAAGACAGAGGTTTTGATCAAACGGCTACGGGCCGGTGCATACGCACCGGCCCACAGCTTTTTGTGTTCGTGGGCGGGTTCCCGCTGTCCTGTCTCCGCCCGGCTTCGCCGTCTGCCGGGCCACCGTCCGTGCGCTCGGCCGTGTGCTCCGCCCGCCGACCTCGCCCCTCCTCCCAGCAAAAGACACACGAAGTCGGTGGATGTCATGCCTTATAGCGTGTGTCTTTTACTGACTTCGTGTGGAAGGTGGGGGAGAAGCCTTGGATAGGCTGTGCCAATTGAAGCTTTCCTGTGTCAAAGCCAGCTACACACGCACAGCGCTACCCGTATTCGCACGCACATCAGCAAAATTGGTGTAAATATGCTGGAAGTTGGCGAATAGTATCCTGGTGAAACTGTCTGAATGTCCCGTGAATTTGTAAGATGACTTACGTGATGACTGAGAGCTGGCTCACGCAAGGTTTTCAGTCACGCAGCCATATCATTCATCCAGAAGGACCAAAGATGACCCTCCGTCGATATGGGCGGGCCCTGGCAGCCGTCTCAGGTGCGGCACTCATGTGTGCCTCGCTCTCCGTGCCGGCACTGGCAACCCCCGAAAGTGACACGCAACCCGGCGACGCAGCTACGGCCTCGGCAAGTGAAGCAACTCCGGCTCCCATCACCGTTACCGCAACGCGAAGCGACAAACTGGGGGACAAGGTCTACGTCGGGGATACCCTCACGTATACCTTCACCTACACGAACCAGACTGATGGTGCTCTGACCGTATTCCCGAAGGAATCAAACCTTTCTGGCGTGCTGACGACCGGTGCGCCGAACTGCCGTTGGCACAACCTTTCTGCGCACACCACCAAGCAGTGCACCAGCGCGACGCACACGGTGACCGAGGCCGACCTAGCAGCAGGTTCCTTCACCCCGACCTCGACCTGGGCGGCGACCCGTGACCGCAATGGCAACGACGTGATCGCCGGCGGAATTTCAGCCAATGCCGAGGCCGTCACCGTTCTTCCCGGCTCGCGCGCTCCTGAACCCGACCCGGTGGAAACCCCCAAGGACTACGCGATCGGAGAGGTCGCGCGCCTGGCCTCGCCCGGGGTGGCGGGCTTTAAGTGCCACCGCATCCCCGCGCTGACCACGGCCACCAACGGCTGGATCATCGCCGCGTGGGACGGTCGCCCCGAAACCTGCCAGGACGCACCGCAGGCGAACTCGATCGTCTACCGTATTTCGAAGGACGGCGGTAAGTCGTGGACACAGATTCAAACTGCTCTGGCGGGGACTCCCGGTGCGAATAAGGTCGGTTTCTCTGATCCTTCTTTCGTCGTCGATCGCACGACCGGGACAATCTTCCTTTTCTCGGTGAAGTCCTTTGATGCGGGTCTTTTCCAGTCGCAGCTCGGAACCGATCCCAATGCGCGCAATATCCTCCACGCACACGTTGTCGAGTCGCACGACAATGGCCAGACGTGGGTGAATCCCCGCACGATCACCGATCAGGTGACGCAAGGGCACGACGACCAGTGGTTCACGCGCTTTGCTTCATCTGGTGAAGGCATCCAGCTGCGCTACGGCGCGCATGCCGGTCGCTTGATTCAGCAGTACGCGGTCGCAAATACTGGCAGCACCTCGCTCATGGCCGTCTCGGTCTACTCGGATGACCACGGCGCAACGTGGAAGCCGGGTGCACCTAGCGAAGGCAGTGCGGATGAGAATAAGGTCGTCGAGCTCTCCGACGGTCGCCTGCTGCTCAACTCCCGTACGCAGGGAACTGCGGGCCAGCGCCTCGAGGCGATTTCCTACGATGGCGGCCAAACTTGGGGACCCTTCCGCCACAACTGGGATCTGACGGATCCTCGCAATAATGCCTCGATCATTCGCGCATACCCGAATGCGCCTCAGGGATCGGCGCGTGCACGCGTGCTGCTTTTCTCGAATGCGGATTCGTCGAGTGCCCGCGCGAATGGAACGATTCGTGTGTCCTACGACGATGGCTTCACTTGGAATGAGGGCAAGGTCTTCGAAAGTGGAGATATGGCCTACTCGACCCTGCATGCCTTGAATGATGGAACCTGGGGCCTGCTGTATGAGACCGGTGGGTACAAGAACATTGATTTCATGCGCGTTGACGCTGCGTACCTGGGTTTGACCGACCCGGGTGAGGATGTCGCGCCTGCTCCGCAGCCGATGCCTTCGGTCGATCCGACGCCCGCACCTACGCCGGCTCCGACGGTGGAGCCGACTCCGGCTCCCAGCCCTTCGGTGGACCCGAACCCGTCCCCGTCAGTCGATCCGACGCCTGCCCCGCAGCCCACCCCTGATCCCGAGCCGACACCGGCCCCTGATCCCACGCCTTCCGCAGCCCCCGCGCACTGGGTGAACACCGCCGACGGCTGGAAGTGGCAGCTTGAGGACGGCAGCTTCGCGGCCTCGCAAAGCGTCGTCATTGGCGATGCGACCTACCGTTTCAACGCCGATGGAATCATGGTCACCGGTTGGGACCAGCAGGATGGAAAGTGGAGCCACTACACCTCCTATGGTGCGCGCACGAATGGTTGGTTCGAAGAAGCAGGTCACTGGTACTACTTCGATCCGAGTACGGGTGTCATGAAGATCTGGTGGGCGCAGATTGATGGCCACTGGTACAACTTCGGACTTGATGGCCGCATGGTGACCGGCTGGAAGAACCTCGATGGGCACTGGTACCGCTTTGGAACTGACGGTCACATGGCAACCGGATGGCAGCGTATCGGCCTGTCCTGGTACTACTTCGGCACCGATGGCCAAATGCGTACTGGCTGGCAGAAGATCGATGGCCGCTGGTACTACTTCGCTCGTTCGGGAGCGTGGATCTGAGCTGATCGACTGATCAGCCGTTGATATACGAGGCCGGGGCCGGGGAGTGCGATTACGCTCCCCGGCCCCGGTGTCTGTTGAGGTAGTTATTGTGTCAGGGACGCAAGTCCACGTTCCGTGCCCTCGGTTCCGTCGGTTGAGGGATCGCTATCGGTGCGGGGAAGCGAGGGGAAGAGGGGGGGGCTAGGCCTCGTCGGCGGAGGACTGGTC
>JBHRQN010000055.1:0-10991 GCA_042645485.1 Pauljensenia sp.
GCCAAGAGCAACACCGCGACCATTCAGCACGAGACCCCCGAAGAAACCTTCAGCGCGTCCGCCTCACACATCACCGGCCGCACCGTCGACCACGACTCCGAACACCCCCACCCCACGAAACCAGAAACGATCTTGTTTCATGACGGCCATAACTTTATCACACGATCATTTTCCCACTGTCCGAAAAACACCAAGCACTCCAGAGCGCTGCGGCAGCTCACCCCAAGCGGCTTCGATGACGTACGAGCGCCTACAACGCATGGGCATTGGTCCACATCCGATCGGTGTATCCAGCTCGCCACGCTCCCTCCACGTCGCCCATGAAGCCCGGTCGTGGCAAGCGGCCAGCTTCCATCCTTCTTCTGATTGTCGACCAGCCACCGGCACGCCTCGATCAGCGGACGAGCGCGGGGAGTCTCAAGTTCCCCGAGCGCCAACAGCGTGTATGCGGCCTGCTCAGAGGTTATCGACGACGTCAACTGGCAATCATGCCAGCTGCGCTTGGAAGATGCGGACTCCTACTAAGGGACCAGCATCGGGGTTCATCCCGGCGGCACGGAATGCCCGCACCACCCTCCAGCAAGCAATCTGAGGCTGTACGTACCACCGGGTCGCCCACGAGCCGTCGGGTTGTTGGTGGTTGAGCAGCCAAGCGATGCCCCGCTGCGCCGCGGAGCGATGCCGCTGTGTCGAAGAAATCATCAGTGCTGCCGTTGCAGCGGCAGTGTCCTCGGACAGGTTGGCCCCTACATGACGCGGATAACCCCATGAGCCGTTGCGGTTCTGACTTCGACACAAGAAGTCCAACGCATCACACACGTCAGTGTCGTTCCCATCGCTGCCTGCTGCCACCAAGGCGAGGACTGCAGCACCGGTGTCGTCTGCATCCGGAGGAGCCGCGATGTGTTGTCCCCATCCGCGCTCGGGCGAGCGCCGTGCGCGTATCCACGTCGCGGCCCTGCTGATACTCGTCTGCACTTGCTGACCAGCCAGATCACCCAAGCAGCCTACGGTTAGCGCGGTGTCCAAGAACTGCCCTTCGGGGCACCATGACCATCCTCCATCGAGGTTCTGTCTTTCATGCGCCCAGGACCTAGCACGTCGAACGACCACCGGATCGAACCCCTC
The DNA here is from genome assembly GCA_042645485.1 of Pauljensenia sp. GTDB lineage: Bacteria > Actinomycetota > Actinomycetes > Actinomycetales > Actinomycetaceae > Pauljensenia. The sequence goes on from JBHRQN010000055.1 coordinate 1,129, forward strand.
GCCATACTTCGCCAGTGCGGCCAGTGAAAGGCCCGGCATGAACCATCTGCCTTGACGATCCCACATCGAACTGAGCAGACGACTGGCCTTCCGCATGATGAACCTCCCCCCGACATCAGAGGTCATCCCTGCGAAAGCCATGGTTGAAACCACGATGAACTCGTGTAAATGTCGGGCACGATAGGTATGCGTGCCAGAAGTGGCGGTGCAAGAACACCGATGTACCCCAGCCTCCTCATCATGGCAGGCGAGCGGTCAGACAGAAGTGCAGAATCATCGCGGACGAAGGCACGCATCACGCGCGCCATTCCGAGGACCTCGCCATCGTCGACCTGTGCCGGGGCGCTCTGGACTTCCCTGCCACACGCCCCAAGAACCGAATGGACGAGTTGAGTGACATCCCGGTGTGAGGGCTCCCCCGCCGCTCCTCCCCAGCCTCCATCAGGATTCCGAGTCCGGCACAGCCAGTCCAGAGCATCCTGCGCGGTCTCATCACCCCACAAATGAAGCCCATAGGCAAGCCAAGCAGTCACCGTCGTGTCCGAGCTCAGATTTCCATCCCAGTGCCCATCGTCTGCTTGATGAGCGAGCACCCATTCAGTAGCCGAGACGATGGCCCGGTCCACATCATCAAGACTCAACGCCCCTCCTGCCCATTCGGGAGAGTGATCTATGCAAGACAGCAAGGCTCATCGCTACAACACCCACCGTCATCACGGCGAGAACACCGACGCAGGCTAGGAGCACTGATTCCTCCAGATTGGAGCCCCGCAAGACATCGAACGCGTATGACGTCGGCAACACCCTTGACAGTGCAAAGAGGAATGTACCCCGCACTGCCACCAAGTCTTGGAAACCACCACTAAGGAACCACAGCAGGATGGCTGTGATTCCGGCCACGGGTAAAGTGGCATAGAAGCGTCGTGTCAATGTTCCCACCAGCATCCCGATCGCCGTTGCAAAGAATGACGTAAGCATCAGAACAGCCGCCATCATCCACTTCTCTTCCGGGAGCGAGAAATCGGTGCATGTCACAGCCACGACAACCATGATCATGCCGATCACGATCGACCGAATAGCATTGGCCAGAAGAAATCCAGTACCGATCAGAATACCGGACACCGGGGCCACCCTGAGACCTTTGATCGTCCTCATCTCCCACTGACGCGCAGTTGCCACACCACCGAACAGAACGCCAGCAAAAACAATACCGTAGATGATTGATCCGGACGCCAAGAATCCAGTACGTGACACGACCGAGTCATCCTTCGAAACAACCCTCACAGTGAACGGAGCATGATAGGTGTCTCGGGAATACGCGTTGAGGGCGCGCATCACGCTCAGTCGAACGTTTTTGTCAACATCCGCCATTGCATTGTATGTTGTCAAGCGCACTTCCACAGATTCCCCTTGAGCAACCTGTTCCTCAAAACTAGATGGAAGTTCGATCACGCCGAACACCCGTCCAGCGGACAAAAGATTCCTAGCTTCTGCTTCATCATTTGTAACGACATGAAGATACATCGGCACACCCTCACGGGATTCGAGAGCACGCTGGATACGCTGCGTCTCGATACCAGAAGTGCCCTGAGGAACGACCGCGATCGGAATGTCACGCCCGCCCGGACTGAATAGAAAAGACGCTAGCACCAGAATGATGACCGGAGCGGCCAACGCTAGCACCATCTCGAACGGCCGACGCGCAGCCACTCTCAACTCCGCCTCAAGCACCGCCATCGCAGCTCTCATGACACGCCCCCTCCCACAGGACTGCGCCTGACCACCGCAATAGTCAGGATCATGAACACAAGGAAGGATACGGAAGCAGCCAACCACACCACCTCGAGATCATGATCGAACACCGTACTTGGGCCGGGCATGTTCACCAATCGTTCGACTGCAGCAATTGCATATGTTGAAGGCAACTTCCACGCAATGGCCTGTAAATCTTCCCTGTAGAACGACACTGGCCCGAATCCTCCACCGACGAACCACAGAGAAATCGCTACGAGAATGCTGCCCATCATCGCCGGTACTGATCGACGCATCACGACCCCCAGAAGGAGCCCGAGGCCGCATGATGCAACCACCGTCAGCAGGAGGACCGCAGCAATGGTGAGAAGATTACCCTCCGGCGACACATCCAGGAACAGGACACTCAGTAGGGTGATCACAGCGACCGAAACGATCGTCTGGACTGCACCGGTGACGAGCTTGGCGAAGACCACCCCCAGCAGCGGCTGCGGAGTGACCAACAGTGACTTGATAGTCGATTCTTCCCACTCGCGAGCAGACACATACGAGGTGTTCGCCATTCCACCAAAGAGGGCTGTGAAGACGATGATTCCTGTGGCAAGATAGGTCATGTCACTGATTGATTTTCGAGTAACCCCGGTTGTTTCGAGATCCAGACGAGATTCTCCACTCTCGGCAAGATGATGGCTGTTGAGGTCGAAAACGAGTCCCTCCTGACGCATGATAAGATTGCGACGTAGATCTTCATCTCCGCGCGCTGTGACGCGCAGGATTGCCATGTTTCCGCTGCTGTCAACAAGCCCAGCCAGCGAGCCCTCATCCACTTTCCGCTCCGCCTCCGCTCGCTTCAAGGCCAGACCGTTCAGGAATGGGGAGTCAAAAGCGACGTCCTGCACCTCCTGTGGTTGCTCATCCACGACAGCCACAGTGAACTGCTGACCAACCGTACCAGCCAATGCCGCGAAGAGCAGGAGCGCAGCCGGGACCAACACCGACACTAGAACGCTGCGCAACGACCGGAACCAGGCCAGCAGGTCTTTCCTTAGAATAAATACCATCGTCAGTCTCCTAATCACGCAGTTCCCGGCCCGTGATCGCGAGGAACACGTCGCTCATCGTGGGCTCATGCATCTCAATACCGAGGATTGAAGTGTGACCCTCGATCGTGGACAGCAACCGAGGCAGGTCTGCGGCTCCTTGTGGTAGCCGGAAAGACAACACCACGTGTTGGTCAGAGGTCTCCCATCGCATGTCCTGGAGTCCCTCCAGCAGATTTGACGGGGGGACTTGCCCCATGCTGAGGCGAACCGCAACACCTCCAGCACGTGCCCTCACCTTCTCCATCGGCTCGTTCACCACGACACGACCATGATCGAGGATCACAACATGGTCCGCAAGACGATCCACCTCTTCCATGTAGTTAGTGCACAACAAGATGGCATGGCCATCCTCTCGCAAAGTCAGTATCCGTTCCCAGATCGCATTGCGAGCCTGCACATCGATCCCCAATGTCGGTTCATCGAGTACGAGCATCGGAGGCTCATGAAGTAAGACGACGGCCATCGCGAGACGCCGCTTCATCCCACCCGAATAGGTGGACACACGCCTTTTCCTGTGATCTGTGAGTTGCACCAGCTCCAGTACCGAAGAGATACGGTCCCGTAGCCGCTTCCCACGGAGGCCATGCAGTCCACCGAACAGGCGAAGATTCTCATCGGCGGTGAGATCTTCGTACACGATTGTGTCTTGAAACATCACGCCAACGTGTGAGTGGATTTTCTTGGGGTCCGATGCCACATCGTCACCGAGAACACGAGCATGGCCGCCATCGGACCGCAGAAGCCCGCACACCATTGACACAGTAGTCGACTTGCCCGCTCCGTTAGGACCGAGCAGGGCAAGAACTGATCCAGTCTCCACGGTGAAGGACACTTGGTCAACCACCGTGGTGCCCCGGAACTTCTTGGAGAGTTCAATGACCTCCGCTGCCGCAGCCATCACACCACCCGCCCACTTGAACAGAAACCATCATTGATGCATTCCAACAGGTCCGCGGGGGTGCGCAATGCACGCAAGACATTTCTGGGAACATCGATGCCATAACGTTCCATGAGCATGGCACTCATCGCCATCATTGCCAATGAGTCATACCCCAAGTCCGTAAATGGTATGGAATCAAACCCCGACGGCAGGTCTACAGGGTCATCCAAGACGCCAGCCATGAGGATCCTCAGCTCCTCGAGCGTTAGTGATTTCATCTTGCTCCTCTACTCATCAGGTGTTCAATGATCACGCACGGCAATGTCGCGAGCCAAACGCGCAAACTCCTCCTGCCATTGAACGACCAGTTCGCCACGCCCCAATGTTCCCACGGCAGCAACGACGAGGTCGGCAATGCGCATCTCACCCAACATGCGAACTTCATCGGACAGGCTCATACAACCATCGCACACCGACGATCTGGATCCCCCCAATGTTGCCAACAGGTTGAGTTTCCCCTGCTCTTGGTCCAAGCCGGATGGCTTGCCAGTGCGTTGAGTGTCCCCGAAGGCCCCGATGAGGTCGTCGCGGAGTTGAAAAGCCTCGCCCAATAAACGAGAATACTGAGAAAGGAAATTTGGGATCTGCTTTCCGGTTGCTAAGGCCGCACCGAGCATCATCGGGTATTCCACTGAATACTGCCCAGACTTCAGGCGAGCGATAGTCCGAATGGACTCGGGAGACGAAGTAGGCCGCGCAGCTAGAACAAGATCAAGATGCTGACCAATGATCATGGCTGTCCGCATCTCTCCCCAGTGCTTCCGGACCATCATCGGTTGGTGCACCATGAAGGAATCCGCATATACCATCGCCAGATCACCAGCGAGGATGGCAACACTCTCACCGAAACGCTCAGACTCGCCACACCATTTCGCGTCGAGATGATGCTCCGTGGCTACCCGGTGACCGGTGGGGTATCCCCTGCGCACATCACACTCATCCATCACATCGTCTTGGAGAAGCGCGAAACAATGAAGCAATTCTAAAGCTGCAGCCAACTCCACCAGTTCATGCCGGTCCGGATCACCGCCTAGGCTCAGGTAGGTCGATATGGCCAGAGTTGGTCGAATACGCTTTCCGCCGGCTTTGAAGAGGCGTGAAACCAGTTCAATGGGTAAGCTCGCCTCCGAATCAAGATCGCCCCAAACTTCTGACTGTTCGCAAAGCCTTACGGAGATGACTCGCTCGACGCGAGCTAAGATGTCCCTACGTTGAGAGGGATGCGTGACCGCAGCGATGGAACCGATAGTTGTCATCGTGATGTCAATCCCCCGTCCACCATCAGGGATGTTCCGGTGACGAAGGACGCCTCTCGCGAACAGAGCCAGATCACAGCGTGCGCCACCTCCGATGGCTGGGCAAAGCGATTCATCGGCTCGACATCTCTGAAGCGTTGCTCGGCGGTGGCGTCTCCACCCGTGAAGTGAGTCGTGAACGGCGTGTCCACGACGCCAGGACACACGGCGTTGATTCTGATTCCAGTTGAGGCGTATTCCAGAGCTGCACTCTTCGTGAGCCCAATGATTCCGTGTTTACTCGCTGTGTAGGCACTTAGCTTGTCGAACCCGACGAATGAAGCAACTGAGGCACCGTTGACTATGCTCCCATACCCCTGTCGCACCATGACCGCGAGCTCTTGCTTCATGCATATCCACGTACCTTTGAGGTTGATGTCCATGACCTCGTCAAAGTCCTGCTCGGTGACATCGTGAAGATCGCACTCGCCCTGCCCCGCCACGCCAGCATTGTTGAAGGCACAGTCGATCCCCCCAAGTGCATTCACTGTCGCTGAAACCGCCTCCCCCACCCCTGACCACGAGGCAACGTCAGTCTCCAGAGACAGAACGCGACCCCCGAGAGCGTTGATACGACCTGCGGTTTCCTGTAGACCAACGGGGTCCCGATCCAACAGCGCCACAGCGTACCCGCGCTCCGCGAACAGATCCGCTGCTGCCCTGCCGATTCCTGAACCTGCCCCGGTTATCAGGGCACTGGGTTGACTATCAGACATGGTCCTCAGCTCTTATCAAAAGTTCCGGCGACCAAGAAACTGGTGCCCGAGCCTCCAGCCACAGCTTCATATGCGCTTGGTTTGCCTCGACATGTTCAGCCATGCGTTCAGCCCATATCTGTTCCTGCACACGTATCTCTTCCTTCAAACTGAAGAACATATCCCAAGTCATGATCGTCATTCCCCCCGGCGTCGGAGCATATGTCCACGTGATCTGGTTGAATTCGAACGGGCCCATCGGATCGAGGCGCTCCGCATACGCCAACACCGGCGGCGCGAACATCCTCCATGACACCCACGAGTCCTCATTCGCATTGGTCAACCGAAACCAAACCTTGTGACCTTCACAGCGTATAACCTCGACCGAGAGGTACTCGGGAATCATCTGCGGCCATTGGTCCAATTGATTGGATTGCTCGAAAACAAAACCGAGGGGAGCTTGTATGTCGATCGAACGCTGTAAGTGGACTGACATGAGACCTCCTCAATGCTGGGGAATGGAACGAGGAACTAAGGCGAAGACACGAGACCAAGCAGCAGTCGCCTCGCCCACTAAGACAGGTACGGCGACGACGAGAAAACCTTCCTGGGGCAATTGATCGAGATTGCTCAAGCGCTCAAGTTGATAATACGGGCGCGTCCGACCTAGTACATCAGCAAATCCAGGCCCCACAGCCCCGACTCCTGTAATTGCGGCCATATTAGACATCATTCACCGTTGAGCTAGGGTCAGCGAGAACGAACGTAGGAACACCTCGCACGAAGAAGAACGTCAAGATGACATTGATCGCCAGCCAATTGAGGCAAAACAGCATGACAAACCACACCCATGCATCAAATATGACTACATCCAAATGTGCTATGACCGGCCAACAGGCGACGGTCAACAGGATGGACCCCAACCACGAGATAAACAACAGCAGCCCCCACAAGCCACGGTTCATGAACGGACCTCCTTCGACGAGCTTCGTGAACGAAGAGCAGGGATGAGCATGGGTACTTCTCGGCAATACGCCTCGTAATCATCACCGAAACGCAGGACCAGATTCTTTTCTTCCCAGATTTTCAGATACAACCCGTACAAGACCAAGAAGATCGGATACACCACCAAGCCAATGAGCGTCTGCTGCAACAGCGGGATGCCCAGGCCGAAAGCAGTGAAGTATCCGAACACCATCGGATTCCTCACGCGGGAGTAGACGCCCGATCTGACTAACGTCGTCGTCGGAGCCAAGGCCCTACCCGCAACCTCGAGGGAGGTTCCTCGGCCAACCTTCAGCAGGAGAAGATTCGATTCCACAACCCAGTACCCACCGAACACCAAGGCCGCTATGGCTCCGAGGTAATTGAAAGGACATCCTGGCCATACCGGACCACCAACGACTCGTCGGAGGTTATCGACCAGCGCAAGAACCACCATCGGTATCACCATGAAGAACAGGTAGGTGATGACGACGAACGCCACAAGAGCGCGCACCTGTCTCATCATTGGCGGGCACCTCCGCCCCCCAAACGGCTTGTCACAGACTCTTCAGCAGCCAAACGCCGCCAAGGGCGAGGAACAAACGCCGGGACCGAGCTACGGTAGTCCAAGTACTCTTCACCGAAACGTCGCACCAAACCCTTCTCTTCCCAATACGCCAAATAGAGGCGCAAGAAGAGGAACGACAATGGCGTCAAAACCAAGCACCACACAGTGTGCAGAAGTAACCCCAAGCCCAGAACATAAGCTACAACGAAGCCAAAAGCCATTGGGTTACGAGAATAAACATACGGACCAGTTAGAACCAAGTGACGCGTCGGATTATTGACCCGCCCAGCAACTTCCAACGAGGTGCCCTGTCCACGTCCAAATATATGAAGATTTGACCAAATCATCCACCACCATCCGAAGATAAAGGCCGCAGCTGCAGTCAAGTAGCTCCAAGGAGTCGGGATGATGCGAAGGTCGATAAAGAGATCGCACCCCATGTAGGCCAGAACAACTAAACTCGGAAGAACCAAGAAGAACAGAATGAAAGTCAAGACAAAGGATAAGATAAACCTAACCGGTCGAGTCACGGATTCCCCCCTCAGCCTTCCTCACTCGAACACTTGTACAGGACAGCACAACCTCATTCGATACCAGCAAGGCTAAACCTTTGACTCATTCAGACATCCGGAAGTTGCACCAAGGTACAGACATCTCTGGACATTGGTGCCATCCTCGAGCTTTCCAGCTAGACAAAAAGGTATACTAGTCACGTAATTAGCACCCGGGTCGCGGGACCAACATCGCGTTTCGCCTTCAACGACCCACGGACACGAGTATGATGACCGGACCTTGGGTGGCGAGGACACAGCTCAAGGAGTGAGCATGTCGGGTCAACACGTCGCGTCTACCCCACCCCTCACCCTTGGCATGCTCCGCGCTTGGAAACCGCACGTTCAACCAGCGATCGTGTTGCCCGTACTGGTCGGCGCCACGACCGCGGGACAGTCACGACCAGCTCCGATGGACTGGCTCGTCGCAGCGTGTGTGGGGTTCTTCTACATGGGAGGGGTATCAGCCCTCAACGATGTCTTCGATCTGGAACGGGACAAGGTCAACCATCCGAACAGGCCTCTGACAAGAGGTGACCTCAGCCTCAGACACTATGTGATGGGTTTGGTGATCGCTCCCGTCGTCATCTCCCTGCTTCTTCTCTTGATCACCCTCGCTCCCGCTCGAGGCCTCCTCGTAGTGGGAATCCTGTGTCTGATTGAGGTAATGCATCTGGTGTACTGCTTACATCCTAACCTGGGGATGGCCGGTTTCGGCCGTCAACTCCTTCTCACTGTAGGTCCCATGTTGCTGGTTCTCGTCGGTGGACTTGGCCATGGGTTGGTGACATCCCGGCTGATTCTGTGCGCTGTGTCGATCGGGTTGTTCTTCGGGTCGGGAATCATACTCAAGGACCTCAGCGACATCCCAGGAGATCAGAAGTCAGGACTGGTGACTCTCCCCATCCACTGGGGACGGAACTTAGCTGTGAAGGTCTCGTGTTTCGGCCAACTAGTAGCGACCAGTCTTGGCTACACTTATCTCATCCTGGTACGCGCCAGCGTGTCGGTCTTTGGGTGGATGACTTTGAGTCTTGTGATGAGTCTCACAGGCACGATGACTTTACTTCACAGAAAACAACGTTACTGGGGCCCTGGAATGCTTATGGCCTACACAAGCCAATTCATCTTCGAGTTGGCACTGATCTTGAGCAACAAACAATGAATACACGTAAGCGATGACCCATGCGCCAGAATAATGAAATTATACCCCTACGGCGCGCCCACGGCCTTGACGGGGATGTCGAGCTCGTAACTCAGGACGGAATTAGCCTCGGGCACATCAGCGCAGCAAAGGCGCACACGAGACCGGGTGCTTTGCATCGAGCTTTCAGTATCATGCTGACCGATTGTAGCGGTCGAGTTTGCCTGCAACGGCGAGCATCATCAAAAGAGCATTGGCCAGGGTATTTGGCGAATACTTGTTGTGGACATCCACGCTCCCAGGAACTACTTCTCACCGACGCCGCCACGCGCCTAGAAGAAGAGCTCGGTCTACATTCACCAGCACTACATGAGGTTGGTCGCTTCGTGTATTGGGCACAAGATCCGGAGAGTGGGGCCGTGGAATGGGAGTACGATCACGTCCTCATCGGAGTATGTCAGGATCACAACTCATTGAAACCCAACCCGCGCGAAGTAGAGGAGGTATTCTGGTGGACCCTTGACGAGCGAGCCATCGGACCATTCACCCCGTGGCTACCCCTTGTCTTGAAAACAGCAGTTCCATTTCTGAGCGGCCTCCCAAATTCACCCTGATATTGAAAAGCAGCCAACGCTCGTCTCGAGACACCAGGGCATCAGCATCGATGCTCGAGACTGTCCGAATAGCAGTGTATGAGTGGAGTGAAGTATGGCCGTCATGAAACAAAATCGTTTCTGGTTTCGCGGGGTGGGAGGTGCTCGAAGGCGTAGTCGAATGGTCGGCCGGCGATGTATGAGGCGAACGCGCCGTGGGTTTCTTCGGGGGTCTCGT
>JBHRQN010000056.1:0-10863 GCA_042645485.1 Pauljensenia sp.
GCGCTGCTTGTGCCTGGGGTTGTCACAGATGACCATGACGTTGCCGTGGCGACGAATCACCTTGCACTTGTCACAGATCTTCTTGACACTCGGCTTGACCTTCATGGTGTGTACCTCCGCTACCCGCAGGTAGCTTGTGTCGGTGTGTTCACTTGTAGCGGTAGACGATGCGGCCTCGGGAGAGGTCGTAAGGGCTCAGCTCGACGACCACTCGGTCCTCGGGCAGAATGCGGATGTAGTGCTGACGCATCTTGCCGGCAATGTGGCCAAGCACGATGTGTCCATTGCTCAATTCCACGCGGAACATCGCATTCGGCAAGGCTTCGATAACCGTGCCTTCGATTTCGATGACGCCGTCCTTCTTCGCCATATCCTCCGTCTATCCTCTACTACTTTTTCGGATTCGAACGGCCTGAGACCGTTCGGGATCGCCCTTGGAAACAGGCATACTGCCCCCAAAGACACGTCCAAGGGTCGAGCCTACGCTATTTTGGCCCTTCTTGGAAAGCTGGATGCGGTGTCTATCGCCTCACGCTTAATGCTTGCGAGCTATCAACATAGATACGCGCGGGATACTAGTCCAGCAGCACAGGAGTGACACCGAAGGGTGCAAGCCCCGCTACTCCCCCATCAACAGCACTCAAGATCGCGACACCGTCATCCAAAATTGCGATGGTGTGCTCCCATTGAGCGGCATCGGAGCCATCAACAGTGCGAACCGTCCAGTCGTCATTCTCGGTGACATTCTCAATGTCACCGCTTGTCAGCATCGGCTCGACAGCCAGAACCATTCCGGGACGCAACTTGGGCATCAGACCACGCACGCGGTAGTTCAAGACTTCCGGATCCTGGTGCATCGCGGTGCCAATTCCGTGGCCGGTAAAGTCCTCGATAATCCCCGCTTCCCAGCCAAGGTCCTCCGCACGCTCGGCAACGACGCGCTCAACGGCCTCGCCAACTGCGCTCACGCGCTTCCCCCGGGCAACCGAGGCGAGCGCCGCCCACAGCGCCTCACGTGTAACGAGGTCAAGCTCGCGCCTGCGCGCAACGCTCCCCTGCTTTGAAACTTCTCCCGCCAAGGCCGCGCCTGCTTCCCCCGCCTCGCCCTGAGGAGCGGAAGGGAGAGCGCTCCCCCAACGCTTTCCGACGCCCGGGCCCTGGTGGCGACGAACCCATGAACGCGCGAACTCTTCATCAGAGGTAAATTCATCTCCGACGATCATCGAGAAGGCCGCGTCTCCGTGCCACTGTTGGCCACTGCGCTCAAGCCATGCACCGCAGTCAAAGGTCACGATGTCACCGACTGCAAGCTTGCGCTTGCCGGGAATACCGTGAACGATCACGTCATTGGGGGAAATGCACACCGTTGCGGGATAGCCGTAGTAATTGAGGAAGTTCGAGCGCGCACCGCAACGACGGATCGCATCTGCGCTCACCTCGTCCAGTTCACCGGTTGTTACGCCGGGACGTGCCGCTTCTCGCAGGCTTCGGTGAATTTCCGCAACAACCAGCCCGGCTTCTCGCATCCACTTGATCTGATCAAGGGTCTTGTATTCAATGTGGGACATTGTGCTTCCTTTGGATGAAACTCCGGGGCGCGATGGCTTTCACCACCGCGCCCCGGTTCCGTATCAGCGCTGAGCAGCGCCAGGGTACGTGTTGCTTACTTGTTGAGACCGTCGAGAAGGGCGAAAATACGCTCGCTCACTTCGTCGATCGAACCGCGTCCATCAACAACCTGAAGCAGATCTTGATCGGCGTAGTAGGTTGCCATGGGTTCGGTCAGTTCGTGGTAGATCTCAAGGCGGTGACGAATAACGGGCTCAGTATCATCCGAGCGATTCTGCTCGGTCGCACGCTTAAGCATGCGAGCCACGACCTCATCTTCATCAACCTGAATCTCCAGGACGACATCCAAGCTCACGCCGAGTTCGGCAAGCATGTCACGCAGAACGTGCGCCTGCTCGAGAGTGCGAGGGTATCCGTCAAGGAGGAAACCGTTAGCGGTATCGGGTGCAGAAAGGCGCACCTTCACCATGGGGTTCGTTACCGAATCAGGAACGAACTCTCCGCGTTCCATGTATTCCTTGGCCCGTTTGCCCAATTCCGTGCCCTCAGACATATTGGCGCGGAAGATCTCTCCGGTGGAGATGGCGGGAATGTTCAGGCGCTCGGCGATACGCGCGGCCTGGGTTCCCTTACCAGCTCCGGGAGGGCCGAGGAGAACGATAGCGGTCATCGCAAGAATCCTTCGTAGTGATGCTGTTGAAGCTGAGTGTTGATTTCCTTCACCGTCTGCAGGCCGACACCGATGATAATCAGAAGGGTCGTGCCACCGAAGGGCATCTGTCCTTGGGAAATGTGCAACGGAATAATCGCCAACGAAGGAATGAGCGCGACGATGACCAGGTAGAGCGCACCGGCGGTCGTGATGCGGTTCATCACGTAACGCAGGAACTCAGCCGTCGGACGGCCTGCGCGGTATCCGGGAATGAAGCCGCCGTAACGCTTCATGTTATCCGCTACCTCATCGGGATCGAAGGTGATCGCGGTGTAGAAGAAGGTGAAGAAGAGTGTGAGTAGGGCGTAGGTGGTCAAGTAGGGCCATGCGTCCTGGTGGAAGTTCGCGCTGATCCACTGGACCCACTTGGAGTCTTGGCTGCCGAACTGTGCAAGCATCGGGGGGAATGCCAGAAGTGAAGAGGCGAAGATGACGGGGATAACGCCCGACATATTGATCTTCAGAGGAATGTAAGTCGTTGTACCACCGTACTGACGGCGACCGATCATACGCTTTGCGTACTGAACGGGAATTCGGCGTTGCGCCTGCTCCAGATAAACCACGACGATCGAGACGAGAAGCATCAGGCCGATGATCGCGAAGACCGCTCCCCACTTACCGCTCTGTCCGATGGTCAGAAGCTGGGAAGGCATACGCGCGGTAATGGAAGTAAAGATCAACAGCGACATACCGTTACCGATACCGCGTTCGGTGATCAATTCGCCGAGCCACATGATGACACCGGTACCGGCGGTCATGACGATCATCATCAGAAGGAAGGTCCACACTGAATTCGAGGGGATGATCTTCTCAGAACATCCAGCAAAAAGATTTCCTGAACGGGCCAGCGAAATAATGGTTGTGGACTGAAGAATACCCAAGAAAATTGTCAGATAACGCGTGTACTGAGTGAGCTTCGTTTGGCCGGTCTGACCTTCTTTGTGCAGATCGTCGAAACGAGGAATCACGACGCGCAGAAGCTGGATGATAATCGACGCGGTGATGTAAGGCATGATACCCAGCGCGAAGATCGACAATTGGAGGAGCGCACCACCAGAGAAGAGGTTCACCAAGTCCAGCAGCGAAGCGTCGCTCTGTTGAGCAAGACACTTGGTGACTGCCTGCGAATCAACGCCGGGAGTTGGGATGAAAGAGCCCAGACGGAACATCGCCATGATGAATAGCGTGAACAGAAGTTTCCGTCGGAGATCTGGGGTACGGAATGCCTGCGCGAACGCACTGAGCAAGGCTTCCTCCTACGTAACGAAATAATTGCGACCATTTAGATCGCACGACTCTCAAAAGACTACCTGAAATGACAGGGATACTGTGAATCAAAAGTAGAGAACTTGAGAAACTGTGATATGGGTAAAGGCCCTCTCCCGCTTGGATAGCCAGTGAAATCGGGGGCTTCAGTGGCTGGGGAAACGGCCTCGACGTGCAAGAAAGCGAAACGGGGGCAGCCCGGAAACCGAGCCACCCCCGTGGCAATCACCACTCAGCGGGTCTTGATAGAACCGCCGGCAGCAGTAATCTTCGCTTCTGCCGAAGCCGACCAAGAGTCGACCTCGATATCGAGCTTAACGGTGAGCTCACCGGTGCCGAGCACCTTCACTGCCCAACCGTCGCGCACTGCGGAACGTGCAACGAGATCCTCAACAGTTACCTTTCCACCTTCGGGGAAGAGCTCCTGCAGACGACCGACGTTGACGACCTGGTACTCAACGCGGAAGGGGTTCTTGAAGCCGCGCAGCTTGGGAAGGCGCATGTGGATGGGCATCTGGCCACCCTCGAAGCCTGCGGGAACCTGGTAACGAGCCTTCGTGCCCTTGGTACCACGTCCAGCGGTCTTACCCTTTGAACCTTCACCGCGACCGACGCGGGTCTTCGCGGTCTTTGCACCAGCGGCGGGACGCAGGTGGTGCAGTCGAACGACGCGACCCTGCTCCTCACCGGTGTTCTTCGTGGAGTCCGCCATGGTCAGTCGACCTCCTCAACTGTAACCAGGTGACGAACAGTGTGGATGGCACCGCGAACGGTTTCTGCATCCTCACGAACGACGCTCTGGCCGATCTTGCGCAGCCCGAGGGTGCGCAGTGTGTCCTTCATGTTCTGCTTGGCGCCAATGCTGGACTTGACCTGCGTGATCTTCAGCTTTGCCATCACTCAGTCACCCCCGCAGCAGCCTTATCAGCTTCGCTTGCCTCAGCGGCAGCGCGCTTTTCAGCTTCGCCTTCTGCGCGTGCACGGAGCATGGAAGCGGGAGCAACGCGCTCGAGCGGAAGACCGCGGCGAGCTGCGACTGCTTCAGGCTGTTCCAGAAGCTTCAGTGCAGCAACAGTTGCGTGAACAATGTTGATTGCGTTGTCAGAACCGAGCGACTTCGTCAGCACGTCGTGGACGCCTGCAGCCTCGAGGACTGCACGGACGGGGCCGCCGGCGATAACGCCGGTACCGGGGGCGGCGGGGCGAAGCAGAACTTCACCTGCCGCGTCGCGGCCCTGAACAACGTGGGTGATGGTGCGGCGGATCATCGGGACGCGGAAGAAGTTCTTCTTCGCTTCCTCAACACCCTTGGAAATAGCCTGGGGAACTTCCTTGGCCTTTCCGTAGCCGACACCGACGGTGCCTTCACCGTCACCGACGACAACCAGAGCGGTGAAGGAGAAACGACGTCCACCCTTCACAACCTTGGAAACGCGGTTGATGGTGACAACACGCTCGATGTACTGATCTTTACTTTCGCCCCGACGGGTGTCGCGGTTCTCGCGACCGGAGCGGCGGTCACGGCGTTCGCCGTCGCCAGAGCGCTCGGCGCCTTCCTGACCGTTCCTGCCTCGCTGCGATGCAGCCATCAGTTGATCTCTCTTTCCTCGAGGCTCAGTCACAGCTCAAGTCCGCCCTCACGGGCGGCTTCTGCGACTGCCGCAACGCGGCCGTGGTACTTATTGCCACCGCGGTCGAAGACCACAGCGGTGATGCCTGCGGCCTTTGCGCGCTCTGCAATGAGAGTGCCGACCTGGTAGGCCTTGTCCTTCTTCGTCCCTTCAGCGGCAACGAGTGCTGCTTCCTTGGTCGAAGCGGAGACCAGGGTGTGACCGATGGTATCGTCCACAACCTGTGCGACCATGTGGCGGTTCGAACGGGTGACAACCAAACGCGGACGCGAAGGGGTGCCCTGAACCTTCTTGCGCAGGCGCAGGTGGCGACGCTTGCGAGCGACGAACTTGCCTTTGCCCTTGACTGTGTACGCCATCACTTACCAGCCTTTCCGACCTTGCGACGGATGGTCTCGCCCACGTAGTGGATACCCTTGCCCTTGTAGGGTTCAGGCTTCTTGAGCTTACGGATGCGAGCGGCGGTCTCTCCAACGAGCTGCTTGTCGATGCCCGACACGGTGAACTTCGTCTGAGATTCGACGGAGAACTCGATGCCTTCGGGCGCCGGGACGAACACGGTGTGCGAGAAGCCGAGGGAGAACTCGAGGTCCTTGCCCTTCGCAACGACGCGGTAACCGGTACCGGCAATTTCAAGCTGCTTCGAGAAGCCCTTCGTCACACCTTCGATCATGTTGGCGATCAGGGTGCGGGTCAGGCCGTGGAGCGAACGAGCAACACGATCATCGGAAGGACGGGTCACAACGACCTTGCCTTCGTCGATGGCGGCGCTGATGGGTTCAGGCACAACGTGGCTCAGTGTTCCCTTGGGGCCCTTAACGGTAACGTCTGCACCATTGATGGTGACGTTGACGCCCGCGGGAATTTCGATCGGATTCTTACCAATACGCGACATTCTTCAGCCTCCTCATCACCAGATGTAGGCGAGGACTTCCCCACCCACACCCTTCTCGGCTGCCTGACGGTCGGTGAGCAGGCCGGAAGACGTGGACAGAATTGCCACGCCGAGGCCGCCGCGGACCTTGGGCAGGTTGGTGGACTTGGCGTAGACGCGCAGACCGGGCTTGGAGACGCGCTGCAGACCCTCGATAGCGGCCTCGCGGTGCGAGCCGTACTTGAGAGTAAGAACCAGCGTCTGGCCGACCTTGGCATCCTCGACGTCGATGGAAGCGATGTAGCCTTCCTCGACGAGAATCTTCGCGATCGCGGCCTTGAGCTTCGAGTACGGCATGGAAACCGACTCGTGGCGCGCGTGGTTCGCGTTACGCAGACGCGTCAGCATATCTGCGATCGGATCAGTCATTGTCATTTGGGGATTCTCCCCTTCCTCGTCGCGGTTTCTCCGGAAAACCGGGACCTACGACGTCAGTTTTACCAGCTGCTCTTGGTGACACCCGGGAGATCGCCACGAAGGGCGAGCTCACGCAGGCACACACGGCACAGTCCGAACTTGCGGTACACCGAGCGGGGACGACCGCAACGGTTGCACCGGGTGTAGCCACGCACGCCGAACTTGGGCTTACGCGCAGCCTTGATCTTCAGTGACGTCTTAGCCATGGTCAGTCCTCCTTAAACGGGAAGCCGAGGTGACGCAGCAGAGCACGGCCTTCTTCGTCGGTGGAGGCCGAGGTAACGACCGTGATGTCCATACCGCGAACGCGGTCGATGGAATCCTGATCGATCTCGTGGAACATGGACTGCTCCGTCAGGCCAAAGGTGTAGTTGCCGTGTCCATCGAACTGCTTCGAGGACAGACCGCGGAAGTCACGAATACGCGGGAGCGCAGTCGAGAGGAGGCGGTCCAGGAACTCCCACATGCGGTCGCCACGGAGGGTGACGTATGCGCCAATAACCTGGCCTTCGCGCAGCTTGAACTGTGCGATGGACTTCTTCGCCTTGCTCGTCTGAGGCTTCTGACCGGTGATGGCGGTGAGGTCGCGGATCGCGCCCTCAAGTGCCTTCGAGTCACGAGCAGCCTCGCCGACGCCCATGTTGACGACGATCTTGGTCAGACCGCCCACCTCCATGGGGTTTGCGTGCTTGAATTCAGCGCGCAGAGCATCGCGAATTTCGGAGTTGTACTTTTCCTTCAAACGCGGGGCCATAATCAGATCTCCTTGCCCTGCTCGATGCCGCGACGGGCTCCGCCACGGGTGACGCGAACGCGAACGGTGCGCGTACGGCCGTCACGCTCAACGGTGTCCTCACGGAAGCCAACGCGAACGCGCTGCTTCGTCTCAGGATCAACCAGAGCAACCTTCGACAGCGAGATCGGAGCCTCGACGGTGATGATGCCACCAGCCTGGCCCTGGGTCTGTCCCTGACGCACGTGGTGGGTCTTCAGGTTGATGCCCTCAACGAGGACCTTCTCCTGAGCGGGGAAAACGCGAATAACGCGACCCTGCTTGCCCTTGTCGCCGGGCTTGAGGGGCTCGAGGCCCTGCTCGGCACGGCGTGCGTTGCGCTTTGCGAGTTCCTTTTCGTCCGAGGTACGTCCGCGAACGACCTCGACCAAGTCACCTTTACGAATCTTCGCTGCCATCAGATCACCTCCGGTGCGAGAGAAACGATTCGCATGAACTTCTTTTCGCGCAGCTCGCGGCCCACGGGACCGAAGATACGCGTACCGCGGGGTTCACCGTCATTCTTGAGAATGACTGCCGCGTTTTCATCGAAACGGATGTAGGAACCGTCGGGGCGACGGGTCTCCTTGCGCGTACGCACGACGACCGCCTTAACGACGTCCCCCTTCTTAACATTTCCGCCGGGGATTGCATCCTTGACGGTGGCGACGATCACGTCGCCGATTCCGGCATAACGCCGACCAGATCCGCCGAGAACACGGATGGTGAGGATTTCCTTGGCACCTGTGTTGTCGGCGACCTTCAGTCGCGACTCCTGCTGGATCATTTTCTACTGACTCCTGTCGTCGAGCCGGTTCTCTGCCCCGGAGTTACCTCCGGGGCCGAGCCTTGCCGAACGGATTTCGGTCTGTTAGGCGAAGGTCACTTCGCCTTTTCGAGAATCTCGACCACGCGCCACCGCTTGGTGGCGGAGAGCGGACGAGTCTCCATAATCAGGACGAGGTCGCCAACGGAGCACTCGTTGTGCTCGTCGTGAACCTTGACCTTCTTGCTCTTGCGCATAACCTTGCCGTAGAGGGCGTGCTTGACACGGTCCTCGATCTCGACGACAACGGTCTTGTCCATCTTGTCACTGGTGACGTATCCACGACGGACCTTGCGCTCGTTGCGCACAGTGGTTTCTGCCATGTTAGTCACTCCTCAGTGCCAGGTGCGGTGCGGTAGCCAAGCTCCCGTTCACGCGCGATGGTGTAAATGCGGGCAATATTGCGACGAACAGTCTTCATACGACCGTTGTCTTCAAGGGAGCCAACTGCCTGCGCGAAGCGGAGGTTGAAGAGCTCAGCCTTTGCCTTCTCAAGCTCCTTGGACAGCTGTGCATCGTCCATGGCGTCGAGATCGGCGGTGGTCAGACCCTTATCTGCCATCAGTTGTCACCACCCTCGCGGACCACGAAACGGGTCTTCATCGGAAGCTTGTGCTGGGCGCGGCGCATTGCCTCGCGAGCAAGGCTCTCGGGCACACCGGCCAGCTCGAACATAATGCGTCCCGGCTTAACGGGAGCAACCCACCACTCGACGGCACCCTTACCGGAACCCATACGAGTTTCGGCGGGCTTCTTGGTCAGCGGGCGGTCCGGGAAGATGTTGATCCACACCTTGCCACCACGCTTGACGTGACGGGTCATTGCGATACGAGCAGCTTCGATCTGACGGTTGGTGACGTAGGCACCCTCGAGTGCCTGAATCCCGTAATCGCCAAATGCGAGCTCCGTGCCGCCGGTAGCAAAACCGGTGCGGTGCGGGCGGTGCTGCTTGCGCCACTTAGTACGACGGGGAATGAGCATTGGGCTCAGGCCTCCGTTCCGGTCTCGGTAGCGGCAGGTGCTTCAGCCGGAGCTGCCTGCTGCTGAGTGTTCTCGTGCTGCTGCTGGCCACGCTGTCCGCGACGGGGGTTGCGACGATCGCCGCGTCCACGTCCACCGCGGTTGGCCTGCTCAGCCTGCTGGCGGGCAAACTCACGCTCGGTGATATCGCCCTTGTAGATCCACACCTTGACGCCAATGCGACCAAAGGTCGTACGGGCCTCGTGGAATCCAAAGTCGATGTTTGCACGCAGGGTCTGCAGCGGGACACGGCCTTCGCGGTAGAACTCGCTACGGCTCATTTCAGCGCCACCCAGCCGGCCGGAGACCTGGACACGGATGCCCTTGGCTCCCGCACGCTGTGCGGACTGAATGCCCTTACGCATTGCACGACGGAAAGAGACACGAGCAGCGAGCTGCTCAGCAATTCCCTGTGCGACCAGCTGTGCATCCAGATCGGGGTTCTTAACCTCGAGGATGTTCAGCTGAACCTGCTTGCCGGTGAGCTTTTCCAGGTTCTGACGAAGACGATCTGCTTCTGCTCCGCGGCGACCAATAACGATACCGGGGCGAGCGGTGTGCAGATCAACGCGAACGCGGTCACGCGTACGCTCGATATCGACCTTTGCAATACCTGCGCGCTCAAGGTTCTCAGTCAGGTTCTTACGAATTGCGACGTCTTCTGCAACGTAGTCAGCGTAGCGCTGACCTGCAGTCGTCGAATCGGAGAACCAGCGAGACCGGTGATCAGTTGTGATTCCCAGGCGGAACCCGGTGGGGTTAACCTTCTGGCCCATTTACCGGTCTCCCTTCTTCTGATCTTCCTTAGTGCCAACCACAACGGTGATGTGGCTGGTGCGCTTAAGAATGCGTCCTGCACGGCCCTGAGCGCGGGGGCGGAAGCGCTTCATCGTGGGACCTTCATCAACGTAGGCTTCGAGGATCAAAAGATCCGCCTCATTGAAGGTCTCCTTAGCGGCTTCAGCCTTAACCTTCGCGTTAGCGACTGCGCTCAAGAGCACCTTGCGGACATCGGTGGCGACGGCCTGCGGGGCGAACCGCAGAATGTCGGCTGCCTCCAAAGCAGCCTTGCCGCGAACCTCGTTCACGACACGGCGTGCCTTCTGGGGCGTGACGCGGACAAAACGCGCCTGCGCCTTGGCTTCCATGAAATCCTGCCTTTTCTTCGTTACGCAAGGCCGGCTCAGCGCCGACGTCCCTTGCGATCGTCCTTGTCGTGGCTACGGAAAGTACGCGTGGGAGCGAACTCTCCGAGCTTGTGGCCCACCATCGACTCAGTGACGAAAACGGGCACGTGCTTACGACCGTCGTGCACGGCAATGGTCAGACCCAGGAAATCCGGGGTGATGACCGAACGGCGCGACCAAGTCTTGATAACGTTCTTAGAGCCGGATTCGACCGCGGCGTCAACCTTCTTCATGAGGTGATCGTCGACGAAGGGGCCCTTCTTCAAACTACGAGGCATTCCCAGCTCCTACTCAGCGATTCTTGCCGGTCTTGCGACGACGCACGATCATGCGGTCGCTGGCCTTGTTCGGACGACGGGTGCGTCCCTCGGGCTTGCCCCAAGGCGACACGGGGTGACGACCACCAGAGGTACGGCCTTCACCACCACCGTGCGGGTGGTCAACCGGGTTCATAACAACGCAGATATACATTCCACAATATACAACCCACTGTAATGGAAAAACGCAATTTCGTCACGATTGCTGATCT
>JBHRQN010000057.1:0-10777 GCA_042645485.1 Pauljensenia sp.
ACAAGTAGCCATATCGCATGCCGAAAACAACTACACCTTGGGGTGGGTAACCCTGAAGGCGGGCAAACCGGTTGAGGCTATGGACGCTCTTCGCGAATCAATCGCTTGCTTCCGAGCATACGAAGAATATGACGAGGCCGGTTACCCGATGGAAGTTCTTGCACGCTGCTATTACGCCACGGGGAATTTCGATGGCCTGCGCGAGTGCGTCGACGAACTCACTGAGATGACAAAACTACCCTCGATGAAACCCACTAGGTTGAGGTCACTCATTCGCGCGATCCAAGAACTCATCGACGAGGAAGACCCAGGGACTCAAGACCAGTCATAAATCCGTGTGGTTGTGGGGCTAAGCCTCATGAGCGCACTACCCCCACAACCGCGAATACTCTTAGGACAGATCCGTTACTGCCGAAACCGAAACGGGAACGTTCCCAGCAACCGCCTTCGAATAGGGGCACAGTTGATGAGTACGCTCGGCCAGTGCCTGGGCCTTCGAAAGCTCAAGACCGGGAATCAGAACACGGATGTCAACAGTGATACCGAAGGATTCGCCCTCAGGACCGATTCCGACGCTCACAGCGACCTTCGAATCGGAAACATCAACCCCAGCTTCCTTTGCGGCCAAACCAAGAGCTCCCTGGAAGCAGGCACCATATCCCATAGCAAAGAGAGCTTCAGGATTTGCACCGCCACCGGGTCCGCCAAGAGCCGGCGGCATACGCATGTCTAGGGTGAGATCAGGGTCAAAAGAGTGGGCCTGACCGGAACGGCCACCCGTCACCTCAGCGCGGGCGGTGTACACAATTTTCGATGGTGTATTGCTCATGCGGTCATTGTGTCGTCTTTGTCCGAATAGCGCACTATATTTAAGCCCTAGGAGGAAAAAGAATAGAGTGGAGCGCATCGAGTATTACCGCCAAGGAAGACCATGAATACGCGCACTCGCGGATACCTCATCACGATCCTCGCCTCAATTGCCTGGGGATTTTCGGGAGTCTGTAGTGAATTCCTGATGAAGGACTATGACGCGAACCCCTATTGGCTCACCGCAATCCGAATTCTTCTTGCCGCACCAACCACAATGGGCTTCCTTCTCTTTAAAGACCGAGGTTTTTCTGCCTTGCACAGAAGCCTCCTGCGAAACCGTCGTTCCTACCTGCCAATGGTCATTTATTCCGTTCTCGGACTTGCAGGTAGCCAATTAACCTATGTTGTCGCAATCGGCTATTCCAATGCGGGAACGGCAACGGTCATCGAATTCCTTGGCCCCATCCTGATTGTCGTTTTTGTCTGTATTACCGCGCGCCGTCTTCCAAAATACACTGAGCTCTTTGCCATTACTTTTGCCTTACTAGGGACCTTTATTCTGGCAACCCACGGGAAAATTGACTCTCTGGAGATCTCTACCGATGCCTTGTACTGGGGTCTTGCCAGCGCGATCGGTTTTGCTCTCTACACCCTGATCCCCGTCAAACTCATCCGCCACTATGGCAGCGAGCTGGTTGTTGCTTATGGCTTCATCATTGGCGGGATCATTTTGGGGCTCGGTGTTCGCGTCTGGTCCTACTCCATCAAGTGGGATTTCATGTCGGTGATGGCCATGGCCGGACTGGTCTTGGTTGGCACAACCTTTGCATTCACGCTGTTCCTGCAGGGAGTCGGAGATATCGGCCCGGTACGTGCAAGTCTCATTTCCTGCCTTCAACCAATTTCCGCGACTTTCTTTTCGTTCCTTCTCGTTGGAACCCATTTCACGCTTGTCGATATCGCGGGTATGGCTTTAATTCTGGCAGGCGTTATTATTGTCAGTCTCAAGGATCTTATTTCCGCAAAACGACTGGATCGTCGTTCTTCTACCGGAACGAGCGACGAAAAGGCCACATCAGAGGGGAAGTGAATGTCGACATTCCAAGTGGACCTCAGGGGGATGGTTGACCTTCTCTCCCGAAATTTGTATTCCGGTCCGCGCGTATACATTCGCGAACTCCTCCAAAATGGCCTCGACGCTATTGAGGCCCGTAGCGCGCTAGACCCCGGCTGCCCGCGCCGCGTCACCATCATAATTGAGGGACGCACCCTGAAGTGCCGCGATAGCGGAATCGGCCTCACAGAAGAGGAAGCTGCGGGACTGCTCTCAACTATTGGCGCCTCATCAAAACGTGATGAATTGGGAATGGCTCGCAGTGATTTCTTGGGCCAGTTCGGTATCGGCATGCTCTCATGCTTCATGATTTCCGACTCAATCACCGTTTACTCTCGTTCGGCTAAGTCTCCCGACTCCCCCACCGTGATCTGGGAAGGAAAGACGGAAGGCACCTACACCACTCAGCCCCTCTCGGCCTCGGACCCCCACAATCTGGGTGAAGCCGGTACAGAAGTGGTTCTCGAGGCCCACCCCGGCGAGCCCTGGATCGATCCTGATACCGTTCGCGCTTTGGTCGATGAATTTGCTTCGCTGCTTCCGATTTCAATTGAAGTGCGTTCCGATTCCGCATCGACTTTCCACGGGAATGAGACTCCGGTATGGGAACTGGAGCCTTCACAGCAACAGCAGTGGTGCGACGAACATCTTTCCTCCTCAGGGATGGACATTATCCCCATCGATGTTCCCGCCGCTGGAGTCAAAGGTATCGCGGTTGTTTCGCAGCGCCCGAATACGCTCTCTAGCTCCAACCACACGGTATATGCAAAGAAGATGCTGGTGTCGCGAACCTGCGAAGGAATCGTTCCGCAGTGGGCGTATTTCGTTCGTTTCATTGGGAATGCAAACTACTTGCGATTGACCGCCTCCCGCGAGCAGCTCAGCGACGATGAGCTCTTGGAAAATACTCGCGAGGCTATTGGTAGCGAGATTCGCGCTTGGCTCGAAGAGATGGCCAAGAACTCTCCTTCGCGTTTTAACGAGTTCATTTCCACCCATGCGATGGGGCTTCGTGCTGTAGCCATGCGCGACCCTTATATGCTTGACCTCACCGCTCGCTATGTTCCCATGGAGAGCACGCTCGGAGCCGCTCCCATACTGACGCTCCTCTCCTCTGAGGAGACGATCCGATACACGCGCACCGTCGATCAGTACCGAGCCCTGGCCGATGTCGCAGCCTCACAATCCATAGTCCTGGTGAATGCGGGCTATGCCTACGACGAAGAGCTCATCAATGCGCTGATGACGGATCCCCGTTACTCGACTTTGGCGCAAAAACTTCAACTGGTCGACCCCTCAGAGCTCCTCGACGCCTTCGAAGAATGCAGTTTGTCGGAGCAAGCTGAGGCGATGGACCTCATGCTGCTCGCGGCCGAGGCGATCGATCCCTCTGATTGTGAAGTAGTGTTGCGCCGCTTCACACCAATTACTCTGCCGGCGCTCTACCTGCCTGACCCGGACTTCGCGGAACGCCATGTTCAGCGCAATTCTCAGGCACAGGCCTCGAAACTGTGGGCGGGAATCATGGGGGTTACCGATCCCTTCGCGAACTCCAAGCCGCCCAGACTGGTACTGAATCGTTCGAATTCACTGATTACACGATTGATCGTGGCAAGCCGGTCCCCGCAAACCGCCGTCAGTGTCCTGCGCGGGCTCTACGTCCAAAGCCTCTTGGCGGGACGCCAAACTTTGGGGCCCAAAGAACGGGCATGGGCGGCACAGCTCCTCGGCTCACTGCTCGATTCGGCACTCGGCACGACCGACAACTAACCCTCCAACGCTCGGAAGGATCTCCCATGCCAAACGCTGAAGACGTACGCGAACTCCTGGACTTCACCTCCCAGCTTCCATGGGGACCGGCGCGTAGTAGCCAAGTCGCACAGGCGGTTGTCTGGGCAGATGCGCTGGAGGGCGAGGCCGAATTGCAGATCGATGCCTACCTCGCTCTGACCCTGTCCTATCAGCAGGGCAACGAAGAATGGAAGGCTCTGGCTCCGGTCTCACTCCTTCTGAGCCGCTTTGAAAAGAACTCAGCAGACTTTACTCCCGAACAGACCGAAGAACTCGCATGGCTTTTCAAGAGTGCGGTGGCCGCTGCAGGTCGAAACCCCGCGGTCTCGATTGAGCAAATTGATGAACTGATTACCTCGCTTGCGACCTTCGTATCGGGCCAGGGGTTTTCCATGCATGCAGTTCACGGGGTACGCGCCATGATCGGCTTGCGAACGGGGCGTCTGGA
Source organism: Pauljensenia sp. (assembly GCA_042645485.1). Lineage (GTDB taxonomy): Bacteria > Actinomycetota > Actinomycetes > Actinomycetales > Actinomycetaceae > Pauljensenia. The sequence goes on from JBHRQN010000057.1 coordinate 4,164, forward strand.
TGACGCCCGCGAAGCACTGACCTTGTGGCGCTCTACGCCGAGCGATCAGATTAGCGATTGCGAAGGCTGCGACCCCATGAAGCAGATTAACGAGGCCGTCGCTCACAAGGATTGGGACCGTGCAGTAGCCACCGCAATGCCGCTTTTCGACGAGGAGGGCGCCTGCGGAGCTCAGCCCCACGGAATCCGAGCAAAAGCAATGATCCCGCTGTTGATGTCGGGGCGCCCCGATGCGGCTTGGGAGGCACATATTCGCTCCTACCGGCACCACCGCGGCGTTGCCAACAGCATCGATTACATCGGGTTGCATCTCGAATACCTCGTGCGTTCAGGACGCTGGCAACGCGCCTTAGAGATCCTGCGAGACAGCATCGGCATGACCTCTTCCCTTGAAAGTGCCTCGCTTCTTGCCGATTATCTTCCGGCCGCTGCGCTGACGGCCATCGAGGCCACACGACGCGGCAACGGCAATGAAGCTTTTGGGGCTTTGTGCACCGGTCAGTCGCAGTGGTGCCAGGGACCACAGCTCGATGTCAATACTCCGCTTTCCGAGGCCGCCGAAAAGCTCTCGCAGTGGGCATTGGATGTTGCTTCTCTCTTTGATCAGCGTAACGGGAATGACTACTACACCCGTTTAGTGCGCGAGGTTCTTGAGGCTGGACCAGTCGATGAACAGGCAGAAACACGCGCGCAGGGCGAATGGCAGTTAGAGCTGGTCGGTGAGCGCGAGGCCATGCCCGAGCCTCTATCGACTATTGAGGGTGAAGAGTTACCCGCGCAGCAGGTGTCATCCCGCAGTGCTCGCGCACAGGCCGAGACCATTGACCAATCAAACCCCTATCCACCCATTGATTATTCACTGCCTCCTTTGCCGACCTCGATGCAAGAGGCTTTTGATCGCTACGCTGCACAGACGGATGTCATCGGCTACAACGTGGAGACCAATCTTTTGACAGATTGGTGTCTTGTTAACACCTTGGATGTCGATAAGCTGCACTTTGACGAAAGTGATCCTCAATCGGCTCTTTCCTTTGCAAGTTTTTCAAAAACTCTTCTGTCCTTACGTAAAGAGCACGAGAAGTTTGAGTCCGTCTATGAGCGAGTAGCGCCAGTTATTCATTCAATGGCCGAAGACGATCCCCTAGTCACGCCCGGTTTCTTCGCGCGGATTTTCGGGCGCTCCCAAGCAACTTTCGGTCGCAAAGACCTGAGTACCACGCAGCTGGAATTACTGCGGTACTCCTGCGAGCTCGATCGCTATTCATGGCTCGGCATGGAAGCGCCGAGCGACCTTCAAAAGGACGCAGTGGCCCTATGCGACACTTTCGTTTCTCAGATTGCTTCCATAGCACCAACACTGAACCGGGGCGCAACGAAGTCCGAGGATATTGCAGCAATCATTGATTGCCTGTGCACCTGCGGCGAAATCTTCCCTGATTCAGGGAATTCAAAGCAAGCACTCAATGCCCTCGACACGATCGAATCCCTCAAACCTGCTTGCCTGCACGCTGGTACCAGCGAGGCGGCATTCATGCGTACGCTCAGCCTTGAAGGCGCACAGCTTTACCTTGAAATCGGCGACTACCGCCGAGCTGCACAGCTGGCTGACCAGGCTTTACGTTTAGAGACGCGCTGCGACCCCTACACGGCTTTTTTCGCCCGATTGGTCATCTGTACTGCAAGCATCAAAGCCTATGAATCAGCCGAGGCCGTTTCCCAAGCCCTGCGCCTGAGTGAAATCATCACGCGCACCCCGCTGCGCTCCTTGGGCTTGTCTGCCGCGACAATCATCTCGGATGCATTCGAAGGTGCACACCGCATCGAAGAAGCAATTGAGCTCCTTGAGCAAACCATTTCACGGACAGGCGGCTCCTCCTTCGCACGGCTTCTGACAGCGCTTATTCGCCTCACCCTGGCAAGCTACTACCTGTCCATCGACCAAGACGAAGAAGCCTACGAAACCGCAATGGCGGCCATTGACCCACTCGTTGCAAGCGGTAACCTGCGCGCTGCCTCGCGCGCGGGATCGCTGGCCAACGATGCCGCAAAGCGACTGCACGATCGTCCCAAGCGGCTAGCAGCGATCGAGCGAGCTCTTGAGATCGCGAAAGCATTCAAGGCTCCCCACGATGTCATCGCTCTGACTCGAATGGCCGCAAAGACTTACGTCGACACCCCAACGGGAAAGGTGTCGGAAGCCGATAAAGAACGTGCCCTTCAAGCTGTAGATGCCGGATCTGCCTGGCTTGATTCCTTCCCAGAAGAACTCGACCCGCAGGAGATGGCTTTCCTCCGTGCCGGGATTACCTACATTAAGGGATGGGTGTACATGACATCCCACGATCCCTATCCGGCAATTCCGCTTCTACAAGAAGCTTTCACTCTCCAAAAAGAGATCAAGGACGCCGAAAACTATGTCTTCCCACTGGCTGCACTATCTCAGTGCTATTCCGAACTTGGAGACACCGATGCGCTTCACAATCTGCTCATCGAAGTGAAGGAAACCATTAAGACCACTTCCCTTCACTCAGGAAAGCTCCGCACTCTTGCCCGCGAGATCGAGAAGGAACTCAGCGGCGAGGGTGAGGCATAAGGAGAAGACTTTACGAACAGGAAACGCTGACAACTCGCAGCTTCGTTCTTTGCCTCACTCCCGCAAAGTACTAGGACTTTAGTCGGTGTAGGGTGGTCTTGTTCGGAGCAGATCGTATTTATTTGGGCTGGATGCCCAGATTTCACGGAATGCTCACACAAAGACCAAGGAGCGACTATGAACGTTGCAGAGCAGCTTGTCTCCCAACTGATCGACGCTGGTGTCCACCGCGTCTATGGCATTGTTGGAGACTCGCTCAACCCCGTTGTCGATGCAATCCGCAAGTCTGGCGGCAGCAAGAAGGGCGGTATCGATTGGGTTCATGTCCGCCACGAAGAGGCCGCTGCTTTTGCTGCAGCCGCTGAAGCACAACTGACCGGAAAGCTGGCAGTATGCGCAGGCTCGTGCGGACCGGGCAACCTTCACTTAATCAACGGTCTGTACGACGCACAGCGCTCCGCCGCCCCTGTTCTGGCAATCGCCTCGCACATCCCCAGCGTCCAGATCGGTCAGATGTACTTCCAAGAGACGCACCCCGATCGCTTGTTTAATGAGTGCTCGGTATACAACGAGATGATTTCCAGCGCAGAGCAGGCCCCGCGCGTCGTTAACGCTGCAATCCGTCACGCTGTTGAACTTTCTGGAGTCTCGGTTATCAGCCTTCCCGGCGATGTCTCCGACCTAAAGGCGACTTCACCTTCACCGAAGTACGTACCTTCCCGACGCCCCGTGCTGAGCCCAAATGAGGAAGATGTCCGCCAGCTTGCAGATGTTCTCAATCGGGCGAAGAAGGTTGCAATCTTTGCAGGCGCCGGTGTGGAAGGCGCTCACGACGAGGTCATCGAGCTTGCCGACGCTTTGAAGGCCCCCATCGGCCACACCCTGCGTGGCAAGGACTTCATCCAATACGACAACCCCTTCGATGTGGGCATGACAGGTCTGCTGGGTTACGGCGCAGCAGCTGAGGGCATGAATGATGCAGATGTCCTCATCATGCTGGGCACCGACTTCCCCTACGATCAATTCCTGCCTGACACCTTCACCGTCCAGGTCGAAAACCATCCGGAAAAGCTAGGACGTCGCACCAGCGTTTCGCTCCCGATCCACAGTGACGTCAAGCCTTTGATTACAGCGCTCTTGCCACTGCTTGATCGCGATCGTTCAGATGCTTTCCTTAAGGCCAAGGTGAAGAAGCACTCGAAGATCATGCACTCCCCCGTTGGTGCCTACACGCGCAATGCGGAGCACATGAAACCGATTCACCCCGAGTACGCTGCTCACATCCTCAATGAGGTTGCATCAAAGGACGCGATCTTCACGGCTGACACGGGTATGTGCAATGTGTGGACCGCACGCTACATCGATCCGCTTGGCACCCGCCGCCTCATCGGCTCTTTCTTGCACGGTTCGATGGCCAACGCGCTTCCTCATGCAATTGGTGCGCAGGTCGCTTTCCCGAACCGTCAGGTTATCTCCGTTTCCGGCGATGGCGGCCTTTCGATGCTCCTTGGCGAGCTGGTAACCGCACGCATGTACGACCTACCCATCAAGGTTGTTGTCTTCAACAACTCGACTCTGGGTATGGTGAAGCTCGAGATGCTGGTCAACGGCCTGCCCGATTACGGCACCGATGTCCACGACGTGAACTACGCGGAAGTCGCAAGCGCAATCGGTTTCCACGGCGAGCGCGTCACCGAGCCCAGTCGCCTGCGCGGAGCACTCCAAGAGGCCTTCGCATACAACGGCCCCGCTTTGATCGAGGTTATGACCGATCCGAACGCGCTCTCACTTCCACCCGAGATCCGTTCGGGACAGGTCATTGGTTTCGCGACCGCAATGAGCAAGATTGTCCTCAACCGCGGCGCTGGCGAAGCTGTCGCAATGGCGACTTCCAATATGCGTAACATTCCGCGCCTATAAGTCTGAGGGAGCGCTTTCTTCGTTTCCTCATAGCGCTTCTTCTCCTTGACGAGGCCGTGGCTGGGTAGTGTGCACTTCTTTGCACGCCCCTGCCGCGGCCTCGTTAATTAGGACAAAGGTCCCAAAACACTTTCGACACCCCTGTCAACAATTTCAACCAACAAACACACTTTTCCGCAGCTTAAAAACTATCGTTTTCATTCTTCCTAAAATCGTTATTTTCTTGCATGATCATGCGATTGTGACAATTTGAGCTGGATTCGTAAATAAATTCAGTTTTTTCCTTTTTTATGACGAAGGCGTCCTAAACTAAAAATGTCACAGTGTCAGAATCAACTAAGGAATCACTATGTCGCACTCATTTATTGCAGTCGCGAATATCGTGAACGGTGTTGATCTAGATACCTTCCCTGCTTGGCTACGGATCACCCACTTCATCAACTTCATCATGATGGGGTTCCTCATTCGATCCGGCTGGGAAGTTCTAGCATCCCACCCGCGACTCTACTGGAATAACCACTGCACCCCCGGCTCTGAGTGGATCAAGTTCACCAAGGACAAGGTTTCGACCGTCCCCGGCGAGTTCACCGCTCGTGACGATCAGCGCAGTCTTCATCCGTTGATCTCCCTCCCCGGGCGAGGCGAAATTGGACTTGGACGTGCATGGCATGCCCTGGTTACCTCGATCTGGCTGCTCAACGGTTTCATCTATGTTGCTCTGCTTTTTGGAACCGGCCAGTGGCGCCGCATCGTCCCTACATCATGGTCGATTTTCCCCGAGGCCTGGGAGAGCGCCAAGATCTACATGGGCTTGCAGATCCCTTCGATCGAACACTTCCAGCCCTATGACGCCCTGCAGAAGCTCATGTACTTCACAGTCGTCTTCATCGTTGCACCTTTGATGATCGCAACCGGACCGATCATGTCCCCGACCTTCGCGGGGCGCTTCCCCCGCTACGTCAAGCTCTTCCACAACCGTCAGACGGCGCGTTCCATTCACTTCCTTGGAATGGCTTTCTACTGCGTATTTGTCGTGATTCACGTGGCCCTGGTTTTCGTGGTTCACCCGCAGTACAACATCGCGCACATGATGTTGGGAGAAAACTACAACGACATCACTGCAGCGCAATTCGCCCAGGCTGTGACAATGCTGATCCTTGGAATTGTTTTTGCAATCGCTCTATGGATCGGCGCATCCTACTGGTCATTGAAAGATAAGCGCCGCGCACAGCGTCTGGTCTGGGGAGCAACCCAGCCCATTCGTTCGCTCACCCTCGACAAGATGCACTCTCGTCAGGTCAAGACAGGCACCTTCACCGAAGACGATATTTCGCCTTTCCACTGGGTGAACACTCGTCCCCCGACACGCGAGCAATCCGAGGAGTGGGTTGAAATGCGTGAGCGCGGCTTCGAGGACTACCGCTTGGAGATTGGCGGTTTGGTCGAGGAAGAGAAGTCCTTCTCGATTGATGAGCTCAAGGCGCTTGGCCACGTCACTAACATCACCATGCACACCTGCATGCAGGGATGGACTGGCATTGCAAAGTGGGAAGGCATCCGTTTGAAGGACGTCTTAGCTTTGGTGAAGCCAACTGAGGGCGCACGCTACGTTATGGTCACCTCTTACGGACATGTGGGACACATGTACGACGGCGGTCCGACGACTCCGTACTACGAGTGCCTCGACGCCTCCATGATTGACGATGATGAATGCATCCTTGCATGGGCCATGAACGGCGAGCCCCTGCCCGACGTCTATGGCGGCCCCCTGCGTCTGCGTGCTGATTCTCAGCACGGTTACAAGATGGTCAAGTGGGTTCACCGTATCGAATGGATTCACGACTACCACGATGTTGGTGATGGCCAGGGCGGTTCCCGTGAGGACTCCGGCCTTCAACACTTCGATGCGCGCGCATAAAGCGTGAGCTGTTGATCCGGCCTGCCTACTCCACACGAAGTCAGCAAACGCAACGTACAACCTGTGTTCTGCCGCGACTTCATGTGACAGGTCTAAGAGATCAGGCAAGCGGATGACGTGATACGCGTTGTTCGCGATATGGGCGATGCCTTGAAACGCTTTGCTGGTGTGCAAGTGAAAGAC
>JBHRQN010000058.1:0-10398 GCA_042645485.1 Pauljensenia sp.
GCAGGTAGAGGACGGACGCGGAAAAGAAGTCAGCGACGGCGAAGAAATGCAGCGCGATGTGGATCGCCGCGAGGGAGCCGGGGAGTAGTCCGCGTTTTGCCGCGCGAATCGAGGCCGCGAAACCGTAGGAGGACGTCGCGAGCATCAGGAGGTATGACATCGCGAGCAGGGGAACCGCGACGAAAGGTGCTGCAAGAAAAAGCCCGGGAATGACGAACATGATCGTCGCGATGCCCGTGGCGTAGAGGAATAGCAGCGTGTAGAAGGGGAGCATGCAGAGCTTGAGGGCCAGATCCCAAAACGCAAGTCTGCGGGGGCTTCTGTAGCCGCGGTCGATGCACGCGCAGAGGATATTTGCGATCCCACTGATTAGTAGGAGAACTCCCCACGTGGGCCAGTTGGTGCCCCAGCCGAAGAGGTCATAAAAGGGCCCGCCGCTGTAGACCGCAACGATGAAAAGAAGCGGCAAGGCGGTGCGCACGACTTTGTACACGGCGAGCCTTCTTTCCGGTGAAAACTTGCACTACTGGCGAGGATATCACCGTGAAAAGTGCGCCTCCACAATCCCATCGAGTTGGGTGCGGATCTCCTCAAAAGGCCTGTTGAGGTCGAGCGTTCTCACAGTTATCGCATTCCCGCTCATCTGATACACGCCATCGGGGTAGACCTCTTCATCGGTCTTCGCATACAAGAGCATTCCTGAGACTCTGTGTGCTTCGCCGCTATGCGAGGCCTCCATATTCTTCACATACGTGAAGATCTGATAGAGGTTCCCCGAATGCAGGCTTCGCGTACCAAAACGCTCCTGCGTGGAGTGCGCATAGTACTTCGCGTCAATAATGAGCACCGTGTCCCCACGCCTCAGAGTCACATCGGATCGCATCGTCGGCAGCATGTCATCGAAACCATCATCAAGCGCCCACGCAATATGCGGCGCGCCCGCCTGAATCTCTGGATGCTCCTGGCGGTAGTACTCCAAAATAAATTTCTCGTACAAGCGGCACATATTCTGCTCGTCCAGGAACTCGGCGAGCCGAGTCTCTCCGCCTTCATTGGTGTGCAAAAGCCCCGAGTAAATCAGCCAACAGACATTGATCAGCATGCGATAGGTCTGATTATTGCGATCAAAACGCATACGCCAGTTCGCCGCGCCGAGCTCGATATCCGAAATCTCTGCGAAGAAGGGGAGCAGCCTGCGCAATTCTTTCTTCCGAGGCCTCGAGATCCTTGAACGCAGCAAGGCAGTGCACGTCGCCTTGATGATCTGGTTCATTGGCGTGTCGAGCGAAAACTCGTCGTAGCTGCACACCAACTGCCGACGCAGAATTGAGCGCGTCTTGAGAGACTCCGTAACCTCGATTTCTCCGCGCAGAGACGACAGCGGCTCTGTAACGTCGACATAGGAGCGCCCGAGGCATCGCTTGAGCTGGGAGCGCACGCCGCGGATCAGGATCTCAGCCAAGAGCTCCGCAGTGGAGGCAAATTCCTCGGTCGCAATATCGCGGTACCCCTGCTGGCGTAGCACCTGGAAGGCGTACGCAAGCATGTAATAGGTGTTACGAATCGGAATCATTGAATCGAGCGGCGAAGTGCCTCGGACCAGACGCGGACCTTCTCCGGGTCATCAAACCAGTACTCGCCAAGCATGGGGATGAGCTCGTATTCAATGATCGCTGAAAGACTGGCGTGATCGACTGTTCCTCCGACGAATCCACAGAAGTAGCTGTGCCCGATCATGAAGCCTTCACCAAGAGACTCGTCGCTCGCGATCTCTGTGTTCAGTCTGACCACGCACGAGACCAAATTGTCGAAAGCGGTACTGCCCACGGCCTCGCGATAGCGCGTGAAACCAGCGGAAGAAAAGCCCGGCTTGAGGGTAAAGAAAGCAAATCGGCGACGCAGTGCATAGTCCAGCAGAGCAAGGGAACGGTCCGCCGTGTTCATCAAGCCAATCAGGTACACATTGCTTGGTACGCAGAAACGCTCGCGCGAATAGAGCAGCTGGAGTTTGTTCTTCTCACCGCGTTTATCGTTTTCGATAAGCATGAAGAGCTCGCCGAAAATCTTTGAAAGATTTCCGCGGTTGATCTCGTCGATGATGAAGAAATAATCGCGCTCGTTGTCCTCGGCTGCCTCCTTACAGAATGTGTAGAACGCGCCTTTGGAAAGCTCGAAACCGTCTGCGCAGGGGCGGTAGCCCTCGATGAAGTCTTCGTAGGAGTAGCTTTGGTGGAATTGCACCATCATGACGCGTTCGGCGTCTTTCACGCCCATGATCGAATACGCGAGTCGCTTTGCCGCGAAGGTCTTGCCGACGCCGGGTGCACCTTGCAAAATGACGTTCTTCTTCGCGCGAAGTAGCCCAGTGAGGGTGTCGTATTGCTGATCGGACATGAAAACTTCCGAGAGGAAATCTTCCCTGTCATATGCGGGGTATTCGATCGCAGGCTGGTCATCGATGGCCTCATCGGTTTCGACCTCGAAAAGAGTCTCGATAGTTGCGACAAGGGTGGTGTCATCCGTGATGTCAGTCAGTGTTTTCATGGGGAGTATGCGATCAACTGCCCACTCTCCCTTGTGCGTCCACTCAACGCTGCGGAGGTTGGGGAAGTGCCCCTGGGCTTCGTCGTATTCGTAGTCTCCGGTGACGAGGCCGCGCCCGAGGATCTTCCCTCGACCTTCCTTTACGAAAACGATGTCACCGGGCTTGAGATCGTTGGCGAACTTCCAGAGCGTGTTGGCGTCGTTGCGAGGGTTGGTCGTTCCTCTGCTTGAGCTGACGGCAAGGCGGATCTCTTCTTTGCTTGCGTACGCGGAAAGGTCGCCAAGTTCGTGCCAGGCAAGTCCCATCACTCCCTGGCTGTAGAAGTCTTCCCACATGCTCGCACGCATGCCTGGCGCGTAGAGCCAGTAGTGAGTCGTTTCAACATCAGCGTCACCGAGGGAGTTTTCGATGGGTGTCATGTTGGAGGTGAATTGACCCATGTCTATAGCGGCCTTCCTTGAACACGCTTGTATACCTGGGTCTAATGCTAGTTTGTGTTCTTCTCCAATTGGTGAATTTTTATGTACGTCGCTTGAAAAATAGTTCGATTGTCTGCATATGCGTCCGATCGCACTTGCAAAGGTCACATTCGAGTCAAGCTTGAACGCCGGAATTCCCTAAGTGCTGCTCACCCGTAAGAAGTAGTTGCTCAACGTATATCTATATGCGTAGGTGAGGCGGACGAGGCTATACTGAACACTGTTCATTATCGGGCGAAGCCGGCGAGAGGAAGATTTCCGTGCCCAAGCAGGTCATCGACAAAGGCAAACTCATCGACCAGGCCTACGCGATTGCCGCGCGCGAAGGGATCTCCTCACTCTCCGTGCGAAAACTGGCCGCGGCATGCGGAATCGCCGTCGGCTCGGTCTACATGTATTTCCCAACAAAAGCGGACCTAACTGCCGCAGTATTTACGCGATTTTTTGGCCAGGCGCTCTTCGAAGAATGCTGCCGAGTTGACGGGCGTGAGAGTTTCACTGACTACGTGCGGAAACTGCGTGGTGCTTTGGGCGATGCTTTGGCGCAGATGGACGTCGATTGGTTCGCCGAGATGCGCCGCCTTCCCCGCAGCGAGCACGAGGCCTTGGAGGCTGCGCGCGGACCGATGCTGGCTCACATGGAACAGGGGCTCCATCATGTGTTGGATGCGGATCCAGCGGTAGTGCGCTCAAGGCTGGTTGGTGCCCTGAGCCCCCAGAAACTGTGTTCTTTTGTTCTGGGAGCTATCTTTACCTCGCTCATGGAGGGCTCTGATTGCGAAACGCTCTTCGCTCTTCTTGATGCCAGCTTGTACGAGGCCGTGGCTGATGGCGCTGCTTCTGAAAGCGTCGCTGCTGCCCCGATTGAAAAGAAAGATTGCTGATGACGCTGCTCAAAATGAAGAAAGAAAACCTGATTATCGTTGCCGGAGTGGTTTGGCTGTTAGCGGGTATGAACGTCGCTCTGGTCGGTGCGCGTGCGGCTGTTGAGATGAGTGGTGCAGCTGTTGGCGTTGTCGTTGCTCTTGTTGTTGGTGCAGTTGCTGCTTTCTTCGCTTTCCACGCAATGTTCGGCACAATTGTCCTGAAGAACGCGCGGAGGATCCGAGGTCTTGACGGCGAACGCTTGAACTTCCTACGATTCTTGGACCTCAAGGGCTACTTGATCATGGCCTTCATGATGTCCTTCGGCTTCGGGCTGCGCTTAAGTGGACTCATCCCCAACTGGTTCTTCGCATTCTTCTACACGGGCCTAGGGTCTGCGCTGGCACTGGCTGGAGCGAGCTTCCTGATGCACCGGGCGTTTGGTGAGGGCTGGACTTTTCATGCTCGGAAGGTGGACAGGGATGCTGTTTGTCGCGAGGAGAGGATTTCTTAGTGTGGATAGTTTCGGTTGGCTAATTAAAGTTCTAAACGAGCGCTGCTGTGCAAACAGGTCGGCACTAACTGCGGTGAAGTAGTTGAAAGCGACTGTGCCGGAATCATCAAAGACAGAGGCTTATTCATCCGTGTATCAGATTTGTTTGCGAATGTTCGCACGCGGGCAACATCCGATGAGAACCTGAATGAATCTTTAGTTCAAGCATTTCATTCTATTGAAAACTTTGCCAAAGGTAGTGGCTCTGAGTCTAATCTACTTAGGCTATTCGATGGTGTGGATGTTATTGCGACAAAGCATAGGTAGGGTCGATGCAGGGTGGAATGCGAAACCTGTCGAGGATATCAAATCGACCTAGCGATATAGAACTTGTGTCGGATCGATATGTGTCTGTGCGATGTGAATTTCTCCAATATCGCTATTTTGTTGGGAGGTACCTGGCCACACCAGCTTATTGGGATGCGCAAGCTTCCGGCAGAACTGTTGACCGTTAGGATCAAACTATTCGTTTTATCGGGTCTCGGCGCGACAACGTTGGTGGGACAAGCGCGTCAGAAGATGTAGGTGGCTCTTTCAGTCAATCGGGACGGAGATGTGTGCTCGAGCCACGAGATTTCCGTCTTTTATGGCGTAGCACTCCACGAAATGATCGCCATAAAAATTGCTGGTTTCTTGCAAACTCTGACTACCGTCATCGTCCAGAATTTGCCCGCGAATCATATCTCGTTCGCGAGCCTCCTCGCCCTGGTTCAGGACTTTCCATTTGAGCTCAAAAGGTGCAGGCACGTCGCAGAACGTTACTTCGAAGAGTAGTTTGCGTTCGTGAGGGAGTCGGAGGTGTCTTCGCAGCAGTCCAGAGAGCCAGGTGAACTCATTCTGGTCCTTCACATTGCAATCAATATCGAGTGTGTATCGAATGTTCTGGGGGTAGTAATCCTCAATGAACTGTTCGCTGTCAATGTAATCGTGATTACGGCTCTTTTGGTCGTCGGAGAGCGGGACTGGCCTGCCCAGCAGATCACGCCATCGTTGAGCGTAAGAATCGGTATCCTCGGAGTCGATAGCTCTCAGAGCGAGTTCGTAAGCAGCTGATGCTTTTCGTTGGAATGCCTGCTTCACACGCACGTGCTGGTTACTTCCCGGGGCTAGATAGTAGCTTTTACGAGGTTCGTGGGACAGCCATGCGAGGAATTCGGAAAACATATGGTCGTAGCGCTTCCCGCTCTGATACTGCTCGTGTTGCTTCAGGAAATTGAAAGCCAAGGTATCAATCAGAAGACCACCAATATGAACGTCATGTTTGTTCTTCCATGAGCGGGTTAATCGGCAGAGTACCCTCAGGGAGCCTGATGATTCGGTGTTAAACTCTCTTATTGCTTCTATTTCTTTGCGTGGTTTAGTTCGAAGCCATAGTTTCTTTTTCGTATCTGGGTAGGCAAAGTCGCCGTCTTTCTCTTGGAAAACAGGTTGGACTTCGAACGTGAAGTTCTGGAATTTGACTACAACAACTAGCTGGCTAACTGAGACATCTGTTGTGGGGTAACGCCTGAGTATCGCATCCTTCGTGCGTTTAAGTGCACGGTAGGGGCCCTCGGGTGATCGATATTTGTTTCGTAAATCAGATGGGAGAATGTACACCAAATCCAGGTCAGATACACCATTGATTGCCGTATGGCGACCATAGGAGCCCACCATTAACCGATGATCGGTCGAGTCTGGATCCGTTCGGTACTCTCCGTTCAATGACTTGGTGATTTCATCTCGTCTATTTGCGATTTCCTGGTAGTTAGACACTTTAAGGTTTTCCAGGATCTGATCGAAGAGCTCAACAGGAGATGGCATTGATCTACTTGTCCTTCATTTTGAGTTCACTAGCGTTAGACACTTTCTCGTCAGTCTCAAGTGCTCGCGACGCTCTTTTGTAGCTCTTCCGAGTTGTTCGAACAGGGATGCTCTCCAGCGTTTGCTTCTCTCGTATCGCCAGGCGATCTCGTTTTTCGGTTGCTTCTGTGAGGGTAATCAGCCCTGTTTCAAGGTCAACTATCAACGCTTCGTAGTCTTGAAAAATCGAACGGAGTTCACGGGCTGCTGTCGCGTGGTTTTTCGACTGGCTGGGAAGATCGAATACGTCGCTTGCCAACGACACGCCTGTCGTAAGGAGAGCGATGAAGGAAATGATAAGGTTTGCTGCTTGCTCCGATCCTATTGCGCTAGCGAATGAGATAAGGAACGTAGTGGCACTCACAGCTGTCAGAACGATACTTGCCCGTTTACGCCAGCGTTCGATGCAATCAATCCTGTCAGCTTCTTTCTCATGAGCTTTGTAGGTGTAGAGAATCCTGTCACGGCGATCTTCCAGGAGCGCAAGTTGACGCACATCGCTGCTGTGGTTTTCATTGGTCACTCTGTCGTCCTTGCCTATCTTGGTGATGGTTACTGCTGAAAGGCCGGTTGTGGTACCTAGGTCTTATTTTGGTTATGTCTTTGTTGATGAGAAACTTCCACAAGGGATTGAACGTGATGTTCAGTGGTGCGGGCTTCTCCTTCAATGTGAAGGTTGTCTGTTTTGGGCTTCTATGTGAAGCCGTAGAGGGCTTCATTGTTGTCGAGCTTTTTGGTCAACGGCAACACGTCATAAGTTGTAACGGGTGTCATGGATTTGAGTGGCAGCTGGTTAATTGCGGTCAACAGATCGAAGGTTTTTGCGCCGAGCCCGAGTGAAGCCAACTCAGAACCGATAGTTTCTAAAGCTTTCAGTGTGTCGTTGATTACTCGCACAATCTTTCGAAAAAAAGAACGAAGTCGCAATGTTTTGTGGGCCAGTTCGTCCTTTTCGATGGACATTATTGTTTGGAAGATAGGATTTCCGGATGTGTCTCTTAGAGAAGAAAACCCTTCCCCTAGCCCTCCAGGACCAGCAAAGAGATCGATTACAGGGATCATGCTCGGTGTTCCTCCCTAGGCCGTTTGGTAAGTAGTGACGGGATGAAACACAAAGAAGTCCGAATCCGCAGTAAGGACGAGCATAGTAAAAATTCTAGACTAGAGGTTTCGCTCTTAGGCTGTTATTCCGAAAGATTCTTTGAACTGTGATCCGTTCGATGTACGTTTTGTTTGGTCGATCTTGGAATCAACGTGCACTGTTTGAGCGCAGACGTATTGCTTTGAAATCGACCCCAAACACTTCCGCAGCATTCTCCCAATTCACGCCATCGGCCCCACGCCACCAGTTCAAGGGGTAGGACAGGCTCTGCCTGAGATCACCGGTATCGCGCTCGAGTGGGGGAGTGAATGAATGCAGAAAACCGGGGTGCCCTGGCGCATCTAAAATCCCGCAGATTCCCAGAGTCTCAACGATCCCAACGGCCTCGGCCTGGTTGCAGGGGAGTAACTTCGCGGTGCGGATAGCGGCCGCCAAGACTATGCCACTGGCCTCGTCCTCCATGGAATCAGCCAGCTCCAAGATCGACCGCACAATCTCCACATCGGCATCGCTCGCAACCTGCCGCTCCATTGACGCGAACTGCTCTAAGAAAAAGATGGGCTTCCCGATCGTTCCCCAAATGCCGCCGCCCCTGTGTTTCACCCAGTTAAAGAAGGTGCCCGTCAGCTTCTGCGGAACCTCCTGAGTCCGGCCTCGATCAAAAGAAAACCAACTGCGGGCATACACATAGGACGCCAAAATATAGCGGTAATCCACATCGTGCGAGGACAAACTATATAGAAACGCCTGTGCCGCATCCTCTAAAGACACAGCGTCAAAAACTTGCTCCAGGACATTAAGCGCCTGGTCATGAGTAATTGGCTGGTTCTCAACAAGCACGCCCATCTTCCGGGCATAAGCAAGATCCTCGGCACTCACCGAATGCTTCTTCCGATCGTCCATTAAACGATTCAGAATCTGAACAGCCTTCTTATCCACGCTTGCCCGCCCTTCGAAGTAGCTGGAGCGCTAAAACCCTAGAACCCCAAAAGCCTGCGATAAATCGCCTCGTCCTCATCCGAGAACACATCAAACACAACGACCATGGGGGACTGGGTCGCAGTGAGCCACTGATTGACCACATCTACCGCGACCTCGGCAGCATCCTGCTTCGGGTAGCCAAAAACGCCCGTCGAAATACAGCAGAAGGCAAGCGAGCCCATCCCGCTCTCCTGCGCCAAATCCAGGCAATTCAAATACGAGCTCATCAGCTCAAAACGGTACATGTCCGCATTCTCACCGGCGGGCACAATCGGCCCGACCGTGTGAATCACGCGCTGCGAAGGCAAGTTATACGCCCCCGTAATCTTCGCCCTACCCGTCGGCTCCTCGTGGCCCTGCTCCTCCATGAGCTGCGCACACTCCAAGCGCAACTGGACGCCCGCAAACGTATGAATTGCGTTATCAATGCACGCGTGCCCAGACGCCCAACACCCCAACATCTTCGAGTTCGCCGCGTTCACAATCGCATCCGCCGCGAGCCTCGTAATGTCACCGCGCCACAGGCGAATGTTCGGGTGCAAGGGCGCAACCTCGGCCTCGTCAATGGAAACAACGCCATCCCCGGCAATCAACTCACTGAGCAGCTGATCCTGCAAAGCCAGCCACTGCGGCGGGGCGGGCATGGGCGGGCGCGTATTGACCAGGGCGCGGAACTGCTCCCACATCTCATCGACACTCGTTGGTGCGGGCACCGTCATGCCGCGCTCCTCGCACAGTCCCGCAATCAGTGGGGTCAACAGCTCAAGCTTCCGACTGGGCCACATCAGCATTCCTTTCCCAAAAAACGAGGGGTGATAACAGTCTAGTTCCGCTGCGGTGATAGGTTAACGCTGTTTGAGCAGTATGTACGCGAACCCGGAAGACGCATGGGTGTTACCCTCTGGCAGTCATCAGTGCCACCCGATTACCGCCACTGGCGGTATAAATTGGCGGTAATCAATCTGCAGTGGGGTAAGTAAGCTCCTTACAGACTCGTTCGCGGATGTCACTCGTGCGCTGATATTGGTACATCGAGCGTGAAATTGGCGCTTATTCCTAGGCAGGCAAGGAGTCCGGCGATGAAGTACGCCAAGACGGTGGTGTTGAAGGGCGGGGTGGAACTCCTGGTGAGGAACGCCGTCGCCTCTGACGCCCGCGCGCTGCGCGAGACCACGCAACGTACGCATGCGCAAACTGACTACCTGCTGTCCTACCCGGACGAGCAGAGCACCGACGATGAACAAGAGGCCCGATCCCTGGAAGAAACAGAACACAGTGGCAATGAGGTTGAACTCGTCGCCGTGATCGACGGGCGCATCGTTGGAAGCGCAGGAGTCTCAGCTGTGCGCAGTAGGCGCAAGGTCGCGCACCGGGCGCGTTTTGGGATCAGCATCCTCAAGGAGTACTGGGGGATGGGGATCGGCCGGGCGCTGATGGATGCGAGCATTGCCTGTGCTCGGCAGGCGGGCTACACCCAGCTTGAACTCGAAGTGGTGGCGGATAATGAGCGGGCAGTGTCTCTGTACCGTCACGCGGGCTTCGAGGAATACGGGCGCAACCCCAGGGGCTACTGGTCCGCGTCTGCGGGATATCAGGAGCTCGTGTACATGAGGCTGGAACTGTAGCGCTGCGAAGGTGGGGCTAGCCCTGTCGTACTTGCAAAGCTAGGGTGAGCGCCTCGTGGATATCCCCGTTGATGAGGATCGAGCGATCGCGCACCCAAGCCCGCTCTTATTGCCGAGGCCGCGCTGCGCCTCGTCGATGAGCCTGCCCTGACCTCGGGGATCCGAGGGGTGCGCGACGAACTGTCGGAATTGGGCGGAACTGAGCGGATTGTCAGCGAGGTCGAGAAAATACTCGATGCGCGCCCCGAGAATGACTGATCCAGGCTTCTTGAACCAAGGGGAAATGCGCTATTCGGGCCTCATTGGCGCCGTTTGGAGGCATTGACACCAGTTGGAGCTTTGGATGAGCGGTTTTTTGGGGTATGCGATGCGTCCAAGTGGTGTCAATCGCGCCTAGTGGTGTCGAT
>JBHRQN010000059.1:0-10274 GCA_042645485.1 Pauljensenia sp.
GGGCGCCCCCACCACTCATGTATGGGCCGAATCTCCTTAGAGGATCTTCTTCAGTGCAGGATCCTTCCAAACGCGGTTCCTGGTCAGAAGCGGATCGTTATTCGGGATCATCAGGTACTTTGTCTCAACCGCGGGGTCGCCGGAATCGCCACCGTCATTCCACGTGGTATCAACGGTCTTCCAGGTCCCGTTAACTTTCACCTGGTTCCATGCGTGTCCAGATTTAGAACCATTCGTTCGGGTGACATCACCGGTCACAACAACCGAACTGAGACCCGATTTCGTCGCCAGGAGCTGGAAGACGTTCGCGTAGCCTTCACAGACGGTTGTTCCCTTGAAGAAAATGCCACCTGCATCGTGGTCGGGAGTGAGTTCAGGGGGGAGCCTATGCGTCTTTGGATCTGGGTTTGCCCAGATCTCATCAGTCCGCTTCAGGCTCTCGTAGTTGTACGTCGTATGGGCAATAATCCACGAGTTGATTGCTCGTACCTTGGTTTCCTCATCCATGCCAGGCTTGATGATGTCGGCAACAACCTTGTCTGCTGAAGAGTTGATCTGGGCGGAGTAGTCCTTGGGTGATAGATGCTGGTCAGTCGCACCGGTTGTTCCAAGCTTGACGTGAAGAACCATGTCGTTCGTTGAAATATTTGCATCAATAATGAAAGGAACTAGGCCGTTCTGATCTTTTGCTTCCTCGAGTGCATCCCAGACTCGCTTAGAGGAAGTTGCCTCCTTAAAATCAGCAAGTGAAATGTCTGTGTAACCGCTCATGAGGTTTGCTGCGATGTACTTTGACAGCGGCGTTGTCCCCAGCACCTGCACGGGAGTATCTGGGAAGGTTCGCGCCACATTGTCCTTGGATTCCTTCTTCTGGACTTCCTTGGTGTAGGTCAGATTGGACCCAAAGTAACCGGTATGTGCCTCTTCCTGATCCTTCTTCATCTTCTTAAGATCCTCGGTGTAGGTCGATGGATCGAAGTTCTTGACGCTGTAGGAGCTGGTGAAGCGAGTATTTCCGATGTGGTAGACGACGTGGAGTTTTGCTTGAGGATCTTTGACCGTCTTCGGGTTTGAGCTCTCAACCCAGCTCTTTTCGGGATCGACAATCAAAGTCTGCATACGAGTGTGCCCATCGGCCATCGTCACAGGGATTTGAGTGGGAAGCTCACTTAAATTATCGAATTCCCAGCGATCCAGACCAAGCTGGCGCTGTGCGTTGGAAGCAATTCGAATAGGTGTATTTCCAAGGGTATTTCCGATATCGATAAAATCGGACATTTTCGAGATCTTCGCGTTCTTCTTCGCGATAACCGAAACTTGGGTTGGCTTGCCGTTGATGATACGGTCGAGTTCCTCGTCTGTGATCCAGCCCTCGTGTGAGCTACCTTTGGAATCTTCCTGGACGGTCAGGAATGCATCCAGCGCGGTGTTGAGAGTGCGATCTCGTTGGGGTTCGTCATCAGCGCGTTGATCAGAATTCCACGAGGTCTGATTTGTCGATGCAACAAGCCTTGGGTTGAGCCTAGTCTTTCCATCCTTATCGGTGGAATTGAGAAAGACAACGTAGTAGGAGTCAGCGCCTTCGACCGGATCCCATGAGACGGTAAAAGTGCCGTTATCTTCCTGGTCCACCGAGATGTTTTGCGGGCGGGGAAGGAAGCCCTTGTCGCTGACATGAATGCGGCGAACAATCGGGTGTTCAAGAAGCTTGCCGGTTTGCAAGTCGTTGTATTGAACAAGGTAGTACATGGGGAGCAAACCCCAGCCTGAAGAGCCAGTGATGTCTGCAAGGGGACTTGCGTGTGACTGCGACCGCAGAGTGATCCACGAAGGTGAGATTGAAATACCTTCATTAGATCCGTACGTGCCGATCTCAAACTCTAGATCCACATCCAATGCCGCGTCGGAATAGACCGCGAATGGGGTTGCGAATCTCGAACTTTTACTATCGGCCTCATCCGACTTTCGCTTTTCAAAATCGGCGAGCTTGACCTTGGTGGGGATGACGAGTTGGTCGCCCTGATTGACTTCCTGCACACCTTCGAGCCATTCGAATGCGGTGGGGTCATTCTTCTTGAGTTGATCGACGGAATCGTCAGCGTGAGCAGCGGATGGGAGTGCAAAGGAGGCAAGAGTGACAATGCTCAAGGCCGCAATGGTGCGTGTGAAAAAGCGTGAGAAGGTCATTTGATCGTTGCCTCCAGAGGTTGGACGGTCTGGCAGTAGATGTCCGGGGTGAGTCCCTTACCGTTTGTGCACATCGCTAAGGAGAACTTGGTCGAATTCGGATCGCCCTGTGCGACGAAAAGGGATGAGTAGGTCTTCTGCTTATTCTCAGCCTGGTAACCGCTGTATCCCTGGGGTTCCTGAGCGTCCTTCACCTGCGGGTCATCGGAGGTAAATTGGCTGGTATCGGGGGCCTTCAATAGCTGTGCGTCCACATCGGAAAGCTTAAAAATCGGGACATCATTGCGATCACCTGAACCGGCTAGGAGTGCCTTCGCCTCATCAGTTCCAGGAAGTGGTGATGTGCTTGCGTAGAAAACCCAGCGCAGTGCATTATCGGGCGATTCCTTTGCGCCAGTTGAATGGTTCTCAAACTTGTAGTTGATCTTGATGATTGACTTTCCATCTTTGGTCGTTTGAGGAAGTTTCGATGCGCCTAAGAGAGTGAACTGGAATGAGCCTTGGTCGGTGTAGGCCATGACGGATTTTGATGTGCCATCAAAACGCAGTGAGTAGCTGCCAAGGAAAAGCTTTGAGTCGTCTGCACTGAAAGTTTCCTTGCCTTCGGGCTGAGGGGAGACGGAGCTGAGGTCACGCAGTTTGTCATTCGGTGCGGTACTAAAGAAGACGGTCTTCTCGAAGCTCGGCTCGGAGCCGTCGCCCGTTGTGGATCCGGAGCCACAAGCTGCCATGGATACTCCCAAGAGCACGCATGTAGCAAACGCCCAAATCCCGCGGTGACGTGACATCATCATTCACGGTCCCTTCATCGAAGCGGTTGAAATCTGCCCTTATCCTAATGTTCGTCACTGAGTAAACGCCAATTTGAGCAATCAATCTCTCATGTAGTGAATCTGGATTCCTGTTACTCGTGTGACGAATGTGGTTAATGGTGTAAATGTTTATGGTCCCCATCACTAACGCTCGCTTGGTCTATTCGGAACCCTGTAGCGTGTGAACTGTTCGTTCGCCGCAGGCTCGCATGCGAGCTGCGCTTCTGTGAAGCTGCCAGGGCGAATCCTACGAAGTCTGGAGTTACGTGAATTTTCACCCCTCGCGCAAGGCCGTCATTGCCAGCGCTGCAGTTGCAGCATTTGCCGTCACCGGTATCGCCGGGACATCGGTAGCCACGTCATTTAGAGATGTCACCCTGGAAGTCGATGGTGTCTCCATCCCCGTATCGGGATTTATGGGCAAGGTCTCTGACGTTCTGTCAACTGCGGGTGTAGAAGTTTCTCCCCATGATCTAGTTGCACCCTCCCTCCAAGAAGGCGTGACGAATGGTCAGACTGTCGTCGTTCGTCGCGCGCAGCGCTACCTGGTCGATATCAACGGTGTTTCAACCCCCACGTGGTCCACCGCTACGGATATCAACAACCTCATGAATCAGGTCGGCACCACCGGCGCGGTGATCGCTGCTGACCGCTCGACCTCTCGCGCAACCCTTCCTGCGCTTACGGCAACCGGGAACATTCGCGTTATTGCTGATGGGCAAACCCACACCGTTGACGCCCGCGAAGGCACTCATGCCTCGGACCTGCTCCAGCAGGCAGGGGTTCAGGTTTCACCCCTTGATCGCGTGACCTTCTCAAGTGATGACCAAGGCGTATTCCTCAAGGTCACCCGAGTTCAACGTGGCACGGAAGAACGCGAAGAAACTCTGGCCAAGGAAGTGGAGGAGCAAGAAGACTCCAGCCTGGCCAAGGGAACCAAGCGCGTTGTTCAGGAAGGCTCCGACGGATCCATCAAGCGCAGCTTCTACGTCGAGCGTCGTGATGGCCAAGAGGTCGTGAGCCAGATGCTGAGCGAAAACCGTACCGAACCGGTCAAGCAGATCGTCAAGGTCGGCACCAAGGAAACCACTTCAGCAAGCTCTTCTTCGAACTCAGGGTCCTCGGCCTCGTCGTCATCGGCAACGGTGAGCGGAGACGGAGTCTGGGCAGCCCTGGCCCGCTGCGAATCGGGCGGCAACCCCGCAACGAATACCGGTAACGGCTACTATGGCCTCTACCAATTCTCTGCTTCCACGTGGCGCGCAATGGGTGGTACCGGACTGCCCTCCGAGGCCTCGGCGGCAGAACAGACCCAACGCGCACAGGCGCTTCAGGCCCGTTCCGGATGGGGCCAGTGGCCCGCGTGCGCTCGAGCGCTAGGACTTCTGTGAACGCAGCTCGCCACAGCCGCACCGCTTCATGGGCGCCGACGAAACGTCGCGTCTTGGCAGGTGCAGGCGCAGCCAGCATGGCCATGTTTGTGGTTGCGGGAGTGGGTATTGCCCGCGCGCATTCAACCGTCAACCTTGAAGTTGATGGCATCGTCTACCCGGTTTCTACTTGGTCGCACACCGTTTCAGGTGTTCTGAACCAAGCGGATATTGAGCTAGGCGAACACGACAAAGTCCAGCCCGCAGCCTCGCAATACGTTGCAAACGGACAGACGATCGTCGTGCGCACGGCGAAGCCCTACACCCTGACCATTAACGGAGACCGAACAACCCTGTGGTCGACCGCGCCCTCAGCTGAAGGTGTGCTTTCAGGCCTGGGTGCGGATTCGACAAAAGCCGTTCTTGCCGTCGACCGTTCCTATTCGCGTTCCAGCCTGACTCCTCTGGTCTCCCAGACGCGCACCATCACCATTAACGTCGACGGAAGCTCGCGTCAGGTCACCGCGCGTGAAGGCATGGACACCAGAGCCATCTTGAATAAAGAAAAAATCAACCTGGGGCCCCTGGACCGTGTTGAGGTGAAGAATTCTGACGGCCTGACCATCGATATTCACAGGGTCTCACGTGCGCTTGCGCCGCGAAAAGTGCCGATTCCTTTCGAGGAACACCGTCAAGATTCCGACCAGCTTTTCGTTGGTGAAGAACAAGTCACCACGAAGGGCGTTGAGGGCGAATCTGAAGAACTGACCTGGAGTGAAAACGTCGACGGTGGGGAAGCATATGCAGCACCACTGAATTCGAAGGTGACTCGCGAACCTACCGCGCAGATTCGCTCGGTTGGAACCAAGGAAGTCACTCCCAAGGCGCTGATTGAAGCCGGTTTGGACCCCAAGGCAACGCTGGAAGAAAAGACCGAAGCTGACGGAACGAAATCAATCCGTTACCGCGCGAAGCTCGGGACGCTCTCGACGGCCTCGGAGATTACTGCAGCGGGCGGAAACTCAGCTGAAGTTGCCCAAGCGATGGTCGCGGCAGATATCCCCTTGACCTATTCGGGTGAGGATCCCCGTTCTTTGGCTAAGCCCCTGGTGAGCGCTCGCGGATGGGGAGACTCCGAATTCCAATGCTTGGTCGCACTGTGGAACCGTGAGTCCCACTGGAATCCCTACGCGAAGAACTCCTCTTCCGGCGCCTACGGCATTCCGCAGGCACTGCCGGGAAGCAAGATGGCTTCGGCGGGTTCAGATTGGCAAACCAACCCGGTCACGCAGATCAAGTGGGGCTTGGGGTACATCGCCGGACGCTATGGGACACCGTGCTCTGCGCTGGGGCATTCAAACTCCGTCGGATGGTACTGATCCTTTAGGATGGGAGCGTGACTTCTCCCCGTCGATATTCCACGCCGAATGTGCCCAGTGATGCCCAGCCCAGCGAGAGCGGGCTGCTTGGTCCTATTGAAGTGCACGCGATCTGCCAGGCGCTGGGTGTGCGCCCAACTAAGACCCTGGGACAAAACTTTGTCCATGATGCCGGTACTGTTCGGCGCATCGTGCGTGACGCGGGAATTGGCGAAGGAACGCAAGTTATTGAGGTCGGGCCCGGGCTGGGTTCGCTGACCCTTGGACTTCTTGAAGCGGGGGCACAGGTACGCGCCATCGAGATCGATCCGGTGCTTGCCCGTGCGCTTCCGGTGACCGTTGCGCAGCGTATGCCTGAGGCCGCGGAGCGTCTCCACGTGATCAATCGAGATGCCGTTCAGATTAATGGCCTCGAAGACTTCGAGGATGAGTGGCCGGCGCCAACGCACCTGGTGGCGAATCTTCCCTACAATGTTGCGGTTCCCTTGTTGCTTTCCATGTTGGAGTCTTTCCCCTCCTTAGAGTCGGCACTAGTAATGGTTCAGGCCGAGGTTGCCGATCGCCTGGCTGCTCAGCCGGGCTCGCGTACCTACGGAGTTCCTTCGGTAAAGGCCGCGTGGTACGGAACGGCAACCCGCGCGGGTACCATTGGACGCTCGGTATTCTGGCCCGTTCCCAACGTGGATTCCGCGCTGGTGGAGCTTCGGCGCTCGAAGACCCCGCGCGGGGATACGTCCTTGCGTCTTGCGACTTTCGAGGTCTGCGATACTGCATTTTCTCAGCGCCGGAAGACACTGCGCGCCGCTTTGAAGAATTGGGCCGGCAGTGCCGAGGTCGCGCAGGAGCTGTGCGACCGCGCTGACGTAGATTCTTCGATCCGAGGCGAAAAGCTGGGGATTGACGATTACGTGCGTCTGGGTTCGGTTTTGCTTGAAATGCGCGCTGAGGGCAAGATTCCTCTTCCGGAGCAGGATCGTTACGCCAAGGAGCGCCGCGCTGCTGAAGATTCGGAGCATACAACGCAGGAAAGCGAGCACAGCGGGGTGGAGCAGCCCCGTGCGTGAGATACGTGCATCGGCACCCGGGAAGGTCAATGTCATCCTTCGTGCGGGTGCCCCGGATGCTGATGGATATCACGAGCTGGTCACAGTCTTTGAATGCCTAGATGTTCGTGAAAGCGTGACCGTACGTACCTCAAAGTCGCCAGGTATCCGCATTGAAACGGTGGCATACGGTGCCGATGGCTCGATAGATGAAGTTGCAACAGCTGCGATGGCAGATCTTGATCCCGCCAGTCATCTGGCATATCGAGCAGCGCGTGCACTGCAAAAACTGGCCGCGGCCGGTCCTTGGGCTCAGACTGCTGCCGGTGTAAATATTCACGTTGATAAACGCATTCCGATAGCCGGAGGAATGGCCGGAGGCTCCGCTGATGCTGCCGCTGCTCTGGTTGCCTGCAACCAGCTGTGGGGATTGGGATTGACGCTTGAACAGCTCTGCCAGATCGGCCGTACTCTGGGCGCAGATGTGCCTGCCTGCATTATGGGCGGAATGACTCTGGGGCAGGGGAGAGGGGACCGCCTCACTTCCTTGCTTGATCCGGATCAGGCGTTGTGGCCGCGTCATTACTGGGTGATGGCGCGTGCGCACCACGGCCTGTCGACCCCCGAGGTCTTTCGAACCCTTGATCAGCTGCGAGAAGGCGGCGTTCCAGCACAGCTGAGTGAGATGGAGAGGCAAGCACTTTGCGCAGATGCCGATGCACTTGCTTCGGTGCTGTGCAATGACCTGACTGCCCCAGCTCTACACTTGTACCCCGAACTCGCAACAACGATTCACGACGCAAAGGATGCGGGTGCCTGCGCAGCGATCCTTTCGGGGTCGGGGCCGACCATTGCTGTCCTTGCCCGTAATAGGGAACATGCCGATGAGCTCGCTGAATCTCTTCGAACAAGCAGTGAAGTTAGCGCAGTCCTACCGACCTCCGGCCCGGCAGTGGGGGCAATCGTGGAAGAAGAGGAGAGCTAAGAGTGGCCCACTTACTGGGGACGCAGTCACTGGGAGCCCTTGCTGGTTCGCGTCAATTACTTGCGGGCGTTGATATCAGTGTCGAAGACTCCTCTCGCATCGGCATTCTTGGCCCCAACGGAGCTGGAAAATCGACGCTTCTGCGTTTGGTAGCCGGCCTGCTCCGGCCTGACGATGGCCGACTTATCACCCGTGATGGTCTGCGCATTGTCATGCTTGAGCAGGGCGATCATCTTCATGATGACGCGCGCGTGATGGACGCGGTGCACCCCGGACTTGAAGAATACGAATGGGCCTCGCAGCCCGCAATTCGCGATATCCATGCTGGTTTGCTCTCTGATATCGACCTGCATGCTCAGGTTGGAACACTTTCTGGCGGACAACGTCGCCGTGTTGATCTGGCGCGAGTTCTTGCGCTGCCCTCGGATGTTGTCTGCTTGGATGAACCAACGAACCATTTGGATGTGGAAGGTGTCGCGTGGCTTGCGCAGCACTTGAATGCGCGTTTTGCTCGTCCGGGTGCAAGCGGCGCTCTCATTGCGGTCACCCACGACCGCTGGTTCTTGGATGCCGTGTGCGAAACGATTTGGGAAGTTGTTCCGGGGATTGATCCGGGCGGCTCTCGGCCTCAGATTCCCGGACGCGTCGAAATTTACGATGGTTCCTACGCTGCCTACACTCTGGCCAGGGCGGAGCGTCTTCGCCAAGCTGATGTGGCTGCGAAGAAACGCGCAAACCTATTGACAAAGGAGTTGGCCTGGCTGCGCCGAGGTGCCCCCGCGCGAACATCCAAACCGAAGTTCCATATTGCCGCCGCCGAAGCGCTCATTGCTGACGTTCCCCCGCCTAGGGACAGCGTCGAGCTGGTGAAAATGGCGACCGCGCGCCTCGGGAAAGACGTATTGGACCTCGAGGACGTTACCGTCACCTTCCCAACTCCAGAAGGCGGCCAACGCACCATTCTTGACCACGTGACGTGGCGTCTTGCTCCCGGTGAACGAGTCGGTGTGGTCGGCGTGAATGGCGCGGGTAAAACGACAATTCTCAATCTGCTTCGAGGGGATCTGGAACCAACAAGTGGACGCGTCAAGCGTGGAAAGACCGTTCAAGTAGCCACGCTTTCGCAGGATACCCACGAGCTTGATGATCTTTCAGATTTGCGCGTTGTCGAGGCCGTCGATCAGGTTGCGCACAGCGTGATCGTTGACGGCAAGGAAGTCTCCTCCTCGCAAATGACTGAGAGGATGGGCTTTACTCGAGAGCGTGCATGGACCAGGATTTCAGAGATTTCCGGTGGCGAGCGACGCCGTCTGCAGCTCATGCGCCTGCTCATGGCTGAACCAAACGTCCTTCTTCTTGACGAGCCAACAAACGATCTGGATACGGATACTTTGGCGGCAATGGAAGACCTGCTGGATGCCTTCCCGGGAACTCTGGTTGTCGTCAGTCACGACCGCTACCTGCTTGAACGAGTGACCGACCACCAAGTTGCGCTTCTAGGAGATGGAAGCTTGCGTGCCCTTCCCGGTGGGGTAGAGGAGTACCTTCGCATTCGCGAGGCCGGCGGCGCCACTTTTGCCGCGGACGCTTCCACTAGCGGTGAAAGCGCGCTGCGCCCTAGTCAATCTGGAAATACACCGGGTGGGGAATCATCTGACAGTGCAAAGAGCGCGGGGATGACGGATTCGGCGGCCAGGCGAGCGGCGAAGAAGGAAGCCGCGCGCTTGGAACGAAAGATTGAAAGTCTTCGCACGCGTTTGGAAAAGGTCGAGGCCGAGCTTGCCCTTCTCGCTGAAAAAGTCGCAACGGATCCTTCAGTCTTGGATGAGATGACATCGTTTTCTACGCAGTCCACGGATTTGCGCGCCGAAATTGAGGAGTTGGAAGAAGCCTGGCTGGAAAACGCTGAGCTGCTTGATGACTGATCAAAACTGCTGAGCCAAAGGATATGCAGAGGGGGAAACAGCGGGTTCTTTGGTCAAATTCGCTTTGATCAGTGCAGGCTTGCCTTAGATCAATAGCAGGTTGGAATGTTTCGTAAATACTCCTGCATTTCGCGTGTCGATGCGTCTTAAAGTGGCGGTATTTCGCGGAAAAATGGGATGTAGTGGATTTTGAATTTAATTACGTCATTCTTGGAGTGTCTTCATTCTTTATTCCGACTCTTCAAGGAGATCATCATGACGACCATCGACCTTCCCTTGGTTCAGGACTGCTCCGTTTCCGAGTGCTCCTACAACAACAATGGTTGCGCTGCCGGCGCCGTCACCATCGGCTACGGACGCACCTGCTCTACCTTCGTGCCGCTGTCTGTTCGTGGCGGTCTTGAGCGTAAGAGCCCCGTTGTGGGTGCCTGCCAGAAGGCGGATTGCTCCTTCAACACCGATCTTGAGTGCACCGCTTCTGCGATTCGCGTGGGATCGACCAGCGCTGACTGCCTGACCTACCAGGCTCGCTGAACATAGCGTAATGAGGGGTGTGGCCCGCAGGAATTCCTG
>JBHRQN010000060.1:0-10166 GCA_042645485.1 Pauljensenia sp.
CCCCCCCCCCCCCCCCCCACGGCCGTAAATATGTGTGGCCTTTTCTGTCTAGAGCGTATTCGCTCAGGCCCCAAGCCAGTAGGCTGCCAGAACCTTGCGCAGTCCCAGGAGGTCTGCAACATGGCTCATTTCGCGAGCAGAGTGCATAGAGAGCAGGCCAACGCCCACATCCACTGTTTCAATACCCAGTCGGGTTGCGGTGATTGGACCAATTGTTGTTCCGCATGGTGACGCGTTATTCGACACGAAGTTCTGTGTTGGAACTCCTGCCGCATCGCAGGCGCGCTTCCACAGAGCCATTCCGACCCCATTGGTTGCATAGCGCTGCTTGGCGTTGATCTTGAGGATGGGGCCTCGGCCCATGACGGGGTGGTGTGAAGGATCGTGAACCTCGGGGTAGTTCGGGTGAATTGAGTGTGCAGCATCAGCACTCACGCATGTCGAGGAGGCGATCATGCGCGCGTAACCATCTTCATCGCGTCCCAAGGCGAAAGCAGTGCGGCGCAGAACGTCTTCCAGGATTGGACCAGCTGCGCCTGTGCGAGACTCAGAACCGACCTCTTCATGGTCGAAGCATGAGAAAACAAGAATGTCACCGTCTGAGGGGAGCCCCTGGCGAGCAAGGTCTTCAAGCGCACACAGTCCAGGGTGAACCGACGAGAGATTGTCCTGACGTCCCGAAGCGACGAACTGTGCATCTGCGCCGAAGGTGACAGGGCCCTGTGAAGGCACACAGATCAGATCGAAAGAGACCACGTCACTTGCGTTATCCAAACCTGCTGCCTGCGCGATGGTATCCATGAGCGATGCATCGGGAGTATCGACCGTCCACACCGGGTGCAGATGCTTCTGGGGGTCGAGGTGTAGAGATTCGTTAACCCCGCGGTTGAGGTGGATTGCCAGCTGAGGAATGCGGGCCAGGGGAGCAGTGCGTACCAGGATTTCTTCTCCCGAGGCCAAAATCAGTCGGCCTGCAACGCACAGTTCGCGGTCCAGCCAGGAATTCATGATCATTCCGCCATAGACCTCGACCTCGATTTGTCCCCAGCCATCAGTCGTTGTCGTCTGAGGTGAGGGCTTGAGGGTGAAAGCGGGGGAATCTGTGTGTGCTCCAACGATCCTGAAACCGGCGGTGTCACTGATATTTTCGGGAACTACCCATGCCATGACAGCGCCTCCGCGAACCATTACGTGTCCGCCGGGAGTTGCATCCCATGCCACTGTTTCATCTTGTCGGCTGAAACCGAGGTTTTCCAAGCGCTGCGCAACGAGATGTGCAGCGTGGTAGGGGCTTGGAGAATCTGCAAGGAAATGGACGTAGTCCAAAGTGTTTGCGTCGAGTTCGGGATGATCCGATTCAAGTCGTGGTGTCATGCATCCATCCTACGCTGCACGTTTCGTTCACGAAGGCGTGCTCATTTGTGCACGGCGTAAAAATCGACCATCTTGATCATTTCGCTCACTAGCTCACGAAATGTGAGCTGACAGTCATTCAACTTTGATCATTGTGCTGGGTGATTTTGTTGTCAGATCGTATCACTTCGTATTAATTCGGTGAAAAACTGTCCGGTTTATTTGGGCATTTGCGCAGGTCAGAAGGTAGTTTTATTGTTGCTAAGATGATAAATTAAAAGGGTGATTACACAAAGCAATGAGACTCTCCTCGATGAGAGCGAATCTGAGCTTTGGCACGCGTGGAGTTCTGTGACACGTGCTGTTCAAAGCACGTTAGGTTCGGAAATTAGTAAAAGTGCACCTCTTGCTCTGATTGAGTTTGAGATGCTTGACGAGCTTGCTAACGGTGAGCAGCCCATGCGTTCTGGCGAGCTGGGTGCGCTGGTCTCGTTGACACGTTCGGGAACTAGTCGTGCAATCTCTCGCCTTGTAGCGAAGGGATTCATTACCAAAGAAGGATCGTCAACGGATCGACGTTCTGTCCTTGTGTGCATTACCCCTGAAGGGCGTCAGGCCTACGAGGCGGCAAATGCCGTCTTCGCAAGCGCTGTACGCAACGGACTTCTTGGCGCGGTAGAAGGCGATGATCGCGATACCCTGCTGAGAATCCTCAACGTCATATCAGATACGCTTCTTTAAACAGAAAAGGTGGGACAGCGAGTGCTGTCCCACCTCCCATATACGGGTCCTACGGGGTCAGAAAGACTTCCTGTAGACGTTGGTTTCACGCTGAAGGAAACCAACCCGACGGTAGAGGCGGTTCGCCGCCTCTCTCGTCGGCCGAGATGTGAGATCGACTGTTTTAGCTCCCAGCTCCTGAGCGTGCTCGACTGCAGCATCAACAAGGCTCTGTCCCACGCCTTGACCGCGTGCGGCCTGATCGGTAACGACATCTTCGATCCATGCTCGGCGGCCAGTTGGAATATCGAAAACAACCAGCGAGAGCATTCCCAAAATCCGGTCATTCTCATCCAGTGCACACACCAAGTGCAAGCAGTCCTGAGCCAGAAGCTCCTGGATTTGTTCGAGCGACAAAGGCTGTGCGGAAGAGGAAAGCTGCGGAAGTAGACGGTCAAAGGCCTCGTGAACCTTTTCAATAGTCGATGGATCACATTCGCTGAGGATCTCGATACGCATGGGTGCTCCTTGATAATGCGTTATACAGGCCATAAGTATGCCACTGAGGATAGTTATTATCCGACGCTCACGAGGCTCGACTCAAGGTGACACTTGAGCGCTGAGCATTCAAGCCGCGTGATTCAGTGAACGGATGGTCGATATGGACGGTGCCGCGGGCGTGGGCAGTACGGGCCTTACCGGAGTATTTCCCGCCTGCTTGCTCAGCTGTGCCGAGGCTGCTCCCGCGACAGTAACCTCGAGCTCCTTCGTCTGGGACTGAGCTGGAGACTTTGCCTGATCCTGAGACTCATGACGCGAGGCCTTGGCGCTCTGCTCCTGAGCGGGTGCAAAGACATAGCGGCTTTGTGCCGAGTAAGAAACCAGATACATAGTCGTGTCAGCGATGATCTTCGCGATCCACAGCGGCATTCCGATTCCAGTCAGTACTGCAAGCATCGTGTACGACCCTGCGACCACTGCGATGGCAAGCGCGGCATAACGGAGGGCACTGCGACGCAAGGGCACTCCCGTCGCCTCGAAAACGCGACGGTTCATTGCGAAATTCACCGAGGCGCTCACCATACGAGCCACAACAACCGGGAAGAAGAGAGCTCCAGTGAGGGCATTCAAGGCAAGGACCAGTACATAGTCAATGATGGTTGCAACACCAGAAGAAGCGGCGAACTTCAGTAGCGGTGCCCAAATCCGAGCCGAATCTTGCAAGGGGCGGAAGTGGGAAGTCGGATTCCCGGCCTCGTAGATCGTCTCAATCGGGATTTGGGTCACCGGATGACGGAACTTCGCCAGGTGCAAAAGGACGCGGAGCTCGTATTCGTAACGATCACCCTGAACCTCGAGTAGTGCGGGAAGCAGGGCCACCGGAAATGCGCGCAACCCGGTCTGTGTGTCCTTGAGCTTCCAGCCCGTTGCGAGCCAGAACAAAGCGGAAGTTGCAGTGTTGCCGATCCGGGAACGAGCGGGGACATGCCCAACGAATTCGCGAACGCCAAGCACGCTTGTGCCGGTATCTGTGCACGTCCGACCAACACGGAAAATGTCATTGAGCGTGTGCTGCCCATCCGCATCCGCGGTCACCACGCACTCTGATAAGTCGCCTGCAACATCACGGATCCAGGTGAAGCCTTCCCGAAGCGCGTATCCCTTACCGCGGTTGTTCTCATAAGAGATCACGTGTGCGCCCGCGGTGGCTGAGGCCTCGAAAATATCACTGAACTTTTGGCCTGAACCGTCGTCAACGACGACGATCTTGGTTGAAGGATCTGCGCGATGCAGTTCAAGGATGAGACGCGGCAATCGTGCGTCCGGTTGGTAAGCGGGGATTAACACGTACATCGCTCATGCTCCCTTCGTGATGTAAATGATGTCGGAGGTAGCGCGTTCGCCACCGTTAGAGGGGTTGTTGACGACTTGGCCGTTGAACCACATTTCGGAGGAGCCACCACCATCGAGGTTGTAGGCGGTCTTTGCTCCCAGGCTCTGCATGATTTCTGCAAGGCCGCTCATCGTCACGCCGCTAGACGTGCGAGAGCGTCCATCCACAACGACGAAGACAAAGTGGTTGTCGTCGATGATGCCGATCGCGGTTCGCGGCTGCTTACCCTGGATCGAGTGGTTACCGAAGTTGGTATCGATCTCCAGGTTGTCGATTCCGCTGATGACCTGGCCGTCCTGCAAAAGCGCAGGGCCGAAGGAGAGTGTCTGCCACACGCCCTCGTTGACCAGAGTCTGGGCATTGGTCTGAGTTTCGTCGTAGACCTTCATTGTGCCGTCCTTGTAGATGGCCAGGCCCTGACGTGCGCCGCTGTCGCGGTAGATCGTGCCGTTTCGGATCACAATGCCGGTCGAACGGAAACCGTAGTAGTCGCCGTTGATAGCGAAGACTGCATTATTGTCGGTTGCGATCGAGGAGACGAGGTCCGTGATGTTCGCTCCGAACTGGTCGTTCGCAAAAGCTGAACGAAGAGCGGTCGCATCAGAAAGTTGAACGTCTGCGACGTAGTAGGTGACACCGTTGTTTTGAACCTGCTTGACAGAAATCTTGGTGTTTCCGTTCGTGTAGGTGTCCGAGGTTGTGGTTGCGGTATCGGTATTCAAGGAAGTGGTCTGCGCGTTGCCCTGTGAGGCCTCGTAAGAAGAGGCACTGGTAACTTCAACGTGATCGATCACGTAGCGGTTGAGGGCCCAAGCAGTGGTGCCACCTAGAGCCAGCGTGATCGCAGTTGCGCCCGCAATGATTCCGTTGCGCAGGCCTTTGCGGCGACGCTTCGTGGGACGGGTGCGTGTGGGCTTCGTGTGGTGTGCCGAGGCCGAGGAACCCTCCGCGCGGGAGGCCTGGGTCTGGGCGGTGGCTGCCTGTGCCTGCTGGCGAGCAGCTAGGGTGCGTGCAAGATCATCGGCCGAAGGGGTGGCCGGCTGGGGAAGGTTGTTCGTGTTCATGTCCACAAGAATCCCCTGCGCTTTTCTGTAGGGATTATGGACAAGCTGTGCTCCACCTGTGGAACAAATACCTCTCAAAAACTCCTTGCATTTGATGAATGTTCGCTGGAAGATAGATGAGTCACGTCTAGGCAAAGGAGCCCGACACGATGATAGACAAACGCGTCTTTTGGCGACCCCTGGCCATCCTTGGGGCACTCGCCTTGTCCCTTCCGGGATCAGCGGTCGCACATGCTACTGAAGGTGCAACAGATACCCCCGTTATTCTCAACGCGCCCACGACCATTAGCGCGGGACAACTTCGTGCAACGGTCTCGCACGAATTCCCGCAGGTCACCGGATATACCTTTGCGGGAAACCCCGTTGGCGGCCGCGCGGAAACGCTTCACCAGGTCACGATCGACGGAAACCAATACACCGTCGACACTGTTGAAGCGCAGCGTGTTTCCGACCAGAAAGTCGCCTACACGGTAACTTTCGTCGGCAGTGAGATCACGATGAAAGCCGAGATTGAGGTACAGGAAATCACCTCCCGCTCCCAAGGAACGGAGGGTGCAAAGCGACCGACTTTGACCTTCCGCATCACCGAGATGAGCGGCGCGCACACGGTGGAAATTCCCGGCCACGGCCTCGTCTCAGTAAATGCAGACCAAGGCGGAGCATACGCATGTGGCATCACGGGAGTCTCCCGAGGCGCAGCCAATGGCGACTCCTATGCGGGTGTTGACGATACTTTTGCCAGCATCACCGCCTCGACGCCCATTGATTACTACGAACAACCCAGCGCCTACCTAATGGTCAACACCAATAAGGTCGCCGTCGGTATGGAAACCAACGCGACCTACGACCAGCCCCACGGCTATGAAAACAACTGGAATTCCAGGTGGAAGCGCCAAGTTATCGAACAAAACGGCATCAAGACTCTGATCGCGCAAAACGGTCAGTGGACCTACCGTTCCGAGGCCGCGACGGATGCTATTGGGGACGAAGAACGCCCCTACACGACACTTGTCTTCACAGGAGACGCGAACTCTTCGGGCGGCGTTGATTGGCAAGATGCCGCAGTTGCCTATGCGGATATCACTCCCGAGATCACTGGCGCAGCCGACAATCATAAGTGGGTCGTTACTCACATTCCCTTCGATTTCGGTTCGGCCGCAACGCATCCTTTCCTCCAGATCGCCGATGACGTCAAGCGCGTGAGCCTTGCGACTGACGGCCTAGGGCAGCGCGTCATGGTCAAGGGCTATGCCTCTGAAGGCCACGATTCGGGCCACATGGACTACGGCGGTAACATCAATACTCGCGCCGGTGGCGAGGCCGACTTCGGCACCCTCTTCGCCAGCACGAAGGATGTCAATGCGATCTACGGCGTTCACGTCAATACGACCGAGGCCTACCCGGAAGCAAACTCTTTCCGTTCTCTTCCCTTCACCGGTGGCCGCGGGTGGAACTGGCTCAACCAGTCCTACTACGTCAATCAGCGTGACG
Organism: Pauljensenia sp.; assembly: GCA_042645485.1. GTDB lineage: Bacteria > Actinomycetota > Actinomycetes > Actinomycetales > Actinomycetaceae > Pauljensenia. Next base: position 6,523 of record JBHRQN010000060.1, read on the forward strand.
ACTTGGGCAATGGCGGTGCCGTTAATCGCTTCCAGGAATTGCGCAATCAATTCCCCTTAAGTAAGTACCCGAATTTCCGCTGGATCTACATCGACGTCTACTACGGTTCGGGCTGGCAAGCTGACCGCTTGGGCAACGAACTCAACAAGATGGGATGGGAAGTCGGATCTGAATGGGCAGACCGCTTCGAGAGGCACTCGCTGTGGTCACACTGGTCGAATGACGAGCACTACGGTGGTGCAACCAACAAGGGCTTGAACTCCCAGGTCATCCGCTTCGTCGACAATGCGAATAAGGACAATTGGAACCCGAACGTTGTCTTGGGCTACCCCCAGATTGTCGAGTTCGAAGGCTGGACTGGCCACCAAGACCAAGACGCGTTCTATCGCAATATTTGGTCAAACAACCTGCCCAGCAAGTTCCTCCAGAACTCTCGCATCATGCGTTACGACACCGCGGATGCAGGGGACGGCAAGACGAAGCACACCTACACATTTGCCAATGGAACGGTGGCTTCAGGGGCGACGGCGGTTACTGCTCAAACAGAGGCTAGCTACGTCGTTGGGACGATTCAGGCAGACATGTCTTCCTCGCGTGAATTTGTCTACGACGGGGCAACAGTCCTTCGAGGCGATAGCTACCTCTTGCCGTGGAAGGACAACGGAACTTCTGCCGGGGCAGATCGCCTGTACTACTACAACCCCGCTGGAACTGCGACGGAGTGGACGCTGACGAAGGCGTATCAAGGTGTTGGGTCTCTAGCTCTCTACCGACTCACCGATCAAGGACGCGTGAAGGTCACTGATCTGGCTGTTTCCGGCGGAAAGGTCACCATCCCGGCCTCGGTCTATGACGGAGTGGCTGAAAGCGATCGCGACCACACGGCCTTCGTGCTGGTTCCAGAAAACGCTCCCGCAGCCGTCTCAACCCCCGCATGGGGTGCAGGAACCGTCTTCGCTGATCCCGGATTTAACTCGGGAAGCTTGAGTGGCTACACAACGGCTGGTTCAGTGAGCGTCGTGAAGGATCCTCACGGTGATCCTGTCGCGCAACTGGGTGCAGGCAAGGCCTCGCTGTCCCAAGAGATGACCCTCAACGCAGGAACCTACCAGGGCAGCGCGTGGCTCCAAATCAACAACGGAAAGACCCGCAAGGTCACTATTTCCGCCTCGGGAGATGGAGTGACAAGCGCCGGATCGCAGCAGCGAAATGGGGACTTGGGGGCTACTCGAGACAAGCCTGTGACGACAGTATTTGAGGACTTCGAGAATATTGCGGAAGGCTGGGGCCCCTTCGTCAAGGGCGACGCCGGCAATATCACGGACCCGCGCACAGTCCTGGCCTCGCTGAACGCTCCCTACACTCAACGAGGCGGAGTCCTTCCCGATCGTTCACGAAAGGCGACGGATGATGCGATCGCGGGACACTGGTCGCTGAAGAGCCATGAAGAAAACGGCGGTCTTGTCTACCGGACTGTTCCGCAGACCGTGAATCTGCAGGCGGGACACCGCTACCGTATTTCCTACGATTACGACAACGCCGTGAGCGGTTCATACTACTGGGTCACCGCATACGATTCTGCGGGAGCTGATGGAGTCAGTGCGAACTATCTCGATTCGACGCTCCTTCCCCAAACGGAGAGGCCCTCGCACTTCGTTGAAGAACTCAATGTTGGTGCTTGCGGCTCCTACTGGGTTGGCCTCTACAACGTCCAGGGCGGAAAGTCAGGAAACGATTTCTCGATCGATAACTTCCGAGTCGAAGATCTTGGAACAACCGCCGACGTCCCCGCCTGCGCTGCTGCGAGCATCGCAACCCAGGGAAGCGCGATCGAAGGCAAGACCGTCCAGGTGACAACGACCTTGGTGAATAATGAGTCTGCGGACATCACCAATGCCCGCAGCGAATTGAGTCTTCCGGCTGGGTGGAGCGCACAGGCGACTTCGCCCACGACTGCCGAGACTCTTGCCAAGGGAGAAACCTTCACCACCACGTGGACGGTGAACATTCCCGAAGGGGCCGGTGGCAATGCCGTCACCTTGACGCACCAGGCCCACTACCGGATCGGTGATGAGGACCGTACCGCCGTGGGCACAACGAGTGTGACAGCCCTGGGATCCATCAAGTCCAATGCCGTCAACTACCTATCTGACATCCCCTTCTCATCGACGTGGAACTCCAACGGCTGGGGGCCTGTCGAACGTGATAGCGAGGTCGGTGAAGATCAAGCAGGAGACGGTGATCCGATCTCGATGAATGATCAGCCCTATGCCAAGGGGCTGGGCGCACACGCTCCCAGTGACCTCGGTTTCGAACTGGAAGGAAAGTGCACAACCTTCAAGGCAACAGTTGGCGTGCAGGATGGACAGTGGAGTGGCTCAGTGACCTTCCACGTCATCGGTAGCACTGACGGTTCCAACTGGTCCGATGTCGTTCCAGAAACTTCGGTCATCAGGGGAGGAAGCGAACCGAGGGACATCTCGGGCAATGTTCGAGGGATGAAATACATCCGCTTGATCGTTGGAGACGGTGGCAATGGCAATGGTAACGACCACGCGAACTGGGGCAATGCCCGCGTCCTGTGTGGAAATGCTACCGAGGGTGGCGACACCCCCGCCCCTGAGCCCACGCCGACTCTGACACTCAAGGACTACACGGGAGCCCTCCAGCTGGTCAGCGCACCGGCTGCCTACGAAGGGAACCCGGCCTCGAACATGTTCGACAAGGACCTGACGACCTTCTACGACAAGGATTGGGTCAACCTCACCGATCACCCCAGCACGATTGATCTCGCACTCTTCGAAGGAAACGATCCCACTGGCGCACAGCCGGTGAGTATCGGCGGTCTGTCGATCGCAGGACGCGCGGGGCAAGCTAATGGCCGGCCCAAGGCCTACGAGGTCTATGTTGGCCAAGACGCAGCGAACATCAATCAGAAGGTCGCCGAAGGCACTTTGAGAAACACGGCTCTTGCTCAGCGCATTACCTTCGACGAGGCCGTGAACGCGAAATATGTTCGCATCCGAGTCCTGAGCAATTACAAGACCAAGGCCGACCAACCCGATGGCCTGCTTGCAATCGCCGAGCTGGGCGTTCTTGTTCCTGATGGAACGACGCGCGCAGCTGTTTCGGGTAGCGATCGCAGTGATGGTACGCGAAGCGCACGTCGTGCTCGCTCCTTGGATGATGAACAAACGCTGACGGTGAATACAAATGCTGAAGGACTGGTCGGACAGAACTATCTGGATGTCCAGACGGTGAATGATACCGATCCTGCTGCAAACCCAGAGACCGTCATTGACCGAACCTGGGCCGAAAACTGGATGGCTGCGGATCAGAAGCACCGGACCAATAGCGATCCTAGTTCCTTCCAACGCGTTCCTGTGACTTTCACGGTCACGAAGGATGGAACGAAGGTGCGTTTCACCATCGCCGCTGATGAGGGCGATGCGCCGGTCTTATTCGACAATCTCCGCATGGTGAAGATCGAGCGTCCTACGACCAACGATCTTCTTGGCGTGGATTGTATGGCTGATCCGACTCCGGAGGCATGCACAACAATGCGGGCGAACGCACGCATTGGCTTGAGCACTGCCCTCAGCGTCTCGCTGCCGGCACCGACTCCGGACCCAACTCCGGACCCA
>JBHRQN010000061.1:0-10015 GCA_042645485.1 Pauljensenia sp.
CCAAAAACGGCCTCGTGAACCCAAATGGTGGGAAGGAAAAGCAGAACTAAACCAATGAGGAACCAGGACGGCAGGCCTCGGCGAGAGACCTGGAAGCCGGCGCGGGCACCCAGGTGAAAACCGGTGGTTGTTTGAGACATCAGGCCAGACCTCCCGCAGCAACCAAGCGAGGAAGATCCTCAAGAGTCGGGCAATCAGCCAAAGTTCCGTGGCTCAGGCGACGTAGCTTCGGATGGCCGGGGCGAACTCGGACCACCGCACTGCGCACATCAACCGGAATGGCATTCAACAGGTGTGAAGCCTGATCATCATCAACCGTTGGCGCAGCAATAACCGTGACAACCGAAAGACCAGGACGCTTAGCGATTGCCTCACGAAGACGCGCCATCAGATCGGCTTCACCCGAGTCTTGAATCTTGCACATTGCATCGAGCATGCGCGTCGCTGCGCTGGTCGTCACCCAATCGGTAGCAGTCGTCAAAGACACGGTCCGAGAAGCAGCCATGTCGGCAACGACCAAAGAAGCCGCAATCGATACAGCATTTTCGAAAGAATCGCGGTCATTCCACTGTCCCAGTCGCGTATCCAAAACAACCAAATGGTGCGAACGGCGCGTTTCCTCAAACTGGCGAACAACAAGGCGCCCGATATGAGCGGTCATTGGCCAGTGGACATTTCGGCGATCATCACCGGGAACGTAATCACGAAGCGCGTGGAATGAAACATCAGAGGATGACAATTTCGCCGTCGTGACACCCTCAACATCGGCGTGGATACCCGTCGCATCGAAAGGAACGCGAATGGTCTTCGGGTGGACGTACAGGGTTACCGGCTCCGACCACGTGCCAATTCGACGAATCAGACCCAGCGGGTCAGCGCGAAGTGCGCGTGCAGGGCCAACGGTCACCAGGCCTCGGCGATGGGTAACGACGGAGAACACTTCACTCCAGACTCCCCTTCCGGGAAGAGGAGGAACCAAGAACTGAAGTGCAGATGAGGCGATTGGAAGTTCGATAAGACCCGAGCGCGCGCGGCGATCCGACATATTTTCAGCGGTGATTTCACCAACAGCGGTTTGACCAGCAACGATGCGCTGACGTGGAAGTCGCACTGAAACCTTATGAGGGGAAGGCACAATCACCCACACAACGGCGATGAGGAAGGCAAGAAGGCATGCGCAGGCGACGAAGAAGGCTTCGACCCAACCAAAAGCGAGAGACACGATGGCTGCAATGAGGGCCGAGAAAAGCACAACCCAGCCAACCGAGGTCACCGAGCGAGCCGCATGACGCAGGTACTTCATACCCGGAGCAGTCCCCAGAGATTGCGCGAAACGCGACCTCCCCTGGCGAAGCCCGCCCAAGCTCGTCTTCACATTCGCGCGCGCCGAGGCGAAGACTGAGCTCTTTGACGAGCGTGCGCTTGCGTCCTTTGAACCTGCGCCTCGTTTGGCGGAGGAGCGTTTTCCTCGACGAGGTTTTCCGCTGTCGAGGTGCTCTCCTCCGGGGTGTTTTGCACCGCGGCGCGAACCGGAGGTACGCGGTGCGGCAGGAGCTTTCGGAGCCGAATGCTTAGCCACGATCACCCACCTTCACGCCTTGGACTTCCTTGATGCGCATGTTCAGGCGCTCACCGCCGGGGCAGGGACGGAGGAAAGAGCACGCGCGATAACGCCTTGAGCGGTTGCACCGGAGAAGGCCGCGTCGGGATCGACAACAATTCGGTGTGCCCACACGGGTGCTGCCAAAGCCTTGATGTCATCGGGAAGCACGAAGTGACGGCCCTGAGCTGCGGCCCATACTCGTGCACAGCGAACCATACCGATAGCACCACGGGTCGACACACCCAAGGTAGCGGAATCATCGTCGCGCGTGGCCTCGGCAAGGGCGGCAACGTAATCCAAGACTGCGCGCTCGGTGTGCGTCTGCGCGGCGAGTTCGGAAAGGCGAACCACCTGTCCGCTCTCAAGAAGCGGCTTGAGGCGCTTAGAACGGTCGGGGGCCGCAGAACCGTCAAGAATTTCAGCCATTGCCGCGCGCGAGGGGTAGCCGACCGAGGCCTTCATCAAGAATCGGTCGAGCTGCGCTTCGGGCAGCGGGTAGGTTCCAGCTTGTTCCACCGGGTTCTGCGTTGCAATAACCATGAAGGGACGAGGCGCAGCGTGGGTGACGCCATCAACCGTCACCTGTGCTTCTTCCATGACCTCAAGGAGAGCGGACTGGGTCTTCGGCGACGCACGGTTGATCTCATCGGCAAGGACGATAGAGGCGAAGATCGGACCGGAACGGAAGTGCCACTCGTTGTTCTTCTGGTCGTAGACATTCACGCCCGTAATATCCGCGGGGAGCATATCGGGGGTGAACTGAATACGAGAGTGCGTGCCCGCAATTGTTGCTGCGATCGCGCGAGCAAGAGCGGTCTTTCCCGTACCGGGAGCATCTTCCAGAAGAAGGTGTCCCCCGGCGAACATAGTCGTCAGAGCCAGGCGAATAACCGGTTCTTTGTCCAGCAGTGCCTGGGAGATACCGCCGACCAAACCGGCGAAGGTTTCGGCGAAACGCTGGGCATCTTGCGAGCTAAGCGCCATGGGAGGGACTCCATTCATCTTTCAGTGTCGAGTGATTGGCTTGTTGAGGGGTGGGGGTTAGTCCCCCGTATGAGTTGGAAACGAAAAGCGGCACGGCTACCTCGCAACTGAGCAGGTGACTCGGCCGAGCAGAATCGGAAGATTACCCGAATTTGCCTTACTGAGTCGAACGCCCGTTTCGAAGGTGGAATTTGGTCCTCCTCGAGGAGTGAAGGTCGCGTAGCTCTGCGAGAAGTCATCCCACATCGAGCATCGCAGTGGCACTGCATCGCTTGCCCATGTCGAGGGCAATGTAATGCTGACCATCTGGCATTCCGCTAGCTCTGCCCCACGAGCATTCGCGGCAGTGCATTGAGATGTTGAACCGCTGAATGTACCGGGAACGTTAATCTTCGCGGTGTCGGTTCCGGTTCCGGCCAAGTTACCCCACGTCGTTCCAAGCGAGTTACGGGCACCCACGCCGACCTCAATTGCCGAACCAGCGGATGCGGTAATTGTTGCGCTGCCATTGAGAACTGCTCCCTGAGGAACTTCTGTCTCAACGCCACCAACCCGTTGCCAGACCACAACTTGATCGGGTGCGAGATATCCAGCGGGCGGGTTCGCATTCCAGCTCACTGTCACGCTTCCTTCATGAACCGCAACCGTGTAGGTCGGCTTCGTGGGGGCAGAAAGCGCCTTCGCGGTCACAGGAACCGCTCCACCAGCAACCTCTTGACCATTGACGTTGCCAACTTGGCGAATGAAGATCTGGACATCTCCATCGGAACCAATGTTGATGGTTTCACCGCTGGTCACGGAGTTCCAGGGGCCTCCAGCGCTGTGCGACCACTCGAGGTGAAGATTACGGCTATTGAAGCCCTGTCCAGGATTAACAGAGAGGCCACTGACCTTCGTCATTCCATGGTTACCGGTCGGCGTCGAGGAGAAGGAGCCCACATTCGGGTTGAGAGGTGAGGTGAAGACCTGGAAGGCGACTTCGTCGGATTCTGAGCTGTCGTTCTTCCAGTTGTACGCGCGAATCTTCACACGGTAGTTCTCGCCCACGGGCAGATCGGTAGCGTAGTCATTACGATCCCCACCAACTTCACCAACGGTTCGACCGTTGACATCAATGGTGTAGCGGGTAATTTCCGCGCCATTTGTGCGCGGTGTTGTCCACGTGAAACGAACGCGTCCGGTATTACCCTGTCCGCCGGTGTTTTCGACGCGGACTCCATCGGTGCGATCCGGAGGACCGAAGGGTGTCACCTTCGCGGAGTTCTGCGAGGTCGGTGAAGGTTCTTCTGCACCGTTCTTCGCGGAGATTGCGACAGAGTAGGTCTGGCCATTACGCAATCCATCGACGCGCCATTCAGTAACGTCGCCTGGGACCTCAATCTGACGTGCACCGCCGTTTTCGTACACGTAAAGCGTGTAGTTCTTGATCGCGGAACCCTGGTTGGTCGGAGGGGTCCATTTCACGACAATTGCACCGTTTTCGGGCTCAACTGTAGGCGCCAGGGGCGCTTCGGGACGCATATCGATGAGGACCTCGGGAGAGGCTGCCGAAGGATCTGAAGCACCAACCGCGTTATGCGCAACAACGGTGAAGGAGTGGCGCAGACCGTTCTCAAGACCGCGAAGTTCACACGAGCCTGACTCGCAGGAGTAGCTACGACCCGTTGCGCGGTCCGTCGCGGTGAAACCGGTGATGGTTGCACCGTTATCGGCACCCGCCTGGAAGGTCACCAGCGCGGAGCCCGGGCCGGTCGCCGTTAGTGAGACATTCGTCGGAGCATCCGGGCGGTCACGGACCACCAAACGCACCTTGCCTTCAACGACACGGTCGGGATCACCCGTTGCATCCATCAGGCGATAACGGACGGTCATCTGTCCGCGGAAACCGACCGCAGGGGTGATATTAAGGTTCGTTCCCTGGGGATCAACGGTTCCTTCACCGATCTGAATAGACGCACCAACAACGCGGATTGGCGTCTCGGGGAAGGGATTGATCGTGTAGCGCGTCAAATCAACGACCTCGAGACCGCCCGAACGCGCTGCTTCCAAAAGCGCATCTGAGACCTGAATCAGCGGTCGGGTCGACGCGACAACAGTGATCGGAATCTGGCCGCTTACTGCACCCGCACCGTCATCAACGCTGACGGTCACCGAACCGACTGAACCCTTTGGACGGTCAACATCAGCTCGGACGCGCAGAATATGCCCGTCGAGGCTGATTGCAACGCCCTCGGGAAGGTTCGAGATGTCGTACTTAAAGCCCGCTGGGTCTGCACCTTCTGGATCTCGCACCATCTGCGCGAGGTCAACGGCAGTTGCTTCCTCTCCGGCAGCAACCCTAATGACAGTAGGAATGAAGGAAACCGGCTGATTTTGCGTAGCTTCTACCTTCAGCGGCAAAGTCAAAGTCGCAGTTAGGGCCGAGTCATCGCCCGCAGCTCCATCAGAGACTTCGAAGGAGAAGGACGACTTCCCTGACCACTCCGAATTCACGTGGAAGCTCACGTGCCTCTCATCGCTCAAGGTCATTCCCTGATCGATGCCAGCAGAAGGACGAAGTGTTGCGGCATTGGTGATACGCGGGCTGCGTCCTTCACGAACGATGACGTAGTCGGAGATATCTAGGGTGACATCTTCACCGGCACGCACCTTCACAGGAACCTTCGTGGTGTCGATGGTCGGCTGGTTGTGCTTAAGTCCAGGTACGGAAACAACTGCCGAAGAGCTCAAACCGTCGGCGTCAGTCACCGTATAAACGATCATCATGCGCTCTTCTTGTGGAGTGATGATCAGGTCGGAACCGTTCACTTCGACGCCTGCGGCCTTCGTGGACACACGCAGGTTGTTGACATCACCATCCGGGTCTTCGTCGTTTGCCAAGACCGGGACCTTCACGGTGCCGCCCTTTGCTGGCAGCTGCGAGGCCGCAACAACGTCATCGCGCGCGATGGGAGCTTGGAGCAGCGCGTCATTCGCAACGTTGATTGTCAATGTTCCACGTGAATTACCACCGCGGTTATCGGTGACCTCATAGGAGACCAAGTAGGAACCATCCTGCGCGGGGGTCGTCAAAACAATGGAATTTCCACGAATTTCAGGCTTCAGTTCTGCGGTCGCAGTCTGAAGAGAACCGGGGACAATCGAGATTGGATCGCCGTCAGGATCGATATCGTTTTGGAGAACCGCGACGCCCAATTGCCTGTTCGGACGGGTCAGAACGGTATCCGGAACCGCCGTCGGAGGCTGATTGATTGTTGCAGGCTGGGCAATACCCACGCGTACGCGTGCAGATGCTTGCTTCCCCTGACGATCTTCGACGATGTAGGTAAAGACATCGGTACCCGTCGTATTGGGTGCCGGAGTGTATTCCAGCCAGTCCACGCCGAGCTCGACAGTACCCTTGGTCGGGGATTGTTCGATACCAACCAGAGTGACTGAGTCGCCATCGGGATCAATGCCGTTCAAAGGCACCGGAATACGTGTTGTTTCACCGCTCACAGCCCAGGCAGTCAGTGCCTTCGGCTGCGGCTGTGCATTGGTTCCGCTCTTAGGAAGAACCTCGAAGGTCACGGTTGACGTGGCCATATTCCCAGCGCTGTCGCGCACCGTGTAGGCAACGTGCATGACACCCGGGGTGTTCCCCGCTTCAAGACGGACCAAGTTGCCCGTCACAAAGGGAGTACCCACGGCCTCGTTCGGGGTGAATTGGAGGTTCGGGTCAACCTTCAGGGTCAAGCCTGAAGGAGAACGATCGTTGGCAAGCACTGGGACCGAGGCGATATCGCCAACACGAACGCGCGTGCGGTCTGGCTGCAACTCGGGAGGCTGCTTCGTGTCCTGTGCGCTGGTTGGAACGACGGTTACTCGTGCCTTAGCGGTATTCGTACCATTGGAGACGACGTAGTCGAAGGACACTGAGCTCTCGAGTCCACCGGGGGCAGTAATGCGCAACAGATGGCGGTCGACCAGAGTCACTTCCAAGCCGAGATTTGCAGGAACTTCAATTCTTTGGACGACCAGCACGCCGCCAGCGGGATCTGAGTCGTTATTCAGGGGCGCAACCAGTGCAGAGCCGCCTGCGGGCAGGACGGCGAGGTCATCCTCAGCAACGGGAACTGCCTGCTGATCGGCCTCGACAACATCAACGCGAATAACACCCAGAGCGGTTGAAGGACCGTCGGAAACGGTATAGGTGAATTGGTAGGAACCCGGAGCTTGGGCAACGAAGTTTACAGTTCCCAGTTCAAGATCGGGTGTAATTTGGCTTCCCGCGGGCGCAACTGAAAGAGCAACTAGGGACAGGTTGTCTCCGTTGGGGTCAGTGTCATTTGCAAGAGGAGAAATTGTTGTCACTTCACCGGCACGCGCGACGTAGAAGTCTGCGTTCGCTACGGGAGGCAAGTTGCCAGGGTTCTGAACATTAACGGTGAGGGTACCAGTAGTGCTCTGACGACCGTCTGAGACCTCAAGAGTGATTGTGTGCGCACCCACGCTGGCACCGAGATCTCGGATTTGAAGGGTTCCTTCCTCGCGGAACTGAAGTTCAATACCTTCTGGCGCATGAGCATTCGCCAAGAAGATGGGGTCGCCATCCGGGTCTTGCCAGTCAGTCAACACGTTGTACTCGATTTGAGCGCGGTTGCCCAGAGTGACACCGGGATCGCGGAGCTGCTTCGGACCAGAGTTCATGTCCCACGGGTGGACGGTCACATTCACGCGAGCGGTGGCAACCGCTTTACCGTCGGAAGCCTCATAAGTGAAGGACGTGCTACCGGTCTGATTATCGGGAATATCCGTAATTTGAAGAGCTCGCCCACCGCGGGTACGCGTGACCTTCCCAAACTGCGGGTCGGTGACTGGACGAGCGGTAAGGACGTCTCCATCCGCATCAGAATCATTGTTGAGGACCGGAAGCGTAGTGGTTCGACCGGGGCGAATACCGAAGTCGTCATCAACCGCATCGGGAGGAGTGTTCTGTTCTTTTCGCTCTGGGTCTGCAATTTGGTCCGTGACCTGAGGAGAGTCCTCTTGCTTTTCCTTCTTTTCAAGCTGAGACTCGATCTGATCCCAGTCGTTCATCAAGACCATGTCGTGTTCGGGCATCCATACCGATCCCGAAGTAGTGTCATTGAGAACAATTCGAGTGCGGTTTGTTCTGAAAACAATTGATTGAGCTGACTTCAATGAGTCAACTGTCATCTGCTTGTTGAGGCTGGGATCAGTACAGTTTCGCAGGTATGCGCCGGATTTTGACCATGCGGCGTAGGCACACCCCTTATGGAAGACGGGGCGCGAAGGCGTACCCGATGCACCATCATTTGAAGCCGGAACCTTCGTGGCTGCTCCACCCTTGAGAGGGATGGAGATCAACTCGCGGTCTGTTGCGAGAAGCACGGAAGACGATTCGGGACCAGATTCTTGCAGAGTAATGTTTCCACTGATGCCGTCATCGGCAAGGTTGCGAAGCTTTCCATCGGGAAGAACTAGAACACGATTTCGCTGATCCAAAGCAACAGGCTGCTCGCCCACTGCGGTCATCACCAGTTCAGCGTTCCCGGAAAGACCTTCAATATCCTGCGATTTCAAGCGGTCCAATTGGCCTTCGCGGGTGACGGTAATACGACGGCCACCTTGGGCTGAAATCGCGAAAAGAGTGCCCTTCTGGGAAACGGCAACAGCTCCCTGTTCCATATCGCTTGCCAGCGCGCCCTCGTCGGTATAGGCAGTACCGGAAGGGCTGGCCACTTGAGCGAGCCAAACCTGGCCTTGGGAAGCATCCATGACAGCAAGTCGTGATCCACCCTGAACTACCTTCGCATTTTCGGGTAGCGAAGTCGCTGCGCCTACAGAAACCTGAGCAACGTCAATGGGAGCAACCGAGTGGCTTGTTTTATCCGTCAAGCTGACGTCATTACCCGATTGGCCGATATCAAATTCGGTTGTTTTTGTGCGCAGGGCACCGTCAAGGATCCGGGAATCATAGTTCAGGTGACCAACAAGTCGTTTCGAAGAGTTTGTCACCCAAATGCCGCCATCATCGACATCGACTTCAGCGGTCGTGACACCCTGGTGAAGGATGGCAAGAGTCGAGACGGTAACGATAAAAGCAGCAACCAACGCAGCCGGTAGACGGCGTCGATAAACGCGCGATGCTGGTGCACCATGCTGCTGCTTCATATATTTTTCACCACTCTTGCTGATGGATAGGGGAATTTATTCTTCTATTTGGCATCTTTTAGTGTCCCACGAGGCGCCCTCATTTGAAGAACTCAAGTCAAACATCACATTGACTATTTTCACCTTTTCCGCAATATTTCGCGGAAAAAATCCTACAAATTACATTCATGTATGTACTGAATATCTCAGTTTGAATCGAACACAAACCGGGCGGGGGCCTGCGCAACAATTCTCGCAGACCCCCGCCCGGCCTCGTACAACACGTCACGGTGAACTCAAAGGAACCATCCAAGGAACCCCACCGCTATCGGTCTTACTGACCGTTGAAGGTGAACTCGCGTTCTGCGCCTTCTCCCTTCACGCCGACAGTGACAACCTGTCCCGGAAGGATATCGCCGAAGAGAATACGCTCGGAGAGCGCATCTTCGATGTCGCGCTGAATCGCGCGACGCAGCGGACGAGCACCCAGAACCGGATCGAAACCGCGATCTGCAAGCAGCTCGCGCGCCTCGTCGGTGATCTGAAGCTTCATATCCTGAGCCTCCATACGCTTGGCAAGGTTGGCGATCATCAGATCCACGATCTGCTTGATCTGTTCCTTGTCCAGCGGCGGGAAGACAACGACCTCGTCCACACGGTTGAGGAACTCGGGACGGAAGTGCTGCTTGAGCTCTTCGTTCACCTTGGCCTTCATGCGCGAGTAATCGTGAGTGATGTTCTCGCTGGACTGGAAGCCCGTGAGCACGCCCTTATTGATATCGCGCGTTCCCAGGTTGGTGGTCATGATGATGACCGTGTTCTTGAAGTCAACCTTGCGGCCCTGCGAATCGGTCAGGCGGCCTTCTTCCAGAATCTGCAACAGGGAGTTGAAGATATCCGGGTGAGCCTTCTCGACCTCATCGAAGAGGACGACAGAGAAGGGGCGACGACGGACCTTTTCGGTGAGCTCGCCACCTTCGTCGTAACCGACGTAGCCGGGAGGAGCACCGAAGAGACGCGAGGAGGTGTGCTTCTCAGAGAACTCGGACATATCGAGCTGGATCAGCGCATCCTCATCGCCGAAGAGGAATTCGGCCAGAGCCTTCGCAAGCTCCGTCTTACCAACACCGGTCGGGCCGGCGAAGATGAAGGAGCCACCGGGACGCTTCGGGTCTTTCAGGCCGCTTCGAGTACGACGGATCGACTGAGCCAGAGCCTTAACCGCGGCATCCTGACCGATGACGCGCTTGTGCAGCTCGTCTTCCATCTTGA
>JBHRQN010000062.1:0-9626 GCA_042645485.1 Pauljensenia sp.
CTGGAACACAACAAGACGCCAAGTAAAGCTCAAGGGCCTGACCCCGGCAGAATACCGGGATCAGGCCCTACAGGAAGCCGCATAACGGCTACCATTAAACGCGTCCAAGTTTCGGGGCGCAGTTCAAAATCGCCACCGGGACTGTGTTTTATCCGGGGGTAAAGAGTGGTAATACTCCTTGAAGCCTTCAGGCAGCTTCTCAGTGCCCTGCGTGGCTTCCTTCCTAGGGCAGATACAAAAACACCGTCAGAAGGGTGTAACAAACCCGTCTGACGGTGTTTCCGTATGTCTTAAAGCGGAAGAGCTCAGCTACTTTCGCGATTGCGAGGAAGGGGACGTCCAGTAGTCCTCGTCATCCCAGTGGTCATCCTGGGAATCCTGGTCATCTTCGGCGTAATCAGCGTAGCGTGCGTACAGATCGTCTTCGTCTGGCTGCTCTTCGCTATGCGTCTCATGCCCGGCTGCAAGCTCCCTTTGGAGTGCATCCAGGTCGGTGTCAGGGCTGAAATACTTCAGCTTGCGTGCGACTTTCGTCTGCTTGGCCTTTTGACGGCCGCGCCCCATGGCGTCGACCCCCTCTACTTCGGTCGGGTCCGCACAAGCGGTGCCCTAGGTGTTCAAAATGTTTCGTGGGAACATCATACCTAAAAACGATGCCCGATCCCCACCCGAAGTCTTGGATGGGGCCAAATTACGCCTTCAGCGGGAGTTCTTAGAACCCGAACGCCTCACGCGGGAAGTAATGCGCCACGCAACAAGGCCGACAACCGCCACAACAGAGCAGGCGGCAATTCCCAGAGTGCGCATCGCATCGGTATCACCTTCGCGTGCCAGCTCCCAGGTCGATCGAGCACGTTCCTTCAGTTCCTCAACCTTCGCCTGAGCATTCTGCTTTGCCTGTTCAATCTGGTACGAGGGGTGAAGCTGTGTCACAAGCTGATCAACCGTGTTGGTGAGCTCAATACGCGTCATGCGCAGCTGGGCTTCAATCTCATCTGCGCTCAGGTTCGCTTGAGTCTGCTCGTTGCTCACTTTTGAGCCCCTTTCTTCACGGCATCCACATCTTCCTTCAGGCCCTGCTGCGGTGCGGGAATGTGCTGGCTGGACTTCTTCAACTTCGAGATGCCAACCAGAGCGAAGATGATCACGATCAAGAAGATCACGCCGCATACGATGAGTGACGCTGCCCAAGCGGGAAGGACCAAAGCCAGCGCAAGCTCTGCGCTGTGCAGCAGCCATCCCAAGCCGTAGAGCGCGAAAACGCCGGCAATAGCAAGTGCGATGATCCCCGCTTTTGTGAAGTTGAGGAAGGTCATCGCCTTGGTCTTCGTCAGTTCAATTTCTCCGCGGATGAGCGTGGAGATTTGCGCCGTCATACGGCCGAAAAGCTCGCCAATGCTGGGGGGTTTGGGCTCAGACGGAACCTGCCCCAAAGAGGGACGGTAATTACTCATACCTTCATCGCTTCCTACGAAGATGGGCACCGAAGTGCAGTCACTCTTTAATTTTGACACGAATATGTGTCACTTAGCATCCGACTCGGGTACCGAATCCTCATCCGGCATCACCGAACCGGGGAGCTCGCCCAAGATTTTTTGCGCATGCTCGATCAGTGCGAGTTCTTCGGGGCTTGCCTCAGAACCGGAAGGCAAATCCTCATTGAGTTGTTCTTTGAGTTCATCACCCAATGAAGCGCGCGCCTGATCAATGCGATGGAAACGCTGTGCCTGGGCAATCGCAGCAAGAGCGATCTCGGCGGTCTCAGGATTGTCATCCCACTGCGAAGTCACTGGCTCGGGGAGCGGAGAGTCCGCTGTGCGCACAACCCGAGTGGTCAGTGGGTGCCAATTAGGCGTGATCGCGGGCTCTTCATCTTCTTCCTCGATCTGCGAGGCCGCGTTGGAGTCCTCGTCACGGCTCTCCTTAGCAGGGAGGACTTCCTCTTCCGAGGCCTCGTCGTCTTCGTGGGGAAGGTCGGGGGCAATGGTCGCCGAGTCGGTGTGAGCTGCAGAGGAGGTGTCGGCGGGGGAGTCGGCCTCGTTAACGGGGGAGGAAGGGGGAAGAATCGGATCGCCCGCGCGAGGAATTGGCCCAAGGTAGGAGGAGGGGTCTTCGTTGATGGCCTCGTAAGCCATGGAGATGAATTGCGCGTCAACCTTTCCGGTGTCTGCGGCGACCGTGCTATTCGCAATGATGAGAAGACGGTCGGCGTGCTCGGCAGCTTGGGGCAGATCGGTAAAGAAAACGACGCACGCGCCGCTGGAACGCAGGGGAGCGAGAGCTTCGAAGAACTCGTCGAGGAAATCGCCCTGATCGACGTCGGCGGGAAGGTCGCTGATAATCACCAGGTTTGCGCGGTATACGATCGCGCGTAACACCTGGAAATCCAGCAATTCAGAGGCGGAAAGATCACTGGCGGAACGCGTGAGATCGATGTTCAGGCGAGAGGCCGTTGACTCAATGACCTCGGGGTCAAGGGTTTGCCCCATCGTTGCGCACGGAATCACCAAGTTTTGGAGAAGCGTGAGGGAGGGGTTCAGAACTTCATCGGGGCTGATCAGGCTTGTCCTGCTACCCGTGGGCATCCAGACCGAACCTTCATCAAGCGGGCTGATGCCAGAAAGAACGCATGCGACATGATGGCGGCGTGCGGATTGGGGGTCGAAAACAGCGACCGTTGAATCAGCACGGAAAGCAAGATCTGAACGGTCGAGGTAGTGGGCCTGGGTTGAGGGATCAATAATGGTTGCACTTCGAGCGAAGTAGACGACTTTGCCCCCAGCGGTACCGGCTGCGGTGCCCTTACGCGTTTGCCACCAGTGACGCTTGGGTCGGGGGGCGACAAAAGCTGCGCGTTCTTCAGCAGTGGGAGCGTGAGTTGTCATGCTCCAATTGTGCCAACAGCCTTGCGAATTGATGCTGCGCGCGCGCCGGAAGTGGCGTTTTATTGCGGAAGAAGTGAGGCGAATATGTGATCGATGCGCTGTTGTAATAGAGGGGTCAGGCTTTCGTGGATGCGTTGACGTGGCATGGTTGCCAGTGGCTCCAGAGAAATGATGTAACGCATGGTGACTACGCCGTACAGCATGGAAAGGACGATCTCGAGTTCTTCGCCAAGGCGTCGGGCACGTTCAGGGTCTGCGGCAAGGAATTGGCTGATCTGCTCTAAGACATCGCTGCGGATATAGGTGCGAAAGCGCTGAGAGGTCGAGGTATCAGTGATCAGCGCACGCATCAGTGCCAAGAGGGTGTCTGAAGTCAGCGTGTGCTCATAGAGGTCCAGGATATAGTCGACTAGGCGTGTGGCCGCTCCCTGTGGGCCAGGGGTAAGAAGCGCGATAATTTCCGAGGCCGGATCGAGGGGAAGATCCATGCAGGCGCGGAAAAGTTTCTGCTTAGTTCCGAAATAGTAGGTGATGAGCGCGGGGTCGCATCCTGCTCCCCGGGCGATTGAACGCAGGGTTGTGTGGTCGTAGCCTTGAGTAACGAATTCACTTCTGGCCGCTGCGATGATGTGCTGTTTGACTTCGCCTCGGCAGGCGCTGGGGCCACGGTGGATTTTAGATACAGACGATGTTGCGTTATTTGAATCAGAAATTTCAACACCTGATGAAACTTCGGGGGTATTTGTCAGGGAATCTGAAGGCGCTTTTCGCTGTTTCTCCGCCCTTGGTTGATGCATCGTCGCCATGAGCTCAGTCTAATTTCAACAGTTTGGAAATTAAAAATCTGCGTCATAGTTTCGCAGTATGGATACGCAGATCATTGAAGGCTCGCGTCTACACGTCGAAAGCACGCCCGAGCACCCGTGCCAGCTTGGCATTGACGTGGGGTCAACGACGGTCAAAGCCGTTGTCTTGGATGGCAACCGCATCCTCTTCTCCGACTATCGCCGCCACAACGCAGACGTTCGCGCCGAACTCGGACACCTCCTCGAAGACATCGAAGACATCTACCCGGGACTCGTCGTCCAAGCTGCGATCACCGGCTCGGGCGGCCTGACGACAGCCCGCGCAATGGGCATCCCCTTTGTTCAGGAAGTCATCGCCGGAACGGAATCCACCCAGCGGCTCCACCCAGAAGTCGACGTCGTCATCGAATTGGGCGGTGAAGATGCAAAACTCACCTACCTTCACCCCACCCCTGAACAGCGAATGAACGGAACCTGTGCGGGTGGAACCGGAGCCTTCATCGACCAGATGGCCACGCTGCTCCACACCGACGCCTCGGGACTGAACGCGCTGGCCGAAGCGCACACCCAGCTCTACCCGATCGCCTCGCGCTGCGGTGTCTTCGCGAAATCGGATATCCAGCCACTGATCAACCAGGGCGCCGCACACGAGGACCTCGCGGCCTCGATCTTCAGCGCGGTCGCAACCCAAACCATTGCAGGTCTTGCCTGCGGTCGCCCCATCCGCGGAAACGTGATGTTCCTGGGCGGACCCCTGCACTTCCTCCCTCAACTACGCGAGGCCTACAAGACTCTGCTCCCCAAGGCAGACTCCTTCATCACCCCGGAAAACGCGCAACTGTACGTCGCGATCGGGGCCGCGCTCTTGGCCTCGAAAGAAGCAAAGAAACGAGGCGAAGAAGAAGGAAACGCGCTCGAGCAACTGATCGACCGCCTCGCCACCGCACACGTCGAAGCCGAATCCGCTCGCATGCGCCCCCTTTTCGCGACCCCGGAAGAAAAAGAAGAATTCGTTCAGCGTCACGCGCAAGAAGTCATCCCCAAGGCCGATCTCTCCCAGGCTCGCGGGCGCTGCTGGCTCGGAATTGACGCCGGTTCAACCACCATCAAAGCCGTTGTCATCGACGAAGACGACCGGATCGTCTTCACCCACTATGCCTCCAACGAAGGTGACCCCGTCGCAGCCGCCGTCAACATCGTCCGCCGCGTTCGCTCGGAGCTGCCCGAAGGCACCGTGATTGGTCGATCCTGCGCAACCGGATACGGCGAAGGTTTGGTCACCGCGGCCCTGACCATGGACGAGGGCGAAATCGAAACAATGGCGCACTACCGCGCCGCGGAATTCATCCAGCCCGGCGTCACCTCGGTCATCGATATCGGCGGCCAAGACATGAAATACCTGCGGATCAAGGATCACACAGTCGATTCAATTTCCGTCAACGAGGCCTGCTCCTCGGGTTGCGGGTCCTTCCTGCAAACCTTCGCGCAGACCATGGGAACCGACGTGCGAAACTTCGCGCAGATGGCAATGGAATCGAGCAGCCCCGTCGACTTGGGAACGCGCTGCACGGTCTTCATGAATTCATCGGTCAAGCAGGCGCAAAAAGAAGGCGCGGATGTGCGCGATATCAGCGCCGGACTGTCCTACTCAGTCGTGCGTAATGCCCTCTACAAGGTCATCAAGCTCAAGGACCCCTCGGACCTGGGCGAACGCGTCGTTGTCCAGGGTGGAACCTTCCTCAACGACTCGGTTCTTCGAGCATTTGAGCTGCTCACCGGCCGCGAGGTTGTTCGCCCCGATATCGCCGGACTCATGGGCGCTTATGGCGCGGCGCTCACTGCCCGCATGCACGACAGCGGTGAAGGTGAGTCGACACTCGCTCGGGTGGAAGACCTCGAGGACTTCCAAGTCGAGACCACGCGCAAGACCTGTCGCCTGTGCCAAAACCACTGCCAGATGACGATCTCGACCTTCTCTAACGGAGAAAGGCACGTATCGGGTAACCGTTGCGAACGCGGGGCAAGCCTTGAGAAGGTCCCACGCAAGTCGGACCTACCCAACCTCTATGACTGGAAGTACAAGCGAATCTTTGGTTATCGACGCCTCACCGAAGCCAAGGCATTCCGTGGGGACATTGGTATTCCGCGTGTTCTGGGCATGTACGAGAACTACCCCTTCTGGTTCACGATGCTTACCGAGCTCGGCTTCCGCGTGATGATCTCAGGCCGAAGCAACCACGAGCTATTCGAACAGGGAATGGAATCAATCCCCTCCGAAAACGTGTGCTACCCGGCCAAACTCGTCCACGGACACATTGAATCTCTGCTGGACAAGGGAATCACAACGATCTGGTACCCCTGCGTTGACTTCGAGCAAAAGCTCACCGACGCGGATAACAACTTCAACTGCCCGGTCGTTGCGACCTACCCCGAAGTCATCCGCAACAACATGGAACGCCTGAATGAGCCGGGCGTGAAGTTCATCAGCCCCTTCATCAACTTCGGAAACCGTGACTACCTGCCCGCACACCTCGTACGCACCTTCGCGCAATATGGCTACGACATCAGCATTGAGGAAATGACTCGTGCACTGGATAAGGCGTGGGAAGAAGACGCAGCGGTCAAGGCTGAAATCAAAGAAAAGGGACGCGAAGCACTCGAGTGGATGCGTGAACACGGAGTACGTGGAATCGTCTTGGCGGGCCGCCCCTACCACCTCGACCCCGAAATCAACCACGGCATTCCCGAGGTCATTGTCGGACTGGGAATGGCTGTTCTGACCGAGGACTCCATCGTCGACCAGCGCCTAGAGCGCCCCCTTCGTGTGCGCGACCAGTGGTCCTACCATTCGCGCCTGTACGAGGCCGCTGCCCGCGTGGGCGATGAGCCTGACCTTGAGATGGTTCAGCTCAACTCCTTCGGTTGTGGCGTTGATGCGATCACCGCCGACCAGGTTCAAGAAATCCTTGAGGGACGCGGCGACGTGCACACAGTCCTCAAGATTGATGAGGTTTCGAACCTGGGTGCCGCGAAGATCCGCTTGCGCTCCCTAGAAGCGGCGGTTGCGGAGCGAGGAACCATGGCCTCGGGAACGATCGACACCGCGGTCCACGAGGACCCCGCATCTGTTGCCGCGCGCGAAGAATCCGAGCAGGTCAAGGCCGGACACATTGAAGCACGGGCCGTCTTCACCGAGGAAATGCGCGATGCGGGATACGAAATCCTTGCCCCGCAGATGTCGCCCATCCACTTCCGCTTCCTCGAGCCCTTGTTCAGGCGCGCGGGGCTCAATGTTCGAGTCCTTGAGCACACGAGTCGCCAGACCATGGAAACGGGCCTGAAGTACGTCAACAACGACTCCTGCTACCCGGCGATCGTCGTCATCGGTCAGCTCATCGACGAATTCGTGTCGGGGCGCGCGGATCCCGATAAGACTGCAGTCGGCATCACTCAGACCGGCGGAATGTGTCGCGCAACGAACTACGCCGCACTGCTGCGTAAGGGCCTTCGCGATGCGGGATATCCTCAGGTTCCAGTCATTGCGCTTTCCGTTCAGGGACTGGAAGACAACCCCGGATTTAAGATCGGAATTCGCCATATCCACAAGGCAATCCAGGCCTTCGTTATCGGTGATGCGATCCAGTCCATGCTTCTTCGCGTGCGTCCTTACGAGGCCGTGCCCGGAAGTGCGATGGAGCTGTATCGCCGCTGGGATCAGATCGTGCGCGAGTGGGTCGTCAGTGATCGCTCTGAGACCTTGGGACGCGTTGGTCCGACGGGTCTGCTGACGGGGCACCTGCGCTATTCGACGCTGATCAAGCGCTGCGTTGCTGAGTTTGACGCCCTGGAGTTGCGTGATATTCCGCGTAAACCTCGCGTTGGCTTGGTGGGTGAGATCCTTGTGAAGTTCCATCCCGATGCGAATAATCACGCGGTCGATGTCATCGAGGCCGAAGGCTGTGAAGCCGAGCTTCCCGGCCTCATGCAGTTCTTCCACAATTCGGTTGCGACCGCGGAGTGGGATTACGAGAACCTGGGGATCGACGGCAAACAGCGCAAGATCATGCCCATGGCTTTGTGGCTGCTCAAGAAGTATGAAATCCCAGTTCACAAGGCTTTCGAAGAAACAAATGGGAAGTTCGAAGCCCATCGCGACATCGAAGAGATGATCTCGCGCTCAGAGGATATCGCACGCCTTGGGAACCAGGCCGGTGAAGGATGGTACCTGACGGCTGAGATGGTCGACATGATCGAACACGGATGCCCGAACATCATCTGCGCACAGCCGTTTGCATGCCTGCCCAACCACATCGTTGGAAAGGGCATGTTCCGGGCACTGCGTAACCGCTACCCGCAAGCCAACATTGTCGCGGTCGACTATGACCCGGGCGCCTCGGAAGTCAATCAGCTCAACCGAATCAAGCTGATGCTGGCAACCGCTGTGCAACAGCACAATGCCGCCGAGCGCGATGGTGAAGACGATGGCGTGCTGCAGCTGGTCGGGATTGATTTCGATTCCGAAGACCTGGGTGGCGAGGCCGTTGCTGGTGCCTCCTGCGGTGGTTGCGGATGCGGCTCTGGTGGTGGTTCCTCTGACGGTGAGGGACACCGCGTGGTCGGTTTGGGTATGCCCGCGATTCCGCCGAGGCGTGGTGCTGCTTTCCGCTGAGTTTAGCGTGCTCCTTCCTAGCGGAATATCCTCAGGAATAGCCGTGTTTAAGTAGCGGATATTTTGTGAAACGGAAGGGTAACAATGCGCCTCTCAGCACTGGAACAGGTTCCGCTTTTTGACGGATCGACTCCGCATCAGGCACTGGAAGACATGGTGTCCTTGGCTCGCGGACTAGAAGAGATGGGTTTCCATCGCTTCTGGATCGCAGAGCACCACAACACACCGGTCTTTATGTCGTCCGCTCCCGAGCTGGTGATGACTCACCTTCTGGACCGAACCTCGCGTATTCGCATTGGTTCGGGTGGCGTGATGGCTATGCATCAGGGCAGCTTACAGATGGCAGAAAAGTTCTTCACTCTGGCCACCTTGTTCCCCGGACGCGTCGACATGGGATTGGGACGAGCCCCCGGCGGTGACATGATCTCCGCCCGCGCGCTCAATCAGGGCACAACAATTGATCCTGGTGCGATCAATGCTCTGATCGATGAAACTTTGGCTTTCATGCGAGGGACTTTGCCGGAGGGGCACCCCTACGCCTCGGTGGATGTCTACCCGCATCCCGATGAACTTCCCGAACTGTGGTTGCTGGGGTCTTCAGGCCAGAGCGCGGCCTGGGCGGGGACTCGAAACATGAACTACGCCTACGCGCAGTTCTTTAGCGGCCAGCAACAGCCCGAGGTCATGGACCACTACCGCGCACACCTGCCCGAAAATCTGGGTGAAGGTGAAGGACAGACGCTTTCCGCGCTCGCGGTGAGCGCTGCAGAAACTGAAGCGGAAGCCCTAGAACAAGCACTTCCCGCATTGAGCTTCCGCATGTGTTTACGACTGGGACGCCCCGTGCGGTTCCAGCGACCCGAGCAGATGAGCGCCGAAGACCGAGAAGACGCACTGCGATGGGCACAGCGCGATCGCTCGATCATCATCGGCACCTACGACCAGGTTGCTCAAACGATTGCGAACTTTGCGCGTAACCACCGCGTCGATGAAGTCATGCTGATCAGCTACATCGCTGATGTTCCACAAAAGCTTGCACAATACCGAGAGCTCCAGACACGTCTGAGCTCAAGCCTTTGAGCAGCTGGTCACTCCATCAGTGGATAGAGTTGTGGCCCCGGCCTTCAGGCGGGGGCCACAACCTTTAAAACAAACAAGCAGTGATCACAGGGCTGCTGCGAAACGCTCTGCGACGTTCTCCCAGTTCACCAGGTTCCACCAGGCCTTGACGTAGTCGGCCTTGACGTTGAGGTAATCCAGGTAGAA
>JBHRQN010000063.1:0-9262 GCA_042645485.1 Pauljensenia sp.
GTCTTGCGACCCCGACGGGACTTGAACCCGCGACCTCCGCCGTGACAGGGCGGCGCGCTAACCACCGGCGCTACGGGGCCTCACAATAGGTGAAGCCTATTGAATTTTCCTTCACTGTCGACACGAGCGACTTCGAAGAAGTACCCCCAACGGGATTCGAACCCGTGTCGCCGCCGTGAAAGGGCGGTGTCCTAGGCCTCTAGACGATGGGGGCCACTGTCGGCCACCGGTCTGGCGTCCGAGGACGAAGAGAATATTAGGCAGAAGCAGGGCCTTAAAGCAAAAAGAATGGCAGTGATGACCGTCACATAGCTACTTTTCCTTGATATTCTGGGATTTGCAATGGTGTCTATCGATTCAAGCCTCAGGCGATTCTCAATGATCGCGCCTAGGCTTGAGGGAGTACCGAATGAGTGATTCAAGGACGGTTTTATGATTTTCAGTGCCGACGATCCGACACCCTCGCCTTCGCCAACAGGGGTTGCACAGGCCGCTGTTCAAAATGCGCTGGACTTGGCATCACTGATCTTCGGCGCCACAGTTGGTTTGGTTATCGCCTTCGTCGTGGCGCTGCTGATCGTCCTTTTAACGCGTCCAATTGCCCGTCGCTCGCGCTATTTTGCGGCGGTTACCAAGCGTGTCCGGACCTCGTTCTACATCACTGCGATGGCTTGGGGCGCATGGGCTGGCCTGCAATTCATGCTGGTCAATACCACTCTGTCAGATTGGTCCAATGGCGGAATGGTGGGCTTCATCTCCCATGTTCTGCTCATTATTGGCATTTTGACGATGACTTGGATGGTCTACAACAGCGTGTGGATCTTCGAAGACGCGGCACGAATCCGCCAGGAAAAAGACGGAGGCGTTTCCCGTAAGTTTGAAACCCAAGCGCAGGTCATCCGTCGTCTGCTACAGGCTCTGGTCATCCTTCTTGGTGTTTGCGCAGCCCTCTTCACTTTTGATGCCGCGCGTCAGGCAATGACAACCGTTCTGGCCTCTGCCGGTGTCGTTTCGGTGATCGCCGGTCTTGCGGCCCAACAGACCTTGGGAAATGTTTTTGCGGGTATCCAATTGGCCTTCACGGATGCGATTCGCGTGGGCGATGTGGTTGTCGTCGGTAAGGACAATGCCTCGGGCAAGGTTGAAGAGATCACTCTTTCTTACGTTGTTGTCCGGCTTCCAGACGAACGCCGGCTCATCGTTCCTTCGACCTACTTCACGTCCAACACCTTCGAAAACTGGACGCGTCGCGCTGCGACCCAGCTGGGTAATGTCGAGCTCAAGCTCGACTGGACGGCGCCTTTAACTCTGATCCGCAGTCAGGTTCAAAAGCTCCTTCTTGCAACTGATTTGTGGGATGGCCGTTCGTGGGCCGTTCAGGTTGCTGACTCGAATGAAACGACAATGACTGTTCGCATTGTTGTCTCTGCGAAGGACTCCGGAGCGCTGTGGGATCTGCGCTGCTATCTACGTGAAAACATGATTCGGTGGGTTGTTGATGAGGATCCTGCGATCCGTCCGCATACGCGTGTTCAGCCCTTGGAGGTTGAGACGGTCACGCAGGATACTTCGCGCGAGGCCGTCGCCCGCCTTGCGAAGGAACTGTCGGGTATTGCCGCCGACACGACGGGTGCCCCCAACTCACACCCTGGGTCAGCGGCAGGAAAGCCCGCTCAGGCCTCGCCGCTTGCCTCACAGGGCAAGGCAGGAGAAAAGGCCGATTCGGACCCTCTGGATGACGCAGTCCATTCCGTGCGGCTCCTGGCAGCCCGGCAAAAAGCCAAGCGCGCACGCAGGAGGGCAATGGCCCAGCGTCAGCGTGAACTCGCTGATACGGGGAAGGTCACAGCGGTGGCTTCGGCCAGTGAGGCGCAGACTCAGGTTTTTTCCCAGACGATGCTGCATTCTTTGGTCGCCGAACAACTCGCCGAAAAGGTTGCTCAGGCCAATGCGCGTCTAGGCAAGAACCACCTCGGTGGTGGATCAACCGCGCTTTTGCCTCAAGCGCAGGTAGACGGTGACAAGGCGCAGGCCTCGGCCCCGCAAGAGCCGGCTGGTCGAGCCCATATGGATGCGACTGTCGTTCGCGGGGAGCGCCTCTTCTCTGGATCACCCGATGCCGACGAACGTAATCAGATTTACGCCGGCCCCGGAGATGAAGTTCTAGCAGAGCGCGAAGCAACGGCGAAACGTCACGAAGAAGAAACAACTCGTTTGAACAGCGGACCGCGAGTGCCCGAGGATGCAGTGCGTCCGCAGCGCAGCGATGCTCAACAGAACTGAATTGAGGAAAACAACATGAAGATCATTCGAACCCGTGATCGTGCAACGCAGCTCGAACACCTTGCGCAGGCGCAGCAGGCGGCCCCCAGCGTGAATTACAGTGAGGACGAGTGGCGTGAGCGCCTCACTCCCCAGCAGTACTTGGTTCTTCGTCAAGCTGGGACTGAGGCACCTTGGACAGGTGAGCTGCTGGATGAACACCGCTCGGGTACCTATCTGTGTGCGGCATGTGGCGCTCAGCTTTTCCCTTCGTCAACGAAGTTTGAATCGCACTGCGGGTGGCCGAGTTTCTATGAAGCGCTGCCCGGTGCAGTGAACTATTTCGAGGATATTTCCCACGGAATGCGCCGTATCGAGGTGCGCTGTGCAAGCTGTGATTCTCACCTTGGGCACATTTTTGATGACGCACCGAATCAGCCAACGGGAAATCGTTTTTGCATGAATTCCGTGTGTCTACAATTCGTCCCTGACCCTGTGGCATAGTGGGGGAGTGCTCTCCCATCTTCGTGCGCTTCTTTCACGTGTTCCCGCGCCCATTCTGATTGTTGGTGCTGCGCTTAGTGCGTATAGCGGTGCGGCCGTTGCGGTCCTGATTTTCGGGTCAGTCCAGCCCGGTGCTGTGGCATGGATGCGTGTTTTCATCGCTGGGATGATCTTGTGCGCATGGCGACGCCCCTGGCGTGTGGGCCTGAGCGCTAAGGATCTTGTTGAGTCCGCATGCTTCGGCTTGGCGTTGATCACCATGAACATCACGTTCTTTGAATCGATCGCATACCTGCCCTTGGGGCCGGCCGTTTCCATGGAGTTCATTGGACCGGTTGCTGTTGCAGTGATTCGTGGCCGAGGTTGGCTTCCGCGCCTTGCCGCATTCCTTGCCTTGGCGGGGGTTGTTGCTATCGGTGGGCTTGGCCTCGACACCAATGATCCAGGTTTTATTCCCGGGCTGAAATGGGCGGCCTTGTGTGCTGTCGCGTGGGCGGTCTACATCCTTCTTGGCCAACGCGTGGCGTCAAAGCGCTCGGGAATCACCAATCTTGCTGTCGGTTGTGCGCTCAGCGGGCTAATACTTTCTCCCTTTATGGCGAAGTTCGCGGTGCCTGCGCTCACTCAGCCTTGGTTGCTTGGGATTGTCGTGGTCGTCGCGATTCTCTCCACTATCATTCCCTGCTCTTTCGAAGCGCTTGCTATGCATAGGATTTCTGCGGCGGATTTCTCGCTGTTCACAGCGCTTTCTCCGGCCTCGTCGCTGCTGATGGGTGTCATCATCCTCTGGCAGATCCCCACCCTGTGGCAGATTCTGGGGCTTGTTCTCATCTCGGTCGCTGTTGGAATTGCATCAAAGGAATCCTCGAAGGAAGATGAGCTCCTTGCCGAAGAGGTGCGTGAGCTAGTTGGAGGAGGATCGTGAGCAGCCGAACACTCGCGGGAATAGCAAACCGCATTCCCGCACAGGTATTGATCGTTACCTCGGCTCTCATTCAATACAGCGGGGCTGCCGTCGCAGTTTTCGCCTTCTCTGTCGTTGAACCGGCCTCGGTCGCATGGTGGCGCGGTTTCGTTGGTGCGCTGGTGCTGTGTGCATGGGTTCGACCCTGGCGAGGCCTCGACCGCGCAACTCTCAAGGGTGCCTTCTATTTCGGTATCGCTCTGATCTGCATGAATTCGTGCTTTTACGAGGCCATTTCCCGCATTCCTTTGGGAGCGACAGTGTCCCTGGAATTTCTTGGCCCCGTGGCGGTTGCGGTGTTCCGAGGCCGTGGCTGGGCGCCGCGAATTGCCGCATTTTTTGCGCTTTGTGGGGTCTGTGCCATTGGTGGTCTGGGTCTGGATTTGCGCGATCCGCAAACGCTTCCGGGATTGGCCTGGGTCATGGGGGCTGCGGCCTCGTGGGCGGGATACATCGTCCTTGGAGAAAAGGCCGCTTCATCGAGTTCCGCGATGACGAACCTTTCGCTGGGTTGCGCGTTTAGCGCCTTGATCTCTGCGCCAATTCTGGCCCCGGGCGCAATGGCCGCATTCAGCGACCGAAAGGTTTTAGTCGCGGTTATCGCCCTGGCATTCTTGTCAACGGTTTTCCCGTACAGCCTTGAAGCCATGGCGATGAAGCGGGTTTCCGCAGCGACTTTCGCCTTGTTTACGGCGCTTCTTCCCGCGACCTCGGCTCTGATTGGTGCGGTACTTTTGCGCCAGATTCCTAGCCTGTGGCAATTGGTCGGTCTGGTGTGCATTTCAATTGCCGTGGGGATTGCCTCAATGGCTGGGCGTGCGCATCCCGACGTCAAAGGTGTTCAGGGCGCAGAAGAAACAGAAAACTAGAAAAGCACAAAAGAAGTAGGCCCAGGGGGACTCGAACCCCCAACCCACGGATTAAAAGTCCGCTGCTCTACCATTGAGCTATAGGCCCGCGGGTAACCCCGCTGTGTGGCCCATCGGGTGGACCAACCCCACCATCTTACTGGTAGGAGAGCAAATGGGCGAACCGCAACGCATCCCAAGACGTCCGGCGATTTTGGACTATGCGCAAACAGAGGCAATTGTTGGTGCGCCAGATGTTGCGGATTCTTCTGTTCTTGCTCACTCAACTGCTTGGGCACTGTTGGGTGTGGGAGATGAAGATTTTGATGCCGAGGCCTTGCGTCGCCTTCGCGAGCTGCTCTCCACCGGTGGAGTTCCTCTAGTTGCCGAGCTGTGGTCGCAAAGCCCTGATTTCACTCTTCCAGGCGCGCTGTGGCGTGTGTACTTGTTCAGAGAGTGGTTCCATCGTGACCCGCTTACGGTTGCTGATCTGTACATCTTGGGATTGCATGCAGAGCAGGTTCCCGGACTCGAAGAGCCCATTCATGCGCGTCCTTTGGAGGATGTTATCCATGACGCGGATGCACTTCTGTCCGGGGAAAAACGTGATGATGATCTGGAAGATATCTTTACGGAGCTTGCGCATGCGATGCGCATTGTTGCTGCTGGCGATCCCAGAGTGGGAAGACAGTGGATCGATGACCCGCATGATGCACTGGCGTACGGAGTGACGATGCGTGCGCGGGCGCTGGTGATGACCGCTCAAGAGCTCGAACGTGCCGCCTCCCGAGCGCGCATCGGGGAGTTGGACTGAGTTTCTCCGGCGGGTAATTTCGGTTCATACAATCCCGGAACCCATACCGGGCATTTCCGCCTCGGTGGTGATGTTCTGCTCACTGACGAGAACGGGGTTTCCGATATCTCTGGAGCGGACTTTGCCCAGGCCTTTGTCGATGAGATCGAAACGCCCACTCACACGGGACAGCGTTTCACTGTCGCCTACTAAATCAGAAATCTGAGAAGAGCGTGGGTACGGGTTTCAAGCCCGCACCCACGCTCACTCTAGGTTAGGGTTAATAACGTGACACCCAGCCCTCAGCCCATTCCCCCGATGCGCCTTATTCGCGCAGGCGGTGCCCTTGTGTGGCGCTTACGCCACCCGGGCCGTCAGGTCCTCCCAGGAGATGTGCTTGACGAGGCTGAGATTGAAGTTCTGCTAGTTCATCGCCCCCAGTATCACGATTGGTCGTGGCCGAAAGGCAAGATTGAGGGACGAGAGACCATCCCCGTTGCAGCTGTGCGTGAGGTCGAGGAAGAAACCGGTCACGTCATCAGCCTCGGCGCCCCTCTAACGACTCAGCGCTACCGTCTTGGCTCAGGGCAGACCAAGGAGGTCCGCTACTGGGTGGGGACCCTCATGGGAGACAATCCCCATTCTGATCGTGGCCTCGTCCATCTACGTAAGCCGGTCCACCGCGCTCCTACGCGGGAGATTGACCAGGCGCGGTGGATGTCTCCTTCGCATGCTCACGATCTTCTTACTCGTCGCGGGGATCGTCGTCTCCTCAACGAACTTCTCATGCGAGGCCAAAGTGGCGAGCTTGTGACGACTCCTTTGGCTATGTTGCCCCATGCGCGTGCACTTCCAGCCCAGCATTGGGAGGGCGATGACGACGCGCG
The DNA here is from genome assembly GCA_042645485.1 of Pauljensenia sp. Lineage (GTDB taxonomy): Bacteria > Actinomycetota > Actinomycetes > Actinomycetales > Actinomycetaceae > Pauljensenia. Next base: position 6,259 of record JBHRQN010000063.1, read on the forward strand.
TCCTCTGTCGCGTACCGGGGTCCGCGAGGCACTTGAACTGGTAGACCTGCTGTCTGCATACGGGGTTCGTCGAGCGATGGCGACTTCTTCCGCGCGGACTCGGCAGACGCTGGGGCCCTGGGCTGCGCTCGCGGGAGTATCAATCGATACTCTTCCCTCACGCGATGGTACGAATTCTTCCTCTGACGAGGCCTTTGTGCGTGCGCTTTTGGCAGATGGTGAACCGCGAGTTCTCTGCGCGCCACGCACGATGCTTCCGGGGCTTTTTGATGTCTTCCGTCAATTCACGCCCTCCGGAGTGCGGATGAATTTCCCGCTTGACGCCAGGGAGCTTTCTGCATCTGAGATGGTTATTCTGCATACTCTTCCCGAAGGGGACTGGGTGCGTGTGGTTGACATTGAACGTCACGCACCCAGGGTTGCAGAATAGCTGCTAGCTGCTAGCTGCTGCTAGTACGCCGAATCGCGAACAGAACCGCGAAGGGTTTGATCGCCGTTCGCAGCGGCAAGACACACAATCTGCCGGTCGCCCCGCTCCCAGGACTCTCGGCTGGGAGTCATCCAAATGAGGTCAAGGGCCGAGTCTTCGACGCCGCTTCCGACGTAGGGCGTGAAGTCTTTTTCGCACTCGCGTCGCGCTTCCGACTCAAGTTGCGCGGCCTCGGGGAATTCTGATCCCCCAATAGTGGGAAGGGCAAAAACCTCAGCCTGGTGAGGGCGCGAGCAGGAAACAGTCTCCAAAGAGTACGCGCTGGTTGAGGTTGGAATCTGAACGCAGGCTCCGACAGAAAGCCGCATGACAGAAGAAAAACCGCACCCGCTGAGTGTGCTTGCCCCGAAGAAAAGGGCAAGCACACCACAGCAGGTGCGAATGAATGATGCTTTCACTGAATTGGGGCCTCAGACTCCAACGATCAGTGCGCAAACCCAATAGACAACCGCAGAAACTGCGGCAGCTGCGGGTAGGGTCAAGAACCAGGCGGTCACGATCGATCCCGCAACGCCCCAACGCACTGCTGAGAAACGTTTTGTGCACCCAACGCCCATGATCGAGGTCGAAACAACCTGGGTTGTCGAGATCGGAGCGTGGACGACGTAGGAGCACAGGTAGAGGATCGAGGAGGACACGGCCTCGGAAACGAAACCACGGGCGGGATCGAGGTCAATGATCTTACGGCCGATGGTTCGCATGATTCGGCCGCCACCAGCCATGGTGCCCAAGGAGATTGCAAGAGCTCCCGAGATCTTGACCCACATCGGGACGGTCATATCGCCGGTGATGGGGTCGTAGATCTGGTGGGTCTCGCCGTAGCCGCCCGCAAGAAGGGCCATGACAATGATGCCCATGGTCTTCTGTGCGTCTTGGATGCCATGGCCAAGGGCCATCGCGGCTGAAGAGAAGCGCTGCGCAGCACGGAAACGACGCATGGTGTGGTGGTATTGCGCATTGCGAAGCAGGAAAAGCACGATGCGCATGACGATGTAGCCGACAAAGAAGCCGATGATGGGGGAAGCGAACATCGGGATGATGACCGATTTGACGATTCCCCACCAATAGACGGCGGTGCCGCTCATCAAGCCTGCGCCGACCATGCCGCCAATCAACGCGTGCGAAGAGGACGAGGGAAGCCCGAACCACCACGTGATCAGGTTCCAGATGCAGGCACCAAGGAGTGCCGCAAGGATGATGACCAGACCCTTTTGCTGCATTTCTACTTGAGCAGATTCAGCATATGGAGAGATCGAAATGATCCCCTCGCCGATGGTCTTTGCAACCGCAGTTCCCATCATGGCGCCAAGAACATTCATGCCTGCGGCCATCAAGAGGGCCGCACGAGGAGTCCATGCCTTAGTGGAAACAGAGGTCGCGATCGCGTTCGCAGCGTCATGGAAGCCGTTGGTGTAGCTGAAGAACAGTGCAACGGCAATGACGATGCATACCAGGATCAGGTTAAGATCCACGGCTCAGGATTCCTTCAGTGCAAGGGCTTCGATGACATTGGCCAGATCTTCGAAAGCGTCCGCACATGACTCAAGGCTCTGAATGACATCCTTCAGCTTGATAACCGTGATGGGGTCAAGACCGGAGTCGAAAAGTGTTGTGAGAGTGCGGCGGTAAGCCAAGTCGCCCTCGTTTTCGAGGCGGTTGATCTCGATCCAGTAATCGCGCAGGTCCACGGGGGACTTGAGCGCAGGGATGTTCTTAGCCGTCAGCTCTGCACAATGAACGATGACTGCGATCTGCTCGTCAAGCAGGTGTGCAATCTGTTCGGGGATGCCTGCGATGCCGTAGACGACCAGCATGTCGCCGGCCTCGTCAATGAAGTCCATGCAGTCATCCAAGTGGGATGCAAGGGACTGAAGGTCTTCGCGGTCAAAAGGAGTGATGAAGGATGAGTTAATCCGTTGGAAGATTTCGTGGTTGAGCTCGTCGCCCTGGTGTTCGACGCCATGAAGCTGGTCGCGAAGTGCGATTCGCTCTTCGGGGGAAGCGGCGTAGATATGCGAAAGAATCTCGACTCCCTCGACAAGCTTATTTGCTTGCTGGGTGAAGAATTCGAAGAAGTTTGGGCCCTGCGTTCTGTTGCGGATCCCCATAATGTCCCTCCGATTGTGTTGAGACTGCCTCAAGGCAATCGTCATCCATTACACACTGGATATTCAAGTTCACTTTAGGGTGAATCTCCTGTTGAAGAATGTGTCTATTGCCACACCCGCATGAATAGGCGAGATATTGCGGGAAACTGCAAGGAAAGGTGGCCACAGTTGACGGAATTGTCAGATTTAAATGGAAAAAGGGACTTTGCGCCCGCGCAAATACCGGTGGGGTAGAGCATGATTAAGAACGTAGATCGGGGCGTGACCACGTCCCAGAATCACCGAGTGCCTCAGGAGGCAAAATGTCCGTGACTGAACAGGATGTGCGTGCAGCGGCTCCGGCCAACGCTCCCGAAGATGTCATCAAGTGGGTTGCGCAACTCGCTGAGCTGACCACCCCTGACGC
>JBHRQN010000064.1:0-9094 GCA_042645485.1 Pauljensenia sp.
CCCTAGCTATATCAAGCTGAAGCCTTCAGGGCAGGGAACTACTTCCCCATCCGCCGCTCTCTTTGGGCGTAGGCACGAAGCGCGCGAAGGAAATCAATCTTCCTAAAGTCAGGCCAATAGGTTTCGCAGAAATAAAACTCAGAATGTGCAGACTGCCAAATCATGAATCCTGACAGTCTCTGTTCGCCAGAGGTTCGAATAACAAGATCCGGATCGGGTTGGTCACCGGTATACAGGTGCTCGGCAATGTCCGAATCCTTCAAACGCGAAGCAAGTTCTTCAAGACTCTCACCCCGCTGCCCAGCATCACGGATCACCTCACGCACGGCCTCGACAATCTCATGACGACCACCGTAGCCAACCGCAATGTTGACACTCAAAGCGCTCTTTGAGGGACTTTCCTGAGCAGCCTGACGAAGAGAATTGGCGATATCTTCAGGAAGCAGTCGTAGGTCACCAACAATTCGCAGGTGCCACTTACCGGCCTGGCTCAATGCCGAAACAGCCTGAGAAATAATCGCGAGCAGCTCAGAGAGCTCATCACTTTGGCGAGATAGATTATCTGTCGAGAGCATCCACAAGGTGACGATTTCAACGCCGACTTCTTCGGCCCAACCCAAGAATTCGGTGATTTTCCCTGCACCAACACGGTGTCCCTGGGACGCGGTGAAGCCAATCGATTTGGCCCAGCGACGATTCCCATCCAAAATTACGCCGACGTGGCGAGGAATTGGACGCCCCAACAAAGACGCACGAAGGCGCTTTTCATAAACGTCGTAAAGCACATTCCACTGTGACACTGCTAAACCCTTCCACGCGTGAGCGCGTCAACATGGGTTAAGAGTATCGCGAATATGACGCTCATCGCATATTTCTTCCTCATGCAAACATCCAGTTTAACTGTTCACAATCAGCGGAAGACTGCTGCCTTTCCCTTTAAATTGGCGTACCCTACGGTGTAGTAAGTTACGCATGCGTAGGTTGATCTTTCGTGGAGGCACTCATGAAAATCGCTTCCCTCAAACCCACCCAGTGGTTTCCCGGACAGAAGGTATCGGTTAAGCCCCACCTGCGGGGTTGGATTCACCTTGTCGCCGCACCGCTATCTTTGGCGGCCTCGATTGTCCTCACCTGCCTTGCACCCACCGGCGCAACCAAAGGTGGATCCGCAATCTACCTTGCGGCCTCATTGATTCTCTTTGGGATCTCCGCGCTCTACCACCGCTTTTATTGGTCCCCGCGCTGGGAAATTGTGTGGAATCGCCTTGACCACTCAAACATCTTCCTTCTGATCGCAGGTACATATACCCCCCTTTCCATCGCGATCCTCCCCCATGACCAGGCAGTGACAATCTTGTCCATCGTCTGGGGAGGGGCACTCCTGGGGATCTTGCTCAACCTCTTTTGGCCCACCGCACCGCGCTGGCTGGCAACACTGATCTATGTCGCTCTGGGATGGGTTGCTCTCTGGTATCTGCCGCAGTTTTGGGCCTTGGGTGGCGCTGTGATCGTGTGGTTGCTTCTTGCAGGTGGAATCCTGTACACAATCGGCGCAGTAGTCTACGCGACGAAGAAGCCAGACCTTTCACCGCGTTGGTTTGGCTTCCATGAGATCTTCCACCTGTGCACCGTGCTTGCGTGGGCATGCCACTGCGTAGCCGTGTATCTCGCTGTCTTGTAATTCTTTTTCCACAGATAGCGCAAATGCGCCCGCACCACCCTTAAGGCTGGTAGGCTGTCAAATCTGTAGAGTCAAAGAACACGTCGATACTTATCGACACATGTCGGAGGCAAAGTAATGGCTGATACCCAGTGGCTGACCCAAGCCCAGTATGACAAGCTCCAGGCGGAGCTGACGGAGCGCGTCGAGGTACGCCGCCCCGAAATTGCACGTCTTATTGACGCTGCACGCCAAGAAGGCGATCTGCGCGAGAACGGCGGTTACCACGCTGCGCGCAACGAACAGTCCTTGAATGAGACTCGCATTCAGAGCTTGGAAGAGATGCTGCGTAATGCGCAGGTCGGCGAAACTCCTGCCGATGACGGCATTGTTGAGCCCGGAATGGTTGTGACCGCCATGGTTGCTGGCCGTGAACAGAAGTTCCTTCTGGGTTCACGTGACGCCGGCGGCGACCTTGGTGTGCAGGTCTTCTCCGCGCAGGCTCCACTGGGCGCCGCAGTCATCGGACACCGCAAGGGCGACACCCTGACCTATGAGGCCCCCAATGGCCGCGAGATCACCGTTGAGATCTTGGACGCGAAGCCTTTCGTTGGCTGAGTAAACCCAAACGCACTGTGGGGCCCAGAGTTAGTCTCTGGGCCCCACAGCTTTATGTATTCAATCAGAACAACGCGCTCACACAAGGTCTTATCGCGCTATTCGTTCTCTTCTTCATTCGTCTGAGAGCTCTCTGCGATTTCTTCGGCGACACGTGTCCCTACAGTATCGCCCGGCTCTACACTTCCGGCAGTAACCATACGTTCGCTTAGCTCTTCATCCACAGCATAGGTGTGTGCATCAACTTCATCCCCTGCAAGGAGCGGGAGATCTTCCCCATAGGAATGAGCGATCATCGCATCGAGGGTTCCGGGAGCGCCTCCGGGACGATCCATCTTTGTTGCCAATGATGGCTCAGGATCATGGCCATGCAGGTACAGGACCACTGAATTAATGAAGGCAATCACAGGAATACAGAAGATTGCACCGGTAATTCCAGCAACCATCGACCCCGCCGTCACGCCGAGCAAAACAACCAAGGGGTGCAATGACACCGCATTGGACATCAGAAGAGGCTGCAGGAGGTTCCCCTCAACTTGCTGGACGACCAGAATAATCACCAGCATGATCAAACCAACGGTAAATCCTTGATCAACCACCGCGACAAGGACAGCAATAATGCCCGAGAACAGTGAGCCAAGAATCGGAATAAAGGAACCGAAGAAGACCAAAACGACAATCGGAATAACCAACGGAACGCCGAGGAAGTAAGCACCAATACCGATACTCAAAGCATCAATCGCGGCGACCTGCATCTGTCCAACGACGTAACCACCCATCGAGGCCCAACCGCGGATTGCGGCCTCGTGAACGGGTTCGCGCGCACCCTTGGGAAGCAGACGGACGCACCAGACCCAGATCTCACGTCCATCCTTGAGGAAGAAGAAAAGACAGAAGAGCGCAATTACCGAGCCGGTGGCCAATGAAATTGCAGAAGAGGTGGCGTTGAAGGCACCAAAGACCAAAGTCTGGGCATGGGATTGGACCCAGGTGACAACCTCGGATTGGAGGTTTTGAAGATGTGAATCGATGGTTGAGGTATCAAGCCCCATGGGGTTAGTCCGCAACCAGGTTAAAAGCGCGGATACGCCTTCATTCGCGCGGGTCAGCAGCGATGGAACCTGGTTCAAAATCTGAACGCCAGCCGTCGACAGCGCCGCACCAACGACGAGCAAAGTCGCAAGTAGGCCGCTGAGAGCAGCCAGAGCCTGCGGGAAATGCAGCTTTCGGTGCAGCCACGACACCAAAGGACTCAAGAAGACTGCCAAGAGCATTGCAACGGCGACGGGGACAACAATTCCATAGACAAAGGTCATCCCAAACACGAGCAGCCCAACGGCAGCCGCAATGATAATCGCCCGCCACGCAACCGCGGCGCCCACGCGCAAGGACCAGGGAACAGCCTCGGCAGCATCACGAGGCAAAGCGTCGCTGGCAGCAGAAGCAGGGGCTTTCTCGGGGGCCGAGGACTGAACTGCGCGCCGCTGATCGCTCACGCGGCGTCGCAGCTCATCCAGCGATTTTAAAAGCGACGAGGCAAGGCCTGAGCTCCCCGCGCTTTCCTCGCCACGCTCCCGATCCGGTTGCTGGGAAGAACTGTGAGTACGCGGTGTTTCGTTCTCGCTCATACCTTGCCTTGTCTATCGTTCACAATCAGGAGACACCGAGGATGTCGGTGACAAAGACTAGCGTATCGCCACCGCGGATTCCCGCCTGGGGAACACCACGGGAACCGTAGCCATAATCGGAAGGAATTGACAGCAGAACGCGAGATCCAACTCGCTGTCCGATCAGTCCTTCATCCCAGCCGCGGATTACCATGCCGACGCCGATTTGGAAGCTCAGGGGTGCGCCGCGATCATAGGAATTATCGAAAACATCGCCGTCCCATACCTGACCCAGGTAGTGGCAGTGGATCGTATCGCCGGGTTCAACAACCTGGCCATCGCCCTCATGAAGAACCTCAACCAGCAGTTCATCGCTGGGGGTTGAATCGGTAAATTCCAGAGTGGGCTTGCGGCCGAATTCGCCGCTGACGTTCACGTTTTCCATGGTTCCTCCTTGGGGAATCACAGTGGGGAAAAATGGTGACGCTCTAGTTAAACATTCCCGCAACCCAGTCGCGCGAGATAGGACACGCGTTCCCTAAATTGCACAAATGTTCCCAGAGATCAACCTAGATTCACTGGGCAGACAGGCATATTCATACTTGAACGGGACATTCGGTGGGCAGCGGAAAAATGCACTGCGCATAGGAAAGGAGCCGCCTCTATCTGAGAGCGGCCCCTTTCAAACGTCAAACGTCAAACGAGCTTATCGACGATTCAGAATTGCCAGGATTCGCAGAATCTCCATGTACATCCAGACAACCGTCACCATAATGCCGAACGCGCAGTACCACGCGAACTTTGCGGGAGCGCCTCGTTCAACGCCCTGCTTCACAGTATCGAAATCGCTAATGAGGCTCATCGCTGCAAGGAAAACAGCAACCACCGAGACAACGATTCCCAGCGGAATACCCATGATGTACATCGAATCAATGGGCGCCATCAAGCCAAAGGCAACCAGCACTCCATTTGCAAGGCGAGTGATCAGCAAGCCGAAGATACCAATCAGCGTGAACTTCATGAGCTTGGGCGAGTTGCGGACCTTTCCCGAGGCAAAAAGCACCAGCGTCAGGCCGGTAACCACAACGGTTGCGATAAATGCCTGAGCGACAATACCTGGGTATTCCATTTCCATGACGGCCGAAACAGCACCCAGCGTGAGTCCTTCAGCGAAGGCGTAGGCAATGATCAGTGCGGGACGGATGGTCTTGGAGAAGCTATTGACCATAGCAAGAATGAAGGCAACCACGCCGCCAATAAGAGCAAGACCGAGGCCCAGAAGGGGGGTTGTCAGCGTCAGAATCCATGCCGGGGCAGCGCCCAAAAGCAGGACTAGGAAAGTAATCCCCGTCTTGATCAGCGCATCATCGTAGGTCATGCGACCGCGATCAACGGCATCTGCAGAGGGCGCCTGGTATGCGGCTTGCATATCGGCGTAGGCCGAAGGATCAACCGCCGGGGCCCCGCTTGGCGCACCGTAGGGGTTCTGCGTAGAAGTTTGCGCCGAGGCCTGTTGCTGCGCATAGGGGTAGCGCTGCGGATCCAGCACGGCAGTGCCAGAAGGCTGAGCATTCGTTGGCTGGTAGCCGGGCATTGTCGGGTAGCCAGCGGGAGTCGAATCAGCGCGCGACCAATCGCGCTCCATCTTTGAGAACACGGGGTTTGACATGTCAGTTTCCTTTCCCTCGGTTCCTGTTCTTTTGAGTACCCCCAGTCGGACTCGAACCGACAACACACCGATTTTAAGTCGGTTGCCTCTGCCAATTGGGCTATGGGGGCACAGCCCACTATCGACGATTGAGCATCGAAAGTGCGATACCGTCAAGGATATCGTGTTCTGAGACTAACGCGCCCGAGATTTCGTGCCCGCTACTCTCACAGCGAAGAGTCACTCGATCCATGACCCGCTTCCAAATGAGCGCTCCGCCTGCAATAACGTCAGCGCGCCCCTCAGGCATAAAGCCCAGAGCTGCCTTCACAGCAAGAGGTTGCTCAAGCATAAAACGCACGGAGGAATCGGTGGCCTCGTGGCTCAAGAAAGCGCCATCAATCTTCTCGGGCTGGTAGGAGTTCAAACCCAAAGCGTGAGCAGCAATCGTTGTGATGGTGCCAGCGACACCAACAACGGCGCGGACCGAAGAAAAATCAACGACCTCCTCGGCCTCGTCAAGGCGAGCATCAATCCACTCACTTGCCTGTGCCTGCACCCCATCGGGAATCGGCTGGTCACTCGCGCAAGAAGCGAAGAACTTCTCCGTTACGCGGACTGAACCCATATCTGCCGAATAGGCCTCGGCAACTCCCTTTCCCAGAGTTCCCACGACCATTTCGGTCGAGCCTCCACCGATATCAACGACAAGCACCCTGCCGCGTTCTTGGCCAACGACTCCGCTGGCTGCACCGGCGAAGGACAATGCGGCTTCCTCGGTTCCTGGAACGACCTCGGGATAAACGCCCAGAATTTCCTTCACCGGTTCAATAAATTCATCACGGTTTTCCGCATCGCGCATTGCAGAGGTTGCGACAAAACGAATCTCTTCGGCTTCCAGATTGTCGATCATGCGCTTGTACTCACGCACTGCGGCCAGTGTCCGCTCAATCGCCTCGGGGGCCAGTCGTCCCGTACGATCAACGCCCTGTCCGAGGCGCACAATGCGCATCTGGCGCGTCAGATCGCCCAGGGCAATGGCATCGCCCTTAAGCACGCCATCGGCCACTAGAAGTCGAATTGAGTTTGTTCCACAGTCAATTGCCGCTACCCGCGTCATGATCTCATTCTTCCTTAGTCGTATTGTCAGTCAGCAGGTGCAGGCGGCCGTGTCCCACAGGCCGCGCTCACGCATCATATCCAGCGCGCGATCACCGATCGGATTCACGCCGCGACCGGCAGCCAAGGCGTGTCCAACCAGTGCGTGCAGGCATTTGACGCGGGTCGGCATTCCGCCAGCAGAGACCCCATGAATTTCTGGCACATCAAGTTTCAGCTGCGCGCCCAATTCCTCCCGCGCTGCGATGTAGGCCTCATGGGCATGCTGATAGGCCGCACGCAGTTCCTCGTCTTCGGCAAGATCCTGGTTGAATTCCTCCATCACCTTGGTTGCTTCCAAGGTCGAGCACGCACGGACAGCGCCGGGGCTGGTCAGATAGAAGGTCGTGGGGAAAGGCGTTCCGTCTTCAAGGCGAGGCGCGGTTGCCACGACTGTGGGTTTTCCACACACGCAGCGGGCTGCAATCCCGACAACGCCGCGCGGAACGCGTCCCAATTGTTCTTCAAGAACCTGAAGATCGGCGTCGCTCGCCGGAGTAATGGCGCTCATCATTCCTCACCTTTCGAATAAACCCGGTTTATTTTACTCGATCACGGGCACATGACGGCAGTAAGTCCAATGAAAAAAGACACGAAACAGGCTTCCACCTGCACAATTCATACGGGATGAATATGCCCACTATGCGAGGCCCCCGCTCAGCGTGAGCATTGAAGAAGAAGTTAGTTTCCTGAGCCCTGTGAGCTTGGAGTTTGCGAGGCCTCACTGCCCTGCTCCGTACCCGCCGTTTCGCTGGGCTGCGGGGTCTGACTGGGAGAGGTCGAAGAATTGCCTCCCGCAGTCTGCGCGGTTTGGATATTCCCCGTTGGGTGATCTGCCTCTTCGACGGTGAGTGAAAGAACCTGGATCCACGGGCGAGCCGGTCCAGCTTCGCGTGCAGCAGCGACCTGGGCCTGATCTTGATAGTCCTTACCCGGATCAAGAACCGAATACTGAGTTTCTCCGGGTTTCACGTAGCCCAAACGCTCTCGCGCCTGAGAAGCAATGTATTGCGGATTCGACCACAGTTGAAGTTGCTGACGTTTGGCTTCGTTATCGGCCTGCGTCTGTTGAACCTTGTTTTTGATGGCAGACAGTTCGCGTTCTTGGCTCCACAGCTGCATAAATGAGGGAACCAGAAGAAGGGCAAGGAGCGCACCCAAAAGAAGAAGGCCGAAGATCCTCAGAGAGATCTCGATTCCACCAAAGGACAGAGAGGCCGGGCGCTGCGCTGTTGCTGCAGCAGAAGAACGCGTCCGGGCCGTTCTTTCTTCCTTCCTTCCGCCTTGCGGGCGAGAAGAACTCGCTGAAGTTGAGGCTTGTGAGCCTGCCGCAGAAGAACGCAGGGGATTTCGACTTCCTTGCCGAGGCCGCCGTTGCACATCGGGCTCAGAGACACTACGCCGCCTGCGGGCGTTGGGAACGACCGGTCGTCCCTTTTTCGGTTTCTGAGCCATGTCCCTATGGTGCCTTACATCGGGTGCTCGGGTCGACTCTAAAACTCGCGTACTAACAAATGAGGGGCGGATCGCAAAAAGTTGGGTGGGTGACGATTTCTCGTCACCCACCCTTCTTCACGCTTCTAGGAGCGTATCAGTGCGTTCTTCTCAGAAGGAAGCGCGGGGGAAGGAGGAACGACCCGCGTACATTGCTGCATCGTCGAGATCCTCTTCGATGCGCAGGAGCTGGTTGTACTTCGCCACGCGCTCGGAACGAGCGGGAGCACCGGTCTTGATCTGGCCGGAGTTGGTAGCAACCGCGAGGTCAGCAATGGTGGTGTCCTCGGTCTCGCCGGAACGGTGAGAGGTCATGGTGCGGTAACCATTGCGGTGTGCCTCTTCCACGGCATCCAAGGTCTCGGTCAGCGAACCGATCTGGTTCACCTTGACCAGCAGGGCGTTTGCTACGTGCAGCTCGATGCCCTTGCGCAGACGCTCGGGGTTGGTGACGAAGAGGTCGTCGCCAACGAGCTGGACGCGGTTGCCAATTTCTGCGGTAAGAGCGGTCCATGCGTCCCATTCGTCTTCCGACAACGGGTCTTCGATGGAGACCAGCGGGTAGTCACGGATGAGCTTCTCGTAGTAGGAAACCATGTAGTCGGTCGAACGGCCTTCGCCTTCGAACTGGTACAGGCCATCCTTGAAGAACTCAGAGGAAGCAACGTCCAGCGCGAGTGCAACATCGGTGCCGGGCTTGAAGCCGGCCTTCTCGATGGCCTCGATGATCAGGTCCAGCGCAGCGGCGTTGGAGGAGAGGTTCGGCGCGAAGCCACCCTCGTCGCCCAGGCCGGTGGACAGACCGCGTTCCTTGATGACTGCCTTGAGGGTGTGGTAGACCTCGGAGCCCCAGCGGAGGGCTTCACGGAAGGTCGGGGCAACCAGAGGAGCAATCATGAACTCCTGGAT
>JBHRQN010000065.1:0-8459 GCA_042645485.1 Pauljensenia sp.
ACGGGGGCGCCCGCAAAACCCATACCTGAGCATCTTGTGCTCATGGTCCCTTAATCGCTGTTCAAGGTAACGAAGGACCACAATGCCTGCAGCTTCTTCCTCGAATACCGTTCCAAAGGACCGTACCTCGCATGCGCGTGACGTCATGCGACCCGGTTTTATTGCAAAACTCATCATTATGATGCTCATTGACGCGCTGGGCATCTATGGAATCATGGCGGCATGGGCCGTCAATTCTCGGATCATCATCGGCGTGATGGCGGTCCTGCTCATCATCGTTAACTGGGTGTATTTCTCGAAGAGGGCGCTTCCTGCCAAATATCTTCTTCCCGGCATGATCTTCCTTTTGATCTATCAGCTCTTCGTCATGGGCTACACCGGGTATGTTTCTCTGACTAATTACGGAGATGGCCACAACTCGACAAAGGCAGACGCGATTGAAGTTGCTCTTTCATCGAACCGCCAGCGTGTCGAAGGAGCTCCAACTGTCCAGACCGCGGTTGTTGAAGACGGAAGCGAGCTTGGCCTCGTCATTGCGGATCCAACAAGCGGTGAACTGAAGCTTGGAACGGCAACCAAGCCCCTCCAGAGTGTCCAGGGTACGGTCACTGCAATGGGTATTACCGAGGTTTCGGGATACAAGGTCCTTGACCTGGGCGATCTTGCCACCCGTCAGAAGGAAGTTTCTCAACTGACGGTCCCCGTGAGCTCAAACCCGAATGATGGCTTCTACCTGACGACGGATGGAACTTCTGGCTACCTCGCCAAGTCCACCTTCACCTATGACGAAGCCGCCGATACTTTGACGAACGCTGAGACTGGCGTCGTTTACAAAGCGAATAATCAAAAGGGTGTCTTTGAAGACAGTCAGGGAAACCAGCTGCCCACCGGCTGGCGAGTCTTTGTTGGCGCTTCCAACTACTCGCAGATGTTTTCGGGTTCCGGAATTGTCAAGCCCTTCCTCAATTCCTTGGTCTGGTCCTTCGTCTTTGCAATTGGCTCGGTGCTGACGACTTTCGCCTTCGGATTGGTCCTTGCGCTGATCTTCTCGGATCAGCGCATCCGAGGTCGAAAGATCTATCAGTCCTTGATGATTCTTCCCTACGCCTTCCCAGCCTTCCTGGCGACCCTGGTGTGGAAGGGCATGCTCAACCAAGAATTTGGCTTCATTAACAAGGTCTTGCTGGGTGGGGCGGAGATCCATTGGCTGACCAATGGACTCATGGCAAAGGTTGCGATCCTCGGTGTGAATCTCTGGCTGGGATTCCCCTATATGTTCCTCGTCTGCTTGGGCGCGCTTCAGTCTCTTCCGGGAGACGTTGAAGAAGCCGCGAAGATGGACGGTGCATCTGGATTGCGTACCGTGTGGTCAATTAAGTTGCCGCTGGTTTTGCAGTCCACGACCCCGCTGCTCATTGCCTCTTTCGCATTTAACTTCAACAACTTCTCCTTGATTTACATGCTGACGAAGGGTGGCCCGGACTTCGATGGTGCGCCCCATGGTTTGGGGCAGACCGACATCTTGATCTCGATGGTCTATAAGATTGCCTTCGCTGGTAACCAGCACAACTATGGTTTGGCCTCGGCGATGTCGATCTTCATCTTCGCTGTTGTTGGTGTGATTGCCTGGCTTGGGTTCCGTCAGACGAAGGCATTGGAGGAACTGTGATGGCTGCACAAAGTAAAGAAAAGGCACAGTTGACAACGCTCCGCGGCTCACGTTGGTGGAAGGAAGTTGGCTGGAGGCATATCGTGGGTATTGCGGTGATTATTTACTGCCTTATCCCGCTGCTCTATGTGCTTTCGGTATCCTTCATTCCGAACGCGACGCTGACCTCTGATATTAGCTTTTCTGATGGACTAACCCTTGACCACTTCAAGGCGTTGGGGAGTGACCAGTACAGCATGTACTGGAAGTGGATTATTAATTCACTGGTGGTTTCAACCGTTACGGCAATTGGAACGGTTCTCATGGGCGCAGCCGCAGCCTACGCCTTCAGCCGTTTCCGTTTCCGAGGCCGTCGTGGAACCCTGACCTTCCTGCTTTTGGTCCAGATGTTCCCGCAGATGCTAGCTTTCGTGGCGCTGTTCCTGCTTTTGCTGGGAATTAAGGATATCTTCCCGGTTCTGGGCTTGAACTCGAAGCTCGGCCTGATCTGCGTCTACCTCGGTGGCGCATTGGGTTCGAACACCTTCCTGCTCTTCGGTTTCTTCAACTCCGTTCCTCGTGAACTTGACGAGGCCGCAGAGATTGATGGCGCATCGCATGCCCAGACTTTCTGGACCATCATCATGCCGCTGGTTCTGCCGGTTTTGGCTGTTGTTGGTTTGCTGAGCTTCATTTCCAGCTTCGGCGACTTCGTCATTGCCTCGGTTGTTATGCAAACTCCCGATCAGTACACGCTGGCGGTTGGTATGTACAACTGGGGGTCGAGTGAACTGAATGCCCCGTGGGGTGTTTTCGCGGCTGGTTCGATCATCGCTGCAATTCCGGTGATCTTGCTCTTCCAGTACCTGCAGAAGTACATCGTTTCCGGTCTGACCTCCGGTGCGGTGAAGGGCTGAGCGCCCGCTTTTCGCTGACCTGGCCCCGGCCTCGTTCCTCATTGTGGGGACGAGGCCGGGGTTCTTTTTATCCGCGAAAGTGGGGGAGCGGGCGCTGCTTCGTAAGAGATTTTGATCGGGGACTTGACAGGTTGGTTGGTTCTATGGTTCATTAGTCATGTAATGAACCACTGAAGCTGAAGGGAGGGCTCGCGCATGGCACCCACGTTCGTCTCGGGGATCCCGATCTACGTGCAGATCGCCGACGACATTCGCGCGCAGATCCTGCGCGGCACCCTGCGAGCCGGGGATCAGCTCACCTCCACCACGGAATACTCCGCGACCTACCGCATCAACCCGGCGACCGTCGGCAAGGCCTTCGCAATCCTCGTCGATGAAGGGCTCGTCGAAAAGCGACGTGGTATTGGCATGTTTGTCGCCGAAGGTGCACAGCACGCGCTCGTGGCCGACGGGCTTGCGACCTACGTGGAGGAGACCCTGAACCCCGCCGTCGAAGCGGGCCTGGCCCTGGGCCTCGACATCGACGCCATCATTGACCACGTCCGCGCCTACAGCGCTGACACGACTGCCAAGGAACGCTCATGATTACTCTCGACTCCATCAGCCACACATATCCGGGGGAGGCTGTGCCAGCCCTGCGCGATCTCTCCCTCACTCTCGGAGAGGCCACCGTCACCGCCCTGGTCGGCCCTAACGGTTCGGGCAAGACCACACTTATGCAGATCCTCGGTGGCCTGCTTCCGCCGTCGTCAGGAAGCGTGTCCATAAATGGGACGAAGGTGAGCTCTAACGACCTGCTCGGGTACTCGGTCGTGGTCTCTTCCGACAGAGACTTTGATAATTCCTCGGCTTCGGCCATGGTTGCCTATGCCGCGCTGCGCCCGACCTGGGATCAGAAACTATTCGATCGCTACGTTCAGCGTTTCTCCTTCCAGCTAAAGGGGCGCAAGACGCTGCGCAAGATGTCCTCGGGGCAGGCTGCCATCCTGGCCGGCGCTGTGGCACTGGCATCGGGTGCGCCCATTACCATCCTTGATGAGATTCAGGCTCCCATGGACGTTCCCACCCGATACGCGTTCTACGAGGAGCTGCTCACCCTAGCCGGCGACATCATGGAGGGACGTCGCCCGCGGCGTGCCTTCCTCGTGTCCTCACACATGGTCTCCGAGCTCGAAAATGTTGCCGAAGACGTCGTCGCCCTCAAAAATGGGCGTCTGCTTGCCCATGAGAGTGTTGACGAGTTTACTTCGCGTATCTGTGCGATTACCGGTAATGCCGCCGACGTGGAACGCTTTCTGGCCGATCATTCCGATATCGCCGTCATCACTTCTCGCCTGCTTGGGTCCGCGCGAGAAGTCATCGTGGACCTGCGTGGCCGTGGTGTCGCTGACCATGAGATTGCATCCCACTCCCTGACCTCCTCACCCTGTTCCTTCCAGGACGCCTTCGCCTACCTCATCCAGGAGAACGACCAATGAACACCGCAACCCCAGACCTCATCAAATCCTCCCCCTCACCTCTGCGAATTGGCCTCGTCGGCTCGAGATTCACTGTGGTGCTCTACCTGCTGGTGGTGGGCTGCCAGTTCCTGGTCAACTTCGTGATCAACGGCATCGTCTACCTATCAGTCTCCGATGTCACCAAGAACATTGAACAGACCGCCACAAACTCCGCTTTTGTTACGGGTGTTTTCCTCTTTATCTGTGGGATCATCAGCGCCACCGTCGACTTGCGCGCTTCTGCTCTCAGTGGTGGATCACGCACCTCACTCACTATGGCGAGTTACGTGCACTCCATTGTCATCATTGTCCTAGGGTCTCTTATCTGGTGGCTTCTTATCGCCATCCATCCCCTGCTCTTCATCATGGGACGGCAGTCCTTCCCGCTCGGCGTCGACTCGTGGATCTTCGTTCTTCTCGCATGGGTGGCGTGCGATGGAGCCGGGCGCTTCATTGGTGGACTTTCCCGCTGTGTCGGGGTGACCTGGAAGCGAGTCTTTGTGCTCATGGGTGCGATTCCGCTGGGTATCTGTGGCATTGGTGTGCCGGTCATGTGGCTGGTCCTCACCCTCGTCCACAAGTCTGGCTACCTGCCCCCGATGCCCACGGCCGTTTACCTGCTGGGTCTTATCTCTCTGATGGTCGTGGCTGCAGGCTGGTCGTTGACCGCATCCGGCCACATCCGTCGCATCGGCTAAGGCACATCGGCCAAATGAGTGTGGGGAGCAGCTACAGCTGCTCCCCACACTCATTTCTCTGGCGTCACTCTACTCTGGCTGGTTCTGATCATAGAAAGGTTATCTTCTTCAGCGCGAGAGGTGTTGATACCTCGATGGCTGATCGATTTTGAGTGTTCATTGCGTAATTTTCAGAGTATTGATCACAGTGAAGATGTCAGAGACACACGTTGGGAACAGGTGTGTTGTTGTGGTTAGCGTTGCCGTGAAGCGGAGAGGCACCGGTGCAGCGGGTGTTGTCCATTGGAACTGGATACTCGTAAAAGATGTCCCCTCATCAATGTATATTCCAGTGCACATGATGCCTCCTGGTGGGAGGGGACTAGGAATCTCTTCGAGGGTGATCCACCCGGGGATTATGTTCCTTAAAGCTCGTGTGAGATCACCTATTTGAGGAAGAGTGTTGGTAGGTGAAGCTGTAAGGATGATCGTAGAGGCGAAACATGCGTTGGGATCATCTGGGCCTGTGAGCGCGAGAAGCAGTGTTTCTCGTGTGGTTTTCTGAATTGCAGAGGTGGGAAGCGAGTGCCACCTACTAGGTGCTGTGCATGTTGCGCTGAGTGTCACGGTGGTGTTTTCGTTCAGGAGCATCGAGATTTCAGCAGCAGCGGAGCTAGCGGGGATGATTTTTCCGTTCTCGTCGATGAGCCCGCGGCGTTTGTGCCATTGCCAGTTCGCATCAACGCAGTGAGGAACTGGGAGGGGAAGGAAGTAAACTGCCGCAATGGCGAAAAGGAAGTATCCAAGTAGCCTTACAGACTTGTAGGCCCACTGCGGTACTCCACAGAGCTCTGCTAAAACAGACAGACATACTATGAGGCCACCAAAGCAGAACAGAGGAATTCGTACCGAGAAACCACGAGTTAAATGGCTTGCTGATGAAATGGTGCGCCAGAAAACTGCAAGCGGTGAGTCGGTATAGGTTTCGACCCACCATATGAACAAACCGATACTCACCACGGTGAGCGGAATAAGGGCTACGAACATGATTTATCCAAAGGAATGTTCGATTGCATAGTCGGCTCCATCAGTTCCTATATTTGTTACGAAAGTTTCTGTTCTCTCTGCAAAATAGCCTCCGACTATTCCATCGATAAATCCCCCGATAATGATTCCGGGAACTCCGCCGAATGTTCCTATTACGGCCCCTATTTTGGCGCCGCCTATGGCACCTCCGTATGCGCTCAATCCAGAAACGCTTTCTTTGATATGTATCTAAAGCGCAACCCTCAAGGCGTTTTAGATCATTACTGGCGTCAGAGACGCATGATGCGATCTGCTGTTCGATGGCGCGTCGCTGCGTATACAACTGAGGGTACGCGCGGTATGTCCATTGGGCAAGGACTTCAGCTTAGAGCTCCCTGTGAATCTTAAATTGGATGAGCTCGCTGTTTTCAGGGAATGCTTTAAAAGTGTGTCCTCCCTTCTTGTTGATGAACTCGTGCTGTTCCTGCCATTGATAGTTCGCATAGATACAGTGAGGAATCGAGAAGAGAAGGAAATTCCAGAGGAAAGGAACTGCAGTCTCAGGCTCGCAAATCATGAGTTGGATAAATCTTCTAACTCAACACACTATTGATGAGAAGAACTTTTTAGCTGAAACGATATTGACTACGCGGCGAAGAAGCGTGCCAACTGACTCCACAACTCGGTGCGGGTGCATCGCGAGAGAGGAATTGTTGTTTTGTCCTCCGCAACAGTGAAACTGGGCATCAGCGGTGGGAAATATGTTGGAATTGAGGAAGACTCAACCAGGTATAACGCTGAAGGAACAGAGAGCGTACTGATTGTCTGCCGGGCCCGGTACCCATCTGTAGTGCACTCCCACTGCGTCCATGTGTGATACTCCCACTGGCCCTCTCTGACCTGTCGCAAAAAGGAAGACCGCTTCTTTTCTGAGCTCACATCTTCGTAGAGGATCCTTTGAGCATCCTCCACGTCACCGCGGTGGACTGCTTTGAGGAAAGCAGAAGAGATTCGTTTCGGCCCATCAAATCGATTTTTTCGCGATGGGAAGGGCGACCTCTCAGCGATGAAACGTGGAAGATCCTGGCTCTTATGACAGAAAACTTCCGCTGTTTCGCAATCTCCTACAGTTTGAACAATCGCGCTCTGTTCAGCGGCGAAGAAATAGCAAAAACCGTGAAGAGGATTGGGGTGAAACCGTGGCGATAGGGAGAGGTGACTAAGAGGAGTCTTGGCTTCGCCGATCGCAGCAAGCGCTTTCCTCGCCTGGGTACGCAACTGGCCATCGGCCTCGTAAATAGTGTCGAGGCCCATCTGGGCTTCCCCCGACAAACCTTCCCGCGTGGAATCTGCAGGACCCGCGAGAGCGATGAAGGCGGGAACCGAGGCTGTCGGTAGGCTGAGGGGAGCGGAGAAATAAGTGCTCATGGTGCCACGCTCATCTTCGTCACCATCGTTCCCATATCCTTGAAATGCTCGGGAAACATGCGCGTTGTTGTTGTTGCTGTGGCGGTGATCCTGACGAATGTCGACGAGTCAAGTTTTTCAACCCATGACCATTGAATAGCTGTCAAGGAAACGCCTTCATCAGTGTATGTTCCCGTACACATGAGGGATGCTTTCGGCTTGCGCTGCGTGATCTCGTCGAGCGTAAACCACCCCGGAATCTGCCGTGCAATTGCCTCGCTCAAAGTGCCCAGCGGTAGACGTTGCTCTCTGCTTGCCGGAGTCGCGCAGATTGACAGTGTTGATGGCCGCAGATTCTTGTAATCCATAGGTCCTTGGGCGACCAGAACAACGGGGGCCAAAGGAGTAGGCGTGAGATAAGAAGGCATTTCCTCAACGCGCTGCCAGCCTAGAGGAAGGCCAATACGAGTCGAGAACTCTCTTTTCTGGCTACCGCCCAGCGTGAGTTCTGTAGTTGTACGAACCGTGCCGCCCCGGGGAAGAAGATTCCCTAATTCGTCAACAAGCCCTTTACGGGCGCTGTCGTACCACCGCGGATCCAGCCACGTCGGAAAATTCAGAGGGAGATGGCACAGGGGAATAAGAAGGACTGAAGCGATTGTGAGCCAGCCAAGGGCAAGAACGATATCCGTGCTAAAGCCGTGTTGCCGGGCAAAAATTGCCATTCCGCCAAGTAACGCAGTTA
The DNA here is from genome assembly GCA_042645485.1 of Pauljensenia sp. Taxonomy (GTDB): domain Bacteria; phylum Actinomycetota; class Actinomycetes; order Actinomycetales; family Actinomycetaceae; genus Pauljensenia. The sequence continues at coordinate 7,920 of JBHRQN010000065.1, forward strand.
ATGTCCATGCACATAATCGCAGGAAATTTGCCGGATCTAATGTGTGGACGTTCGTCAAGGGCCAGGCTCGCTGCGCTAAACGCGACTTACTGAATGCGACAAAAAGTATGAAAAGAAGACGCAGAGCAAAAGCAAGAACCCACACGATCACTATCTCGCGTGGGAAGGCGTAGGCCAAGGTCGTGATCACCGTGTGCACGCATCGATGCTATGACAGGGAACAAGAGCAAATCAATTCACTGAAATTTCACCAATCGTTGGCGCGCCTGGCACTCCCCAAGCTCCCTATGCGTACAGCGGCTAAAATATGCACAGACCACTGCGCCAGCCAGGTGCGGTGAGCCCTAATAAAGGAGTTTTCGTGGCACAGCCATCCACCTCTCGTCTTGATTCCGTCATCTCTCTTGCCAAGCGCCGCGGCTTTGTTTTCCCCTGCGGTGAGATTTATGGCGGTACTCGCTCCGCCTGGGACTACGGCCCGCTGGGCGTGGAACTCAAAGAGAACATCAAACGTCAGTGGTGGAACTACATGGTTCGCCG
>JBHRQN010000066.1:0-8400 GCA_042645485.1 Pauljensenia sp.
ATCATGCGGTCGCTGGCCTTGTTCGGACGACGGGTGCGTCCCTCGGGCTTGCCTCACGGCGCCACGGGGTGACGACCACCAGAGGTACGGCCTTCACCACCACCGTGCGGGTGGTCAACCGGGTTCATAACAACACCACGGACGTGCGGGCGCTTGCCCTTCCAGCGCATACGGCCGGCCTTGCCCCAGTTGATGTTGGACTGCTCGGCGTTGCCGACCTCACCAATGGTGGCGCGGCAGGTGATTTCGACGTTGCGAATTTCACCGGAGGGCATACGCAGCTGAGCGAAGCGGCCTTCCTTTGCGACGAGCTGAACCGAGGTTCCAGCAGAGCGTGCAATCTTTGCGCCGCCACCGGGGTAGAGCTCCACAGCGTGGACAACGGTACCCAAGGGGATGTTGCGCAGGGGCAGGTTGTTGCCGGGCTTGATATCGGCCGCGGGGCCGGACTCGACAAGATCGCCCTGATTGAGCTTGGCAGGTGCCAGGATGTAACGCTTCTCGCCGTCTGCGTAGTGCAGAAGGGCGATACGAGCGGTGCGGTTGGGGTCGTACTCGATGTGAGCGACCCGTGCGGGCACGCCGTCCTTGTCGTGACGACGGAAGTCGCTCACGCGGTAGGCGCGCTTGTGGCCGCCGCCACGGTGGCGAGCAGTCACACGGCCGTTGTTGTTACGGCCGCCAGTCTTGTGCAGCGGACGCACCAGCGACTTTTCGGGCTCGGAACGAGTGATCTCGACGAAGTCGGAGACGCTCGAACCACGACGACCCGGGGTCGTGGGCTTGTACTTGCGAATTCCCATGATTTTCCTCTAGTTCTCCGACGCTCAGGCCTGCTCGCCGAAGATGTCGATGGTGCCTTCACGCAGGGTCACGATGGCGCGCTTGACATCCTTGCGCGTACCGATTCCGTTGCGAGTGCGGTAAACCTTGCCCTTGCGGTTCTGCGTAGCCACGGAGGCAACCTTCACGCCGAAGATCGCTTCGACGGCCATCTTGATCTCGGTCTTGTTCGAGCGAGGATCAACTTCGAAGGTGTACTTGCCCTGATCCATCAGGATCGAGGACTTCTCGGTGACAACCGGACGCAGAATGATATCGCGGGGGTTCTTAGCGGCTTCGATCGAGCTCACTTCGTTTCCTCCTTGGTGCCAAGGAATGCCTCAAGGGCGCCCTGGGTGAAGATGACATCTTCGTTGTCGAGGACGTCATAGGTGTTGAGCTGATCTGCCCACAGCACGTGAACCTCGCGAGCGTTGCGGAGCGACAGAGCCGAAAGCTCATCGCCGCGCTCGAGCACGACAAGTGCCGGACGGTCAGCAACGAGTGCGCGAACCGCGGCCAGTGCCTGCTTGGTCGAGGGCTTTTCGCCTTCGAACAGAGCGGTCACGACGTGAATGCGACCATTGCGTGCGCGGTCAGAAAGAGCCGAACGCAGAGCGCCGACCTTCATCTTCTTGGGGGTGCGCTGCGAGTAATCGCGAGGCTGAGGACCGTGGACAATGCCACCGCCGGTGAAGTGAGGCGCACGGATGGAGCCCTGACGAGCGTTACCGGTGCCCTTCTGACGGAACGGCTTCTTACCGCCACCGGAAACCATGCCGCGCGTCTTGGTTGCGTGCGTGCCCTGACGGCCTGCAGCAAGCTGAGCGACGACGACCTGGTGCATCAGCGGGATGTTGGTCTCAACGTCAAAGACCTCTGCGGGGAGGTCGACGGTGCCGGCCTTCTTACCCTTCAGGTCAAGAACATCGATGGTACGGATTTCAGACATGATCACGCACCCTTCACAGCGGAGCGAACCAGCACGATGCCGTTCTTAGGTCCGGGAATCGCACCCGAAATCAGGAGCAGACCCTTTTCCACGTCAACGGCCTGAACGCGCAGGTTCTGGACGGTACGACGGACACCACCCATACGGCCAGCCATACGCTGACCCTTGAAGATGCGACCGGGGGTTGCGCAAGCACCGATCGAACCGGGCTTACGGTGGTTACGGTGAGAACCGTGAGATGCGGACACGCCAGCGAAACCGTGACGCTTCATAACACCGGCAAATCCCTTGCCCTTGGTGTTACCCGAAACATCGACGCTCTGTCCAGCTTCAAAGATCGAGGCATCCAGTTCCTGGCCGAGCTCGAAGCTATCGGCCTCGGAGGTGCGAACCTCGGCGAGATGGCGGCGGGGTGCAACCCCGGCCTTCGCGAAGTGAGCAGCCAGGGGCTTGGTCACCTTGCGTGCATCGATATTGCCGAAGCCTAGCTGAATAGCGGTGTATCCGTCGGTTTCCTCAGTACGGAGCTGAGTAACAACGTTGGTGCCAACCTGCACGACAGTCAGGGGCACGAGGCGGCCGTCGGCGTCCCACACCTGGGTCATACCGAGCTTGCGGCCGAGCAGCGCCTTAACAGGCGCAGCAGCGTGCTGCTTATTCTTTGTCATTGCAGATGTCCTCAGAGCTTGATCTCGATGTTGACGTCCGCGGGCAGATCGAGACGCATGAGCGAGTCGACGGCCTTCGGAGTCGGGTCGATGATGTCGATGAGCCGCTTGTGCGTACGCATTTCAAACTGTTCGCGGCTGTCCTTGTACTTATGGGGCGACCGAATCACGACAAACACGTTCTTTTCGGTCGGCAGCGGCACCGGGCCCACGACAGTGGCACCTGCTCGCTGCACGGTGTCCACGATCTTGCGCGCGGAGCTGTCGATGACCTCGTGGTCATACGACTTGAGCCGGATGCGGATCTTTTGTCCCGCCATGCCGTCTTACCTCTTCTCGTACAGATTCGGCGCCGGTACCCGTATCCGGGCGTGTCGCTCTTAGCGAGAGCGCCCAGTGCGGACCGGCGTCTTGTCCAAAGATCTTGGGCATTTTGCCCGATTAAGCAGTGATTGCACTGCCTAACCGCCCCACCTCTAGCGGGGCAACCCTTCTATTTTGGCAGAAATACGCAGGCTTCCTCAAGCTCGAGGCCAAGGAAACCCATGTGAATCCACTGACATAGAAGACGTGCGCATGCATTGCTCCAATGGAGGTACGTTGCGCACCGGATATCTACACTACACCGCACTCGGGCGTGTCGCAAAGTCAGATCGATCACCTTCGCGTGCACCACTCCCCCGCAGGCAGACAAGAAATAACCCGCGGGCAGACAAGAAAAGAGCAGGCCCGCTCGAATGAGCGGACCTGCTCTACTGAAGATTCAGCGATCGCTATGCGATCAACAAAGTCACTTCAGGATCTTGGTCACACGACCGGAACCAACGGTGCGGCCACCTTCACGGATTGCGAAGCCGAGGCCGGGCTCCATGGCGATGGGCTGGATCAGCTGAACGGTGATCTCAGTGGTGTCGCCAGGCATGACCATGTCGGTGCCCTCGGGGAGGGTGATGACGCCGGTCACGTCGGTGGTACGGAAGTAGAACTGAGGACGGTAGTTGGAGAAGAACGGGTTGTGACGTCCGCCTTCTTCCTTCTTCAGGATGTAGACCTGGCCCTCGAACTCGGTGTGAGGCGTGATGGAGCCGGGGACGGCCACAACCTGGCCACGCTCGACCTCGTCGCGCTTGGTGCCACGGAGAAGCAGACCACAGTTCTCGCCTGCCCATGCTTCGTCCATCGACTTGTGGAACATTTCGATGCCGGTGACGGTGGTCTTCTGAGGCTCGCGGATACCGAGGATCTCAACTTCGGAGTTGATCGGCAGCTTGCCACGCTCGACACGACCGGTAACGACGGTGCCACGACCGGTGATCGTGAAGACGTCTTCGATCGGCATGAGGAAGGGCTTGTCCATGTCGCGCTCGGGGGTGGGGACGTAGTCGTCCACAGCGTCCATGAGCTCTTCGACCTTGGCGGTCCACTCGGGGTCACCCTCGAGGGCCTTCAGAGCCGAAACCTGGATGACGGGAGCGTTCTCGCCGTCGAAGCCCTGCGAGGACAGGAGGTCACGGACCTCTTCCTCAACGAGCTCCAGCATTTCTTCGTCATCAACCATGTCGGCCTTGTTCAGGGCGACGAGGATGGTGGGCACGCCGACCTGACGGGCGAGCAGAACGTGCTCGCGGGTCTGGGCCATGGGGCCGTCGGTGGCGGCGACAACGAGGATGGCGCCATCCATCTGTGCCGCACCGGTGATCATGTTCTTCACGTAGTCAGCGTGGCCGGGGGCGTCAACGTGTGCGTAGTGACGCTTCTCGGTCTGGTACTCAACGTGAGAGACGTTAATGGTAATACCGCGATCGCGCTCTTCAGGAGCGTTGTCGACCTGATCGAAGGGGGTGAACTCGTTCAGATCCGGGTACTTGTCGTGCAGAACCTTGGTGATTGCTGCAGTCAGCGTGGTCTTGCCGTGGTCAACGTGACCGATGGTACCGATGTTGACGTGCGGCTTGGTGCGCTCGAACTTGGCCTTCGCCACTTGTGTCCTCCTGGACTCGGGTAGAAATTCTCAGCCTATGGCTAGGTGTCAGCATAACACCCAATGGGGCATGAGACCTACAGGTTTATTGATTCTTGTCAGGTCGGTCACAGCTCAGGAACAATTTTGGCTGTTCCTGAGCCGCATCCGACCCTGTGGGACTCACTCGCCCCGAGACTTTCCGATGATCTCATCCGCGACGTTACGCGGGACCTCGGCGTAGCTATCGAACTGCATGGAGTACACCGCACGGCCCTGCGTCTTGGAACGCAGATCGCCGATGTAACCAAACATTTCGGACAGCGGAACCTGTGCGCGGACCACGCGCACACCGTGCTGCTCATCCATGGACTGGACTGCACCACGACGAGAGTTGAGGTCGCCGATGACGTCGCCCATGTACTCTTCGGGCGTACGGACCTCGACGGCCATGATCGGCTCGAGCAGAACCGGAGAAGCCTTCTTTGCGGCCTCGCGGAATGCCATCGAACCTGCGATCTTGAAGGCCATTTCCGAAGAGTCAACTTCGTGGTATGCACCATCAAGCAGGGTTGCCTTGACATCAACCATCGGGTAACCGGCAAGAACACCATTCTGCATGGCGTCCTGAATACCAGCGTCGACCGAGGGGATGTATTCGCGAGGAACGCGTCCACCGGTGACCTTGTCCTCGAAGATGTACTCTTCTTCGGAGCCGGCCTCGATGGGCTCAAGCGCGATGATGACACGCGCGAACTGACCGGAACCACCGGTCTGCTTCTTGTGCGTGTACTCGAACTTTTCGACGTTCTTACGAATGGTTTCGCGGTAAGCAACCATGGGCTTACCAACGTTTGCCTCGACCTTGAATTCGCGACGCATACGGTCAACGATGATGTCGAGGTGAAGCTCGCCCATACCGCCAATAACGGTCTGGCCGGTTTCAGGATCGAGCTCGACCGTGAAGGTCGGGTCTTCTTCAGCCAGCTTCTGGATGGCGACGCCCATCTTCTCCTGGTCAGCCTTCGACTTGGGCTCAACGGCCACGTGGATCACGGGCTTGGGGAAGGTCATGGATTCAAGGACGACCGGCTTGTCGATCGCGCAGAGCGTATCGCCAGTGGTGGTGTCCTTGAGGCCGATCACGGCGTAGATGTGGCCTGCATGTGCCTCTTCGACCGGGTTTTCCTTGTTGGAGTGCATCTGGAAGATCTTGCCGATGCGCTCCTTCTTGCCCTTGGTCGAGTTGAGGACCTGCGAGCCAGCTTCCAGCTTGCCGGAGTAGACACGGATGAAGGTCAGCTTGCCGTAGAAGGGGTGAGCTGCGATCTTGAAGGCCAGCGCTGCGAAGGGTTCCTTCTCCGAGGCCTCGCGGACCTCGTTGCGCTCTTCTTCGTCGTGTCCGGGCTTGAAGCCGCGAACCGCGGGGATATCCAGCGGCGAGGGCAGGTAGTCGATAACCGCATCGAGCACGGGCTGAATACCCATGTTGCGAAGTGCGGTACCGCAGAAGACGGGGAACGCACGACCGGAGATGGTCAGCGCACGAACGCCCTGCTTGATCTGCTCAACGGTCAGTTCGCCGTTCTCAAGGTAGGCCTCGGTCAGCTCGTCAGAGCCTTCCGCTGCAGCTTCCATGAGGGCCTCGCGGTACTCTTCTGCCTTCTCCTGGAGCTCTGCGGGGATCTCGCCACGGACGACGAGGGCGCCCAGGGTGGGCTGACCGTTCTCGTCCTTGGCGGGGTAACGCACGGACTCCATGGTGAGCAGGTCAACGGTTCCCTCGAAGTCATTCTCTGCGCCGATGGGCAGGTGCATGACGATCGGGGTTGCGTGAAGACGATCGCGAATGGTCTGAACCGAGAAGTAGAAGTCCGCACCCATCTTGTCCATCTTGTTAACGAAGCAGATGCGGGGAACGTCGTACTTATCAGCCTGACGCCACACGGTCTCAGACTGAGGCTCAACACCTTCCTTACCGTCAAATACCGCTACAGCGCCGTCAAGCACGCGCAGCGAACGCTCCACCTCAACGGTGAAGTCAACGTGACCGGGGGTGTCGATAATATTGATCTGGTTGCCTTTCCAGAAGCAGGTAGTAGCTGCGGAGGTAATAGTAATACCTCGCTCCTGCTCCTGAGCCATCCAGTCCATAGTTGACGCACCATCGTGAGTCTCACCGATTTTGTGGTTAATACCGGTGTAGAACAGGATGCGCTCAGTAGTAGTGGTCTTACCGGCGTCAATATGCGCCATAATACCGATGTTGCGGACCTTGTTCAGGTCAGTGTACACATCAAGTGCCACGTTTTTCTCCCTAAATGAGATACTCCGAAAGCCTGCCAGGCTCCATAACCTCGACAAGCTATGAACAGAGAATTACCAACGGTAGTGTGCGAAGGCCTTGTTGGACTCGGCCATCTTGTGAGTGTCTTCGCGGCGCTTGACAGCGGCGCCGAGACCGTTGGATGCATCCAGGATCTCGTTCATCAGACGCTCAGTCATAGTCTTTTCGCGGCGCTGCTTCGAGAAGCCAACCAACCAGCGAAGAGCCAGAGCGGTGGAACGGCCGGGGCGGACCTCGACCGGCACCTGGTAGGTTGCACCACCAACACGGCGGGAACGAACCTCAAGCGAGGGCTTGATGTTGTCCATAGCCTTCTTTAGGGTGACGACCGGGTCAGAACCGGTCTTCTTCTCAACACCCTCAAGAGCACCGTATACGATGCGCTCTGCCACGGACTTCTTGCCGTCCAACAGAACCTTGTTAATGAGCTGGGTAACCAGCGCAGAACCGTAAACAGGATCGTTTACGAGGGGACGCTTGGGAGCGGGACCCTTACGAGGCATTACTTCTTCTCCTTCTTAGCGCCGTAGCGGGAGCGAGCCTGGCCGCGACCCTTAACACCCTGGGTATCCAGAGCGCCACGAACGATCTTGTAACGAACACCGGGGAGGTCCTTCACACGGCCACCGCGAACGAGCACAATCGAGTGCTCCTGCAGGTTGTGACCCTCACCGGGAATGTATGCGGTAACCTCGATACCACCGTTAAGCTTGACACGAGCGACTTTACGCAGTGCCGAGTTCGGCTTCTTCGGGGTGGTGGTGTACACACGGGTGCACACGCCACGCTTCATAGGGTTGCCCTTCAGTGCGGGCGCCTTGGTCTTAACGACCTTGGGAGTCCGGCCCTTACGGACCAGCTGCTGAATAGTAGGCACGTTTTCTCCGTTACTATGTGGACTTATCTGTCTTCAAGTCCTTGGGAACTTACTGGCATTTTGTGTTGCCACAAAATGCTCTCGGTTACAGAAGCCCGCAGCCCATCTAGACACACGGGTTCTTGCTCTCAGCGAGTTTAAACTTATTTCTGATGAAAAAGTTTTTGGGCACACTTAAAAATGGCATTTAGGTGTCAGCGCACAGGCAACACCAAAGGACGGTATCCATACTGCCATTGATTCGTTGACCCAAGACCTCACGATTAACTATCACAAGGAATCACGGTGGTGAATTCCACGCCGAGGCTAGGTACTTCGGATAAAGACTATACAGGTTAAAATCCTGTTAATCTAGCTGAACTCGGAGAGAACACCGCCCAGCATAGTAAATATATTATGGTATTCATCACTTAATACTGGGATAGGATGCTCCTCTCCCCTAGCTAACGTCAGGAGGCGGTCTCGGGAACTTCCCGAAACCGCCTCCATCATCTAGGCTACTAGGCCCGATTCATGATCGAGTCTTTACGAACCCCACATGTGATTCTTACTCAAGACCGCGACCGTACTCATCCAAGGGAACAGCCATGTAGCCGCTGTTGGCGTAGGGGTACGGATCTTCACCCAGCTGGGTAAACGCGCTCTGGTAGCCGAAGCCATCAAACGCCTGCATCTGCTCCTCACGCGCCTTCTGGCTGGGCTCAACCTCAATATCGTTGTAGCGAGCCAAACCGGTACCGGCGGGAACCAGCTTACCGATGATGACGTTCTCCT
>JBHRQN010000067.1:0-8299 GCA_042645485.1 Pauljensenia sp.
CAGCCCAGGGCAGCCTGGTTGATGCACAGCTGTTTTCCCCGCATGCGCGGGGATGAGCCGCCTACCCGTGCGCGAGGTCGCCTCTCGAGATAGTTTTCCCCGCATGCGCGGGGATGAGCCCACCACACATAACCAAAGAAGCGGGTACTACCAGTTTTCCCCGCATGCGCGGGGATGAGCCCGTGTGGGGGCCTGACACAGACAAGCGTGTTGAGTTTTCCCCGCATGCGCGGGGATGAGCCGTCCACGGCCACCTGCACGCCGTCAACGCTAGTGTTTTCCCCGCATGCGCGGGGATGAGCCTGCGGGCGGTGATCTCGAGGCCTTCGGCGGTATGTTTTCCCCGCATGCGCGGGGATGAGCCGGATGACGACGCGATCGCCCGGATCGGTTACCGGTTTTCCCCGCACATGCGGGGATGAGCCTACGGGCATTGGCCAGATGCCGGGGCCGAAGAAGTTTTCCCCGCACACGCGGGGATGAGCCCGTGAAGCCCTATTACGATTATCCGTGGGATTGGTTTTCCCCGTACACGCGGGGATGAGCCGTATGGGCGCTGGTATGCGGGCAAGACTGGCTCGTTTTCCCCGCACGTGCAGGGATGAGCCTGGGCCGCAAATCCAAACCGGCATTTGGCAGATGTTTTCCCCGCACACGCGGGGATGAGCCCGGCCCGCAAATCCAAACCGGAATTTGGTAGGTGTTTTCCTCACACATGTGGGGATGAACCCAGCCCGTCAGAAAGCGGAGGCTGAGTGCCCGCGTTTTCCCCGCACGCGCGGGGCTCCAAATCAATGTTGTCTCACTGCTACTTGCCGCCCGAGCCCTTACCGCAGCAGCAGCGGCGTGACCTTGCACTCCTCACCCAGCTTCATCGGCGCGATCGAACATTCATCGCGCATGACAACCAGGCGCTCCAGCATCCTCTGATGCACAGACCACGGGTCGATCGTATTGAGGTAAATCCTTGTCCCACCCTCAAAACCGGCGATTGTGGAGATCCTCCACTTGATCAAAATCCTCATGCGCATGGGGATCGACGAACTCGGGGGCCGGTAGTACCACTCCTCGTTACACGGCACCTCCGCGCCCGTCGCCGCGTGCATTGCGTGCACAAGGTCGCTGATGCCTCGTAATTGCTCGGGGGAGTACTCCCAAGGCTCAGCCGGCGCGTGAAGTGGCCAAATCGCCAAGGAGGGATAGCGATGCCCAAACCCAGCCATCGCCACAGCATGGTCGTTTTGCGCCAAAATCAGCCCACGGGTCGCGGCGATCTTCAAGAGCTCGTCATAGATTCCCGGATAGGTGCGCACGCGCTCAATCTCGTCATGCGTCTGCGTCGAGAACTCATCAATCGCCACAAGCTGCTTATGCAGGTGATCAAACGATGCGCCCGCGGGCTTAAGCCAGTTCTGGAAGGCCACAACATACTTCACGGCCGGATCTAAGTCGTACAGGTCCCGCATCGCCCGCACAGTCATCGACATGTACTGGAAGTGCTCCTCGGGCGTCAGTGTCCCAGCCGAAGCCAATTGAGACGTGTCCTTCGCCCCATCGACAAAGTGTCGCCGCCCAACAATCAGATCATGCCCGCCAGAAAAGAACCCATTCGCTTGGCTGAGTTTCTCAGAATCTGACAGTGCAGCGAACTCTTCTTCGCTTCCTCCCGAGGCCATAAAGCGCGCACGAACCACATTCATTACGTGGTCGTACCCCTGTGGCGAGGCCAGGTATTCCGCCATCCTGCGCCTCTCGGCCTCGGAAGGAACATGACCGTGGTTGAGGTGCCAATAGTTGTACGAAACGATCTCAAAAAGATTGGGGATTCGCCGAAATTCCGCAACCGTATCCCCAAGTTCCTCAGCGCCGAGGCCGTGGAGAGTTTCCCATTCCCCTGCGTGTGTGCGGATCACACGGGCCTTCTCCGGTGGAGTCTCGAGATAGCGCGCCGAGCAGAATGCACAATGATGCCCGTCAGCATCATGATCAATCAGGGGTGGCGTGGAACCGGGACGAGTCAGGGGACGATGAGCTCGACCGGGAACCGTCCACACTTCAGTTCCGGTCAGAAGATTTCGCTGTTTCACCGTGCCGTCGGCTAGACGGAGGATTGCCTCATCGCTTCCCGTGGGTAGTGCAGCCATGCTTCTACTTTATTCCGAACGCCCTTCCGCGTCTGACGAACAGGAAAATTTCAGGCGGGTAGCCAGCCCTTTGCGCGCCTTCCCAGATCTTCGAGAAGAGCCGTTGCCTCTTGAGCGCGATCAGGCTGAACAAAGAGGTGATCGTGGCGGCGGCTGGCAATGAAATTCGCAGTAATTGAACGCGCAGCAAGGATCTGAGCGATCGATGCTGTAATTCCGATTGCAGCCAGCTCGGTCGAAGAACCCAGGTCAATTCGCGTGTACAGCTCATCGGGGTTGATTCCTGCTTCACGAGCGGCGTCTTCCTCGACAACCACAGTGTAGGAATCTTCGTCGCGGATTAGAGCAAAAATGTCGACATTCTGGGGGATTTCGTCAACCAAGGAAAATACGTAAGTACCGCTGGGCGTGGGATCAAGAGAGGCAAGGACGCGATCAAGATCCGTCGAAGATGCATGTGTCATAGCTTCACGATAGCCCAGCGCTACCCACAAAATACGGCCCTGTCTCACATCGAAAAACGATATAAGTTGCGCCTGAAGCGAAAGCCTTACATTCGGTCCATAACATCGGGGTGCTTACCGGTGCGCCCCGCTTCTCCGCGGTCCAGTGCATCGATTCGAGCCATCTGCTCCGCACTCAACTCGAAGCCCGAAACATCAAGATTTTCTGCCCGGCGCTCGTGTGACGAGGCCTTGGGGAAGACAACGTCTCCCCGCTGAAGTGCCCATCGCAAAACCACCTGAGATTCACGTGCGCTGACCTCGCGCGCAATCTCAGCAATGCTTGGTTCTCCTAGCACAGTGCCTCGAGCCAGAGGAGCCCAGGCCTCGGTAATAATTCCATGCTCGGCGTTAAAACGGTGAAGCTCGCGGTTTGCGAAGTAGGGATGAGACTCGATTTGGTTCACAGCAGGCATGATGCGTCCCTGCTCAAGGATCGGGGCAAGGTGGTGGGCCTCGAAATTAGAGACCCCGATAGAGCGCACCAGGCCCTCATCCACAAAGCTTTCCATTGCTCGCCAGGTGGGCATGATGTCGCCTCCGTAAAACATTGGAAGCGGCCAGTGGATCAAGAACAGATCCAGATAGTCCAGCTGCAAGTCCTCCAGTGAGCGCTGAAGGCTCTCGCGAGCAACACCAGGCTCGTGATTGGGGTTATTGAGCTTAGACGTGACGAAGATCTCCTCGCGTGCGAGAGAAGCGTCGGCCAGGGCGCGGCCCACCTCGGCCTCGTTCCCATACATCTGTGCAGTATCGATATGACGGTATCCCAACTCGAGTGCATCACGAACGCCGTCATATGCGTCTTGACCGGTCAGTTTGTAGGTCCCAAAGCCAAATTGAGGAATAGAAGCGCCCGAATTTAGAGGGAGGAGTGCAATTGAGTGATCCATAAAAACTCCGATACAAAAATGAATAAAATGCCAAAATAATATGCCCTGGAACACAGGATATGCCCTCGTGGTGGCGCTGCGACTTGCATAGCTTCAAATTTGGGTCTTAAAGCGTGAAAACCCCTTATTCTCTGCGTGTGTCAGTGCGAAAAGCTCGTTAGACTTTTTGACGTAGTTAGATATGCCGCGGAGGTGGCTGTGGTTAAGAAGCGTGCAGAAGGCGAAAGCAGAGCGCGAGCGAATACGCGTTCACGCCTGGTTGAGGCCGCCATTGAAATTCTGGTGGAGCGAGGTTTCGCAGGGACAAAGATTGACGAAGTCGTGGCCCGCGCCGGATTCACCCGTGGTGCCTTCTATTCGAATTATTCGAATATGGATGAGCTGTTGGAAGATGCATTTATTGCATACTCAACGCGGCTATTAACAGAAATGACGCAGGCCTTTGATTCAATCGAAGGGTCGCTCACTCTAGATCGCATTGTTGATACCCTCGACAGTCTTTCCGCACAGGGGCGTACGGCGTATATCCTCCTGATGGAATACCGCCTGTACCAAATGCGTCACCCTGATGCAGATGGAATTCCTGGAAATCAGCGCAATCAGCTTGCCGATTTCGTGACCCAGAAGCTCGAATCTGCCCTGGACCGCATGGGACGCCGCGCACTACTACCAACCAACATCATGGGAGAGATCCTCTCGATCTTCTACCTCGAAGCTCTGGGTAGCGTCAATGACTCTGCCGAAGCCAATCAAATGCCCATTCGAAAGATCATCGACGTGATCGTCTTTGGGTTCTCAATCCCCAAGGACAGCGCGCAGCCAGTCACTCAGGAGCTTGAGGGTGCTGACCGTGAGCAGTTCCTTGCCGAGGCCGTGGATCCTTCGCGTGAAAAGCTGATCCCCTTGGTCCGCCAGGTACTTGCGAATAGCTGAGGTAACTCTCGCGAATAGTTGAGGTAATACCTGTTGAGGGGGTACGCCACGGTGCGTACCCCCTCAAGCTATAACTGCCGAAGTGTCAAGCGTTCTACTTCAGATCGCTGGGCCACCACTGCAGGTTTGTGACTCGACAAGTGAGTGCCCGACCGGGAAGGTCCGCCTCGCCGTTCCAGTCTTTCGAATCACCCGGAGTGACATCAGGGACCTTGACAGTGCTAGTTGCGGTATCGGTAGTGCCCTCAAGGCTGTAGGTGATCGTCAACGTGAGATCGGCCTTCGTCTTTGTCTTTTGAGCAAATTCAGGGCCCTTAAATTGATTGATCTTGCCACTGACGCGAACGTGGTTGCCGTCCGTTTCGCACTTGATCGTCCCGTTTTCGGTGCGTGCGCTCACGCGTGAGTAATCCAGAGAGGCGGTCAGCGCCGAGTACTTATCGCCGCAGACGTTACGGACTACCTTCTCGCTGGGATCGATCATCTTGAGCTGCTTAAGAAGCTGGTCGATCTTCTCTCGAGAGCCCGTCGAATCAGCGTTCACTGAATCGCACCAAGGCTTGATCTGCTTCTCTGCGAGCTTCGTCTGTGCCTCGTCGACTTGCTTCTGGAGGGTCTGTGACTGCTGTTTTAACTGACCGGATTCATTCTCCAACGAGTGGTACCTGTTCAGTGCGACGATATTCTGCGCGAAAGTCACCAGCGCAAAGACCAATGTTGCAGCGCAGATAATCGCGGTAACCAGGAATAGGCGCTTCGATGAAGCGGTCTTGGGTGCAGCTGCCTTCTGCTGTCCTGCTTGAGCCTGGCTTCCCTCTGTCGAGGCTTGGGCTTGGGCGGCGCTTGCTGCCTGTCCCTGATTCGGAATCTGGGGTCCGTTCGTGCTCACTTGCCTGCCTCCCCAAGCTGCTTATTCAACGTATCGACTTGCTTTTGCAATTCGTTGACGGACTGACGTGCTGGCTCAATTTCCACATTGGCCGTGTTGGCTCGCGCATTATTACGTGAAGCTGCGCCAAGGAAAAGGAAGCCAAGCACAATGAAAAGAACGCTCAAGATAACGAAGATAATGGCCCAAGTCTTGTGCTTGTCGCGAGGTTTCTTTGGAGCCCGAGGCTTCGTTGGATTTGCTGGAGCCATTGGAGAAGCGGGGATAGCTGATCCCGTCGCCGGAGCACCCGTGTAACTTGTTGGACGCGGGGGGAACCCTCCCGCGGCGGCAGGTGCACTCTGTGCGGGCTGCTGGCTTGGATATGTGCCTGGTGTTCCTCCCTGAGCGGGCGGATATCCGCCCTGTTGCGCCTGATAGTGTGCTTGAGCAGAACCGCTATGTGCTGCAAGAGGACTTTGGGGAACAGCGCTGTACGAGGACGAAGTTGTGGTTACCGGACGCTGGGGCACTGATGCTTGTGTGGCGCCTTGCGCTGCCCGTGTGTTATTCGTCCACTGCGTCCCATCCCACCACCGTAATTGTGAGGGATTTGAGGGATCGCTGTACCAACCCGCTTGGGGATTTGTCATGGAGGGATCCTTCCGTATTTGTCCTTTTATTGAACGGTAACATGCTGAACAATGTCTGTAAGGACTCTGGATGCAGCGCGATTGGATGCGTGGGTGTATTCACACTCCACGCCCATCTTGCGCCCCTTTTTTAGTGATTTGGCCACTACCCTTAGATCTATGGCCCAATTCCTCGCACAGAACCATCTTTTGACGATTTTCCTGGTTGTCGGACTGGGCGCT
Organism: Pauljensenia sp.; assembly: GCA_042645485.1. Classification (GTDB taxonomy): domain Bacteria; phylum Actinomycetota; class Actinomycetes; order Actinomycetales; family Actinomycetaceae; genus Pauljensenia. Next base: position 6,217 of record JBHRQN010000067.1, read on the forward strand.
TTTCTAGGCGCGATCCGCTTTGGGCCGCTGCGTTTCGGTGCGGCCGGTGCACTGTTTGTGGGCCTACTTGTCTCGGCTTATTCACCCCAAGCCGGTCAGGGGACCGCGATTATTCAACAGATCGGCCTTGCATTCTTCGTCTACACCGTTGGTATCGCCGCTGGTTCCACCTTCTTCTCCGACCTTCGCAAACAGACCTCACTTTTAGGATCGGCCACGATTATCTGTATTGTCGGCGCGGTCGTCGCCACGATCGGAGGGCACTTCCTGGGACTGGGCAAAGGCCTCGTAACCGGGCTCTACACCGGTGCGCTGACCGCTGCACCTGCGTTGGATGCGGCAACGCGAGTCAGTGGTGACCCCCAAGCAGCAGTTGGCTATGCCTTCGGTTACCCCATCGGTGTGATTGTCGGAATCGTTGTTGTCACCATGACGGTGACGCGAAAGTGGCTGGGGGAGAAGGACACCCCATCGCTCGCGGGCGCTGGCCTCGATGCCGTCACTGTTCGTGTGGACCGCCCGATCTTTACGCGAAAGATTGCTGCGTGGCGCGAGGGTCGCGTACGTATGTCCTACCTCCAACGCGAAGGTCGCACCCGCGTTTTGATCCCCGGCGAAGAACTTCGCGCCGGTGACCTTGTCGTTCTAGTCGGTGGGACCTCCGCCATTGCCGAGGTCGTCGAGCAGTTGGGAACGCAGGTTTCCGACCACTTGGCTGATGACCGCTCTGATGTTGCCTTTGAACGAATTGTTGTGTCGAGTCCCGATGTCGCGGGACGAGCGATCGTTGAGCTCAACCTGGCAACTCGTTTCGGTGCGACTATTACCCGAGTGCGTCGTGGTGATCTCGACCTCTTGGCGCGCGACGATCTCAAGCTCAATCTGGGTGATCACGCGGCAGTCGTTGTGCCGCAGGAAGAACTTGATAACGTTCAGAGCTTCTTGGGTGACTCGGAACGTCGAGTCAGTGAAGTTGATGGAATGGCTTTCGGTATCGGCATGGTTCTGGGCATGGCCTTGGGCGCGATTCCTTTCCCGATGTTTGGTGGGGCAACCTTCCAGCTGGGATCGGCGGCCGGACCGCTGATCGTCGGAATGCTGCTGGGTGCACTCCGCCGAACCGGACCTCTTGTATGGACTCTTCCCGCCTCGGCGAATATCACCATTCGCTCGGTAGGACTGATGCTCTTCCTTGCAGCTTTGGGCTTAAACGCGGGGCCGGCACTTGTTGATCTTCTGCTGCGTCCAGAGGGCTGGAAGGCTGCGGTACTAGCGACGATTATCGTCGCGGTGTGCTGTGGTGCTCAGGCGATTGCCGGCCGATACCTGGGATTGTCTGCACCGCGAACTGCGGGGGCTGTTGCAGGTTTCTTGGGGCAGCCGGCGGTCTTGCAAGCGGCAGATGCACGTGTTGCTGATGAACGTATCGAGGCAGCATACGCGACACTGTTCGCTTTCGCGATCATCGTCAAAATTTTCTTGGTGCCATTTATCTGGACACTGTGAGCTAAGGAGTCACTCATGGCAACACCGGATTTTGTTCTGGAATTACGTCGGCACGTGGGGCACTCCATGCTCTGGCTTTCGGGCTGTACTACTGTCGTCTTACGAGGCCGTGGTGGAGCTGCGATTAATTGGCAGGCTCCCATCGACCCGGCTTCCGTTGAGGTGCTTGTTGTTCAGCGCGCCGATAATCACGCGTGGACACCGGTGACGGGAATTATCGATCCGGGTGAAGAGCCGGCTGAGGCCGCATGCCGGGAGATCCTCGAAGAGACTGCGTGTCAGGCGCGAGCCATGCGCTTGCTCAGCGTTGAAGTTGTTGGCCCGGTTACCTACGAAAATGGCGATCAGACGACTTACTTGGACGTGGCTTTTGCGTGTGAATGGCTCAGCGGAGATCCCTTCCCCGCAGATGGTGAGAACACTCAGACGATGTTCGTACCGGGGGATCAGATCCCACAGATGAACGACCGGTTTACTCGGACCATTACGCGGGCATTCAGCGGTGAGCAGGCGGCTGATTTTCGGCGCTAGTGCTTCGCCTCATGTCTTGTAACAGGCTTTAGTTGGAAGTGGGGGG
>JBHRQN010000068.1:0-8201 GCA_042645485.1 Pauljensenia sp.
TCTGTACCCCACACCCCTTATCAGCTGACTGTTAACAGCTTCTAGATCATCAACAGCGCAGACAAACGCCGTCTTGCGGCCTTAACCTCAGGGGTATTCCCCGCAATTCGGAAAAGATCCAGCAGCCTGACACGGTAATCCTCTCGCTGTTCCTCCGGACTGTCCTCGATGAGACGCAGGAGCACATTAAATGCTTCTGCAGTCTTTCCCTCATTGAAGAGCGCATCTGCCTGTGCGGAGGGATCGCCGTTATCCTGAGCTTCGCGCAGCTTGAAATTAATCCGCGCGCGGTGATTCTTTGCCTCTTCATCGCGGGGATTGTGTTCAATAATCTTCTCCCAAGCAGCTTGCGCAGCTTCAAGATCTCCACGTTCTTCAGCTTCAAGGGCCGGGATATGTTCCTCTGGAATGGGTTTTGCAACATCGGATCCGCTTACAGCAATCCGACCCGTCACCCCCATCTGTCCAGCAGCCTTCAGCAAATCCTCGATAACAGGGGCAATCTGTTCCTTAGCAGCGACACCTTGGAAAAGAGGAACCGGACGCGCACCGACAAGAGCGACCGTTGTCGGAAGCACCTGTACTTGGAATGCCTGTGCAACTCGCGGGGCCTGTTGGACATCAACCTCAACAAGCTGGAAGGCACCCGCCTTTTCACGTGCGAGCTCTTCGAGGGTAGCCAGAAGCTGTTTAGATTCAAGAGATTGAGCAGCCCAAAGAACGAGGACGACCGGAACCTTTTGAGAATTCGCGGCAATGGCCTCGAAAGAGGAATCATCGCAGGAATCAATCAGCGGAATGCTGATGCCACCGGCACCACCTTCTCGGTTTGTCTGCTGAGAAGCATTGGTGCCTCCCTTTCCTGCGGCGGAAGCGGCTGCACTGAGGTCGAGTGCACCGTGCGAATCTGCAGGTTGAGGATTGTGAGCATCACTATTCATGAAGAAGATCTCCTTAACGTTGATCAGGGTTCCCGGCGCCATCATCCTTGACGACCGAGCCAAGTGCGCGTTCCGCGCCAACAGCGCTAATCAGCTGCGAATCCGAACCGGCCTTGGGGATGTGCAGGAGCACGGTCACAATGTAGGTTGCTGTCGCCTTTCCCTTGACCGTATCGTCATCACCTTCTGCCAATGCAGCAGTTGTTCCCCCGAGGCGCATAGTCGAACGAGCAACAGTGCGCTGGTAGGTCTGAGTATAGGTGAATGAAGCGGCAACAAGAGCTGAACCATCGACCAGTTCGACACCGACAATCGGGAAATCAGCCGAGAGGTCAGCATGCGCTTGAACATTTCCGGCAGCCTGAACCGCATCATTCAAGCTCTTTGCATCCTGCAAGTAGCGACGAGCAAAATCATCACCCGCGTACTGATCGTTACCGGCATTACCAGAATTCAGCATGTCCACATAGCCCTGGAGCGCTTCCTTCGGGGTCTTCACGAATCCCTGAGCATCAGGACCAAGTGCCGCAGAGCCCTTCTCCACGTTATCCAACTGGAATTGAGCTCCACCAAGCGCGCGTGCCCATCCGACGAGCTTATACTTCGATCGCGCATCATCTTGGACTGCGAATGCGAGCACAGGAAGAGATGCCTGATCAGGGCTGGAAACATTTACGATAACGCGCGGCCACTGATCCGAATTTGTCACTGCAACCGAACCCTGGTTGACGACAAGCTTAGGTACCTCAGTATTCGTTGCTTTAGCAGCAGCATACTGGTCACTACGCATACGCAATGCCCCACCCTCAAGTCGAGGTTCAAGAGCAGCAGCGTCACGTGTCGCATCAGCAGTATTGATGGTGTCCTGAATGGATCCAAGAACACGCTCAATGCGCGCTGAGTCTAGGTTCGGAGAGGCGGAAGAAGGCTGGGAAGTCACCTCAGGAGCAACTAGATCACGGCTGCTACATGCCCCAAGAACAAGTGCAGGCACGCACAGAACTGGGAGGATACGTCGTATTCTCATCGTCACTGTCCCTTCTGTCCGCGTTGCTTCGGTGAAATCCAGCTCCCCATGATCGAGCCCCACGAGCGCTTTTCTTCGGATCCATCACTGGTGGATACTTCTTCTTCCTTCTCCACCTGAGGAATCAAGCCTGTATCGAATTCCTGGCCACCAATCACTAAGCGTCCTTCGCCCTTTTCACGTGCCTGACGCAGCGCGCGGCGCGAAGGAAGAACTGCACCCGGGCGAATACCGGACAAATCAATAATTCCCGTATCTGTTGATTCGCGAGCAGGCGGGTCTACTTCAGCATCGTGATAGGCAATGCCGTGGCGACCGCGACGCGGCTCAGAGTCCGAAGATTCATCCCGATCGGTCACAGAAGTTTCATCAACTTCAAAGCTCTCTTCTACGGCACGGTCCTCTGAGGATTCGTCTTCTGGCGTTTCCTCGTCAAGCTCAGCGACCTCAGTGAAAGCATCTTGGGCCGTTACGTCATCAGGCGTTTCCCCGCCCTCGATTGAGTCGCTGTACTCTTCAGCTTCTTCGTTGTCGCTTTGAAGGGGTTCGGTTTCAGCTTCAGAAGGCTCAGAGTTTTCGTCGGCTTCAAAGAAGGCGGGATCTACCTGTTGAGATGCCCCATCTTCCGCTTCATCTTCCTTACGCTTTTCTTCTTCAGAATCCACCTGACGTTCACGCAAAAGAACAAGACCGACCAAGGCAGCGGCAATGAGAAGGCAGATGAATGTAATAACGCCAGCGGTGATTGCTAGAACATTCGCGTGCGGCGTCTGCCAGGTCATGGTGACCGTCAAATCAGAGGGAGTTGTTCCATCCGAAGTAATAACCAATGAACGCCCTGCTGCGACATCACGAAGCGTCATTGTCGCGGTCGAGGGAGCGGTCGCCTCGTCAAGCCACATATCTCCACCGGCAGCCGACAGAGTTGGAGTCGCGCTGGGAGAAGGCGAAGGCTGAGCATTCTGATCAGGGTTTTGTGGAGCCTCACTGGAGGGTGAGGGCGAAGGAGAAGGCGACGAGGTTGCGGAGTCATGCCCCTCGGTCAAAAGATTCTCACGGTTCGCCGAGATGCCAGTGATTTCCGCATAGGACAGATCGGAAACCCACGCACGAACATCTGCCGCTGTACCCAGCGCCATCGTCACTTGCTTTCCCGAGGCAGAGGCCGCGGTAACGGTGACTTCGCCTCCCTCGAGCTGGAAGAGTCCCTCGCGGGTGATAACGACCGGCTGCTGGGGGGTAACAGTCGCACTAATTTGTTGGGTCGGCTTCCACACAGTCAAAGCCAATACCGCGACAATCGCAGCAATCACCGCAACTGCACATGCTGCAGCTGCTCCTGAAAATCTTCTGAGCTGGTCCACTCGGAGTCTCCTATTAATGGGATAGTGTCAACCTCTAGTTGTAACTCTACGGGCAAACAACACGAGTGCATACTGGAGGTGTCTCACGCCACGTGCACGTAGCCAATCACGCTCATTATGCCGGGCGAAGACCACGTTTCCAACAGTTCAGGTGCCAGTGTCGCCGAGCGCGAACCCCCTGATCCAACCCATAGGCACGTTCTTCAGGCCATGCAACGACGTGTGCGCTGCCAATGGCAATTGTTTGCAGGCACGCGGGGCAGGTATAGGGCTTCGAAGAAGAACGAAGATATTGAACCTGATAGTACTCACCATCGGGCCCAATTTCGCTGCGCGCAAGTGAGGCGAGAGCCGACATCTGTAACGGCCGGCTCTCGCCCCACGGACGCTTACGAGATCGCTTTCCTCTCACTCAACTACTGTGCCACGACGAACTACGCGACGCACATTGAGCTCGGAATCCACCTCGACAATATCCGCAAATTTTCCAACCTCAAGGCTGCCCACTCGCGGATCGCCCAAGATCTTAGCTCCTTGAGCTGATGCCATGTAGACAGCGTCCACCAGAGGAATTCCACCCAGGGTAGTCGCCACGCGAACACAATCGAGAAGGTGCGCAGTACCACCGGCAATCGAATCGCCCTGAGCCAGGCGCGCAATACCATCACGAACGACAACATCCTGAGGACCAAGCGTGTAGGAACCATCAGGCATACCGGCGGCAGCCATCGCATCCGTAATCAGCACAACGTGATCGCGACCGACAAGTTCGTAGACATCACGAACAAGAAGTGGATCAACGTGGACGTTATCGCAAATCAGCTCTGCAACCGCACCACCACGGGCTGCATCTGAAAGAAATTCCGCGATCGGACCGGTGTCACGATGGTGCAGCGGACGCATGCCATTGAAAAGGTGTGTAATCGTTGCACGAGGGCCGCGAGTGGTCGAAGAATGTGCGAAATGCTCACGTGAGTATTCCAAAGCTTGACGCGCGAAGGTCGAGTTCGAATCCGTATGCCCCCACGAAGGAATAGCACCGCCATCGATCAGCGCTTCGGCAACAGAACCTTCTCCAAATGCGCGGGGCTTTTCCGGAGCAAGCGTCATTGAAAGTGCATATCCCTTGCATTCATCAATGAGTTCGCGGGTGAGATCGGGATCCGGATCAACAATGTAGGTCGGATCCTGGGCACCGCAGCGCGCATGGGAAACAAAGGGCCCCTCGAAGTGAATACCCGCGATTTCATCCTTTTCGGCAAGCGAAGCTAGGGTGCGAGCGCGTGCCTTCAAGGTGTCAGCATCAGCAGTGACGCACGAAGCAACCAAAGAAGTCGTACCGTGACGCCTGTGTTCCATGACGGCTTGCATTGCGGCCTCGGGAGTCGTTGCATTCGGGAAAGATTCCCCGCCGCCTCCGTGACAGTGCACATCAACAAGTCCCGGAAGATAAGTCGAGCCACTTGATTCCGGAAGCTCCCCAGAGAAATCAGATGCCGGGCAAATATCAGAAATAAATTGGCCTTCGACGGTGATGATGCCATCTTCAATGATGGAATCTTTCAGGACGATGCGGCCTCGCATAACTTGTGAATCCATACGAATATTTTCGCACATTTTCAGCTGCACGATCACTTATTTGCCGCTCAAATATTCACCGATTTCTTCAGCTTCTTTCAGCAGAGATTGATCGTATTCGTCTCGCATCGAATCCAAGAACGCATATCCTTTGCGCGGATCCTGTACCGCAATCACCCGGCCGTCTTTGATAACAATCGGCCGAAACATCCCATTCTTTGCGGGGCAAATTGCCCGCTCTGCCTCCTGCGTTGCCAAGCTAGTGCGGTCTGCATATCCCACATGGATTTCATCAAAGGAGGGACAAGAAATCAGTGCTCGTGCTTCATCTCCACAGTGGCTCAACAGCGAGTCAAGATCAACACGGTGATATCCAGATTCACCAAGCACAATGGGGCGCTCGCTTCCCTTTAAACGCGTTGCGCGTTCCAGAGCAGCCCGAGACTCACGTTTCGTAAGTGATGTCCAACGAGAAAAATCCTCGACACTGACGGGACCATGCCCCCACGCATAGCGACGCGCAAGCTCCGCCAGCGCGGCCTCGTGATCGGCTTCTCCCTGGGCGACCCCTTCAGCAACGGGTAAAGGCCTCGCATCACAAAAAAGGAAGGAATTACCCCGCCTAGGACCGCCAACTAGGAAACCCTCAATATGCAATGCAAGGAAAAGATTACGGCGGTCAAGGAAAGTCCCCTTCTCCCCCGCTCGCAGGGCTGCCTCGCGTTGCGGACGCGTACCCGTTCGGATCCCTTCCTGCTCCCAGGCCGCACAGAGTTCTTCACGGCTTTGAGGTCCCGCCGAGGCAATGCACGAATATGCGACCTGAGCAGCTTCTTCAATACGCGCGCGCGTCAATCCCTCTTCCTCAAAGGAGCGCATCCACGCGCGATACCGATGTTGAAGCACCTGACGCAGCCAATGGTGATCCTTCGCGCTGGTGACATGAATTGTTCCACGCATTGGCCACGAACGTACAAGCCCAGCAGACTCAAAGGCCTCATCGATTGCGCTAACAGAAGGCTGTTTAACACGTAGATTAATCGCCCACGGAATTGAAGAAGGAAGTTGCGCCTGCAGAGCGAGCATATTGTCGACCGCAGCAATGGGATTATCCGCAGCCGTTTCCTCGACGAGGCCTTGGCTAATAATGCGTGCCAGGCTCAGACTGAGTGCAGCTTGAGTCATTAGAAGAGACGGGAATCGGGATCGTCAAAACCTCGCATGGCGTCATAATCGAGAATGAGGCAATCAATTCCACGATCTTCGGCCAAGGTACGGGCCTGCCGCGTAATCTCTTGAGCTGCAAAGATCCCTCTAATTCCGTCAAGCAAAGGATCGCGACCCAAAAGGGACAGATAGCGCGTTAACTGATCAACGCCGTCCATTCCTCCGCGCCTTTTAACCTCGATTGCAACGGGCAGCCCCTGCGGATCACGGACAAGCAGGTCAACTGGACCAACAGGAGTGGGATACTCGCGACGTACCAGTTCCCAACCTTCGCCCAGTACCTGCGGCACCTGCTCCGCCAAGAGTTCTTGAAGGTGGGTCTCAACACCGTCTTTGACAAGTCCGGGGTCAATACCAAACTCTTCGGTGACGTCACTGATGATCTCGTGAATACGGATAACTAGTCGGTCATCAGTCTTATCGGATTGGACCTGCCACACCTGGGTCACGCCATCCATCTCTTCCCCCTCTTCGGGGATTTCGGTGGTGACTGTACACGGGGCATTCATCCAATTCAGTGGTTTATATGAACCGCCATCAGAGTGGATCAGTACAGAACCATCCGCCTTGTGCATAATAAGGCGGATTGCGCGATCAAGGTGCGCACTGAGGCGGCCAGAGTAATCGACCGTGCATGAAGCAATAAGAACGCGCAAAAGCTTACCTTTCGGGAACTGGCGGTGTCGTGGGAATAAAACTAGAGCGTAGAGCCATGTTCGATAGCGGGAGGTTCAGATTCTCCCCACGATACAAGCCCGTTATAGGTCAGTGGTTCAACTGCAATGTCCAGAAAAACATCCCCTGATGTCAAACGGACCTCAACCATTGATCCATCAGTTGAGCGTTGCAGGGGAAGGGATACTTCAAGTCCATGTCGAGGAAGGACGACATGCGGTTTCAATGAAGGGGCAATCAAGCGATACCAACACAGGCGATCGCCCTGATACTGACCGATTCCTGACATCCATCCGGAATGCGAATCAAGTCGCGCCCAGGCCCGAAAAGCACCATCTTGTTGATCAAGATGACGCGCGCGCAGATTAAGAAGCAGCCATACGACAAAAAGGGCAAGGAGGAGCATCACGATAATGTTAAGCACAACCATGAAAACCTCCTGAAGAAAATGAAAATGAGGGTGTGCGGACAGTTTAAGCCCGCACACCGCTCACTCACATCTGGGAGGCGTGTTCCACGACAATCGTAATAAAGTCGGAATCTACTGAAGCCAGACCTTTATCGATATCGAAGTCGACAACTCCTTGCTCAGTCGTGATACTCACACGTCCGGGAACAAGACCCGCAAGAACTGGCTGTCGTCCCGGAAGCACACCGATGGAGCCATCCGTTGCCGGAAAGCTGACCTGAGATGCACTACCGTGCCAGAGCCTGCCTTCGTGTGAAACGATCTCGACCTGCAACTTATCGGTGGCAGGCACGTCAGTTATCCTTCTCGATCTCGTGCCAACGACGTTCAAGATCGTCGATGCCACCAATATTGTAGAAGGCTTGCTCCGGGACCTGATCGTAGTAGCCCTCAGCAATGCGCTTGAAGGCCTCGATGGTTTCGGAGAGCGGAACAGTCGAGCCCTCAACACCGGTGAACTTCTCAGCCATGTAGGTGTTCTGCGAAAGGAACTGCTCAATGCGACGTGCGCGCGCAACGGTGACCTTGTCTTCTTCAGACAATTCATCAACGCCCAAAATTGCGATGATGTCTTGCAGTTCCTTGTTCTTCTGCAAGATCGCCTTTACGTGAGTAGCAGTGTCGTAGTGCTCACGACCGACCAGTGCCGGGTCAAGGATTCGAGACGTCGATGCCAATGGATCAACGGCGGGGTAAATACCGCGCGATGCAATTTCACGCGACAACTCAGTCGTTGCGTCCAAGTGGGCGAAGGTCGTCGCAGGTGCCGGGTCGGTGTAGTCGTCTGCGGGAACATAAATTGCCTGCAGAGACGTAATCGAGTGGCCTCCAGCAGAGGTAATACGTTCCTGAAGCTGTCCCATTTCATCAGCGAGGTTCGGCTGATAACCAACAGCAGAAGGCATACGACCCAGCAGCGT
>JBHRQN010000069.1:0-8157 GCA_042645485.1 Pauljensenia sp.
CTCCGACCTTGTCCTTAACTGCCTCGACGACGTCTCCGACCTTGTCCTTTGCAGCTTCAAAGCCTTCTTCGGCCTGCTTCTTCAGGTTTTCCAGATCCACGATGACTCCTTCAATAGTGATACTTCCAGTTCTTACTGGATGCCACTCAGGCTATGTCATTGCATGAGCATTGTCGACACTTAGAAAAGCTTCAGGAATTGGTTTCCGCAAGCTTCCAGTCTTCGAAAGAGAACTCGGGTGACACATCGCGCATATCTTCCTCACTCCTGAGGAACACCATCGATAAAGAAAGGGGAGTCGATGCACCCGTGGGCGAATTGTTGTGTCGATGATTCTCCGCTGGTGCCAAGTGCGGGTGGTCCGTCGAGAACGAGGATCGCGAGGCCGTGGATGTACGCCCAAAGCGTTGCTTCTGCGTGTGGATCCTCGCTCCCGTAGGCAATTTTTGCGAGGCCGTGGAGCTGGGAACGCGCTGCTTGGCTGGCCTGGATGAGCTCGGGGTGTGAGTCGGGATCGTACATGTCAGAGCGAAACATGATGCGAAAAACCCCTGGATTTTTCAGGGCGAAAGTCAGATACGCGTGTCCTGCTGCGCGTGTCGTCTCCTGGGGTGTCGCATCTGCGCTGGCGTGAAGTGCCTCGCTGAGCGCTTTTTCCAAGGCGAGGAATCCCTCTGTGATCAGCGCTGCAAGGATTCCCTCTCGGCTTTTGAAGTGGTGGTAGGGAGCCTGGTGTGTGCATCCGGCTCGCCTCGAGACCTCGCGCATGGACAGAGAGGCGGGTCCTCCTTCGTTGAGGAGTTCTCCGCTGATCGCGAGGATCGTTTCGCGTAGGCCGGGAGCTTCGCTTGAGCGTGTCATGGCATCAGTATAGGGGAAACATGCCGTTACTACTTGACAGTGTCTAGGAGCGCATGATTCTATTACTAGACACTGTCAAGTAGAAGGGGTGTGTATGTACGACGCAATTGTGATCGGTTCAGGAATAGGTTCACTGACAACCGCAGGACTGCTCGCAGGAGTGGCGAAGAAGAGGGTGCTCGTTCTCGAAAAACACTCCACCCCAGGTGGACTCACCCACGCATTTCGACGCCAAGGCGCAAGCTGGGACGTGGGTTTGCACTACGTCGGCGACATGGCTCCGGGGACTCGGCCTCGTCACATCATTGATTACCTCACGGACGGGAAGCTTTCGTGGATGCAGATGCCCGATAGCTACGACCGCTTCTGCCTCCCAAAGCTCGGAGTGACTCTTGATGTTCCATCAGACGCAGCTCTCTATCGCCATCGACTTGAGCTGCTCTTTCCGAAGGAGAAACGAGCACTGAAGCGCTATTTCAAGGATGTCGCGCGGGCATACTCGTGGATGACGCTCAACTATGTTCGTCAGATTGTCCCGCAACAGGTGGCCCCTTTGATCGGCTTGGCGCAGAAGATGCATACATCGCTCGTATGTGAGACGACTGCGCACTATATGAATCGTCGTTTTCGCGATCCCGCGTTGAGAACACTCCTGACAATGCACTGGGGGGACTACGGAGTCGAACCTGAGCGCAGTGCTTTTGTCGCCCACGCAATGATCGTCGGCCACTACATGAATGGAGCGTGGTTTCCTCGCGGAGGAAGCGGGCAGATCTCGCGAATGATCGAAGAAAAGATCCGCGCGAATGGGGGAGAAATTCGCGTCTCTCAAAGCGTCGAAGAAATTCGTGTCGAAAACGGTCGGGCGGTTGGAGTCCGCGTCACTGATACTTCCGGTGCACATTCAGTGACATATGAAGAGCGTGCCCCGATCATTGTTTCCGGAGTCGGAGCTAGCGAAACGTATAACCGTTTACTTCCTGCGCAAGGAGGCACGGGAAAACTTACAAAACCGATACGCGAATCGATTGCGCGCATGGGATGCGGGGGGACAGCGGTCATTGTCTACCTCACTCTTGACCACTATCCCGAGGGAGTCGACGGTTCCAACATCTGGATCAACGAGGGTGATGGCTCGCAGACTCCCACGGCATTGACCGCGGCGTTGATGGAAGGTAATCCCCAAACGGCATTTGTTTCCTTCCCGGGGCTCAAAGCTGGCGACCAGCACGCCACCGCTGAAATTGTCTCCTTCGTTGAAGCCGGTGCATTCCATACGTGGGAGAACACAAGGAAGGGAGACAGAGGAAGTGACTACGACTTACTCAAATCGACCATGGCGCATGGATTGATTGCACTCGTTGATCGCACTCTCCCGGGCTTCGCGCACTCTGTTCGCTACGAAGAAGTAGCGACGCCTCTGAGTATTGAGCACTACACCTCTCATCCACAGGGATGCTTCTACGGCCTTCCTCTAACCCCGCAACGATTGACGGCGGGACTGACTACCCCTGAAACACCGATCCCGGGCCTCTTCCTGACGGGTCAAGACGCGGGATTTCCCGGAATTGTTGGGGCCACAATGGCGGGGTGGACAAGCGCATGTCGAATCCTCGGGCCAAAGGGCTACCTGCAGATTAATCAGAGCCTGAGCGCTCACTCTACGAGTGGACGTGAAACCTCAGATCCAGAACCAACGCAGGACCATTCATCTCACAGTGCACCACGCCTCAACGCTCAGGTCCTCCAGGCGCAATGGCTCAGCCCCAATGTTCGAGACATTGTCCTGAAGCTCCCTTATTCGCAGGTGTGGAACCCCGGCCAGTATGCCCTGATCCGAGTTGCGCCATTTGAGTGGCGGCCGTATTCCCTGGCAAGCGCGTCTGGGCAACGTGCCCGTTTCCTCATCGATGTGAGAACCAAGGGGAAGGGAGCAGCATTTGCGCGCAGCCTGGAGCCTGGAGACAACGTTGAACTCCAACTCCCATTAGGAAATTTCGAAATTCACAGCGACGAACAGGACAAGGACGAGTCTCCCACCCGCCGCAGGATTTTCATAGCGGCAGGAAGCGGTATTGCGCCATTTTGTGCTGCATTTGAGGAAGAGATCCGCGCTGACGGCCTACTGCTCTTTGGATGTGCAAGGGCGGACGAGGATCTGACGCTGCGACTTGAAACACCGATCCCTCCCGTTATTCGCTGCATAACACGCCAATCAAGCAGTAGTGCATTCAAGGGCCGCGTCACAGACTACCTACGTACGACGGGTATCGATCAAAGCGCCGACTACTACGTGTGCGGCTCACCTGCCATGGTCGCCGATGTGCGTCGCGTGATTCGAAGCGGCGGCGGACGTGTCTACTGTGAGTCCTTCTAAAGCAGAAGGTCTCTTACTGCCCCGCTGAGGCTAATGTCCAGTCCTCGAAAGAGAACTCGGGTGACACAATGCATGTTGCGAGTGCTGCTTGGCTCCTTGCAAAAGTACGCTGCCACGAACCGGCGGGGACAAGGAATTGCACGGGGTTCGAAGGCTCAGAAGGGGAGAGTTCTGCATTGCCAGCATCCGGCGAGCCTAAGATCACGATCTGCGGCTCGGAACTTGGGGCCTCGCCTTTTCCACCCAAGTGAATCTCCAGCGCTCCCGGACCTGACCAAATCCACAGCTCATCAGAGTGCACCAAGTGCCAGGCAGCTTCTTCGTCGCGATCCAGCACAAACAGGATTGCCGAGGCCGTGGCTCGCTGGCCGCGAGGGGTTTCCACATGCGTGGGTGCGGTCCAGGTCCGACGGAAGTGACCGCCCTCTGGGTGAGGAGCAAGGCCAAGCTGTGTCACGAGCGAGGAAGCGAGCTGGGTGAGAGGAGTCATTGCACTTCTCCCTCAAAAATGTCGGTGAAACGCGGATCAACCCAGCGTAGGTTTCCGTCAATAATCGTTGCAATCTGGCGAGAAACACCGGTTTGGACGAGCTCCTCGATAGTGTCGACAATTGTCGTGACGGGTACATCGAAAAACACCATGTCCGCGACCGCGCCCGACTGAAGCTGACCCACCCGTTGGGAACCCGTCGACAACCCCAAGGCGACCGCCCCGCCCAAAGTAGCGGCATGCAGAAGACGACGAGCCAAATCGCTTTCCGAATATCCCTGAGCACGCGCAATCTTATAGAGCAGTGCGACGTCTTCCATGACATCGAGGCTGGGAGAAGAGGACAGAGAGTCCGTCCCCACGGCCAGCAAATTGCCCTCATTCAGGTAGGCGGCAACAGGGGGAGCATCCAAGCCAATCACACGATTCGAGCGCGGACACAAAGCAACAGCAGTATTTCGAGAACGCAAGCGACGCCGGTCATCTGCGGTCATGTACACGCCGTGGGCAACGTGGCAATCAGGACCCAAAACCCCCAGTTGGTCGACGAATTGTGTTGCCGAGAATCCACCGCCCAAGGAACGCATTTCCGTGAAGGAGGTCGATGCTCCGCTGCGCCACAAATCGTCCAATTGCGCGGTTCGGCCTTCTTTCCACTCGGCCTCGGAATGGGATTCACCCAAGTGGATATGCAGGCGAAGGTTACGCCGACGCGCAAGGTCGGGAAGATCCAAAAGCGGTTCCGCGTCCAATGAGTATGGGGCGTGCGGGGAAATACCGATCTGCGGGGGAGTGGGCATCGCATCCAGGGAGGCATTGACGCTTGCCGGACCGTGAGCTGCCCAATCTGCATTCGACCACCCCATGACTTCCCAGTAGGCGACGCCGTGCAGGCCCAGGTCGTGGAGCGCGCCCGCGGCCTCGGGATCGGTGACAACGTCGGCAGCACTGGTTGTCCCGTAACGGATCGAGAGGCGAGCACCGCGCGCGGCCTCGGCCTTCCAATCGAATTCGGTATGGTCATAGACCGCGTCGAAAGCCTGCGTCCACGAGGGAAAACCTGTGTAACGCCTTGCGCCGACCTGCGCCATTCCCGTGTACTGCAGGTGGGTGTGCGCATTGACGAGGCCGGGCATCAGTACTCCGTCGACGTGATGCTCGACGAAAGAACGTCCAGCTTGCTCAAGTGCGTGGAGCAACCAATCGCGCGAACCGACGTGCTCAATGCGTCCATCGATAACCGCGATTGCGCCATCAAGAACAGAAGGTGCGGTGATGGGGATGACAAGACCCGCAGAATAGACTTGGACTACATCAGAATGTGGGGAGACCGGACGGATCTGTGCGTCATCTGGGGTAACTGTCGACATAGGACTATTGTGCATTGCCTGTCCCACGAAGTGCATCAAGCGCAGCCCGAGATACCGCATCATCAGCGTGGCTAGGAAGATTGTGAAGTCCGGGAGAAAGCTCTTCCCCGCAGGTCAACAATTCAGTGAGCGCTGCGACTTGCACTCCGAAACTCATGTCCATGATCTCGATGGGGTTTCCTTCGCCGGCTGTGTAGTTGATGCCTTCACCCTTTTCCAGAAGACGCAGGGACTTACCCGTCGGGCTGGCCAGCCTTTGCACGTGTGGGTCAGCGGCCTCGCTCAGCGTCCACCCCGCGGCGAGCGCCTGCTCGAACTCAACTTCACCGGCCACGCCGCCCGCGACAGTGACGATCGCATTTTCGGGGAGAGCCTCAAGCGCGTTGAGCGGAATGGTCGAGGGTTCTCCAGTCGCGGAAATCAACATGCCTGCGCGAGCGGCAATCTCAGACAGTGAAGCGACAGTGAAACCATCCATGCGTGCTTGGAGAGCGCGAACCGGGTCAAGTTCGACGACACTGATTCTTCCTCCCAGTGCTCGACCAAAGCGCGCGCAGCCCTTTCCGACGTCACCGTAGCCGATGACTCCGATCTTCATACCGGGGATCGGGGCGCCAATTTTCGCGGGGTCAATGATGTCGAGGATTGTTGTCCAACAGGATTGGCCGGTTCCATAGGCGTTGTCGAAGAGAGTCTTTGAACGCGCATCATTGCTGGCAATCACTGGGATTTGGAGCGGGAAATGGCGTAGCGGTCGCAGTCCCGAGGTCGTTTCCTCGGCAGCGCCGCGCAAAGCGGAAAGCGCTGTGGGAGCGCGACCCGGATCGTGAGCCATGCGAATAAGATGCGAACCGTCATCCAGCAGGTACTCGTTGTTTTCCGCGAGGAAGTCGCGGGCGAGTGCTTCTTCCTGCTCCAGGGTTGCGTGGGAATCTGCAAAGACCTTCAGACCCGCGCGGCGCAGGGCATCGGCAACGTCATCTCGGGTCTCGCTTGCGTGCCCAAAGACGGAAACTTCAGCACCGGCCTCGGAAAGCATCAAAGCAAGCGCAGCAGTCTTAGGTTCCAATACCAGGGCGAGGCCAATCCGGCGGCCCGGGAGCAGGTGGGCAATGCGGCGAACCGCGGCCTCGGTCACGGGCATGAGCGAACGGGCCCACGCGATGCGCTCGGGGTCCCCTGGTCCAGAAATTGGGGAACCGTCGGGGGAGTAGACCCCTTCGAAGGTGCCGGAGGGTGCGACGACGGTAATTGCACCCGGGTGGGGGCGCGCCTGGTCTGAGAGATCAAATACTGTCTCGAGGCCGGTGGTGCCTTTCCCGCTGGGCTGAGGAGTGACCTGAGCGCCGAAGGCCTCAAGAAGAGAAGCGAGCTCAGGGTCTGAAGTGACGAAACGTCGTCCCGCGATCAACATATTTGTTGCGCGGGCGTATTCACGCAGAAGCACTTGCGCATGGGTCATGCCGTTCAAACTAGCAGATGAGCCTTCACAAGGTTGACGGGTAGGCGGTATTAGGTCCACGAAAGGCGTGGTTGTTAGTCTGGTCTCAGGTCCTTTTCTGTTCAATGGGTGCCCTGGAGGACGTCATTTTCGGTCGTGAGGAAGTACTACACATGCGCGAAGCGTCAATGCCGCAGGCAAGTGATCCCGCCGCATATGCGGATGCTGATATCCGTCTGGCAGCGGTCGATATGGATGGGACACTCCTCGACGATGAGAAGAACTTTCCTCCCGGATTAGACGAGCTTCTTGACCGGTTGGAGGAACGCGGTGTTGTCTTTGTTCCCGCTTCCGGCCGTCAAGTGTGGACCTTGATTGATATGTTCCCCGAGCGCCCGGGACTCACTTTTATCGGTGAAAATGGCGCGATTGTTATGCGTGATGGGGAAGAGATATCCTCAAGCCCCCTTGACCTAGGGACTGTGCGCCGCTGTGTCGAGTTAGTCCGTCATCACGTGCGTCAGGGCGGTTTCTTTGCTGCGCGTACCGATGTTCAAGACGGGAAAGCTCAGGACGTAGAAGCTGCACAGTGGGACGGTGGCCTTGTCGTCTGCGGGAAGAAGTCAGCGTATATCGAGCGCAGCGATGAGTCTTTCTTGCATGCAATCTTGCCGTATTACGCGCGGACTCAGGTTGTTGAAGACCTGATTGAGGTACTTGATGAGATTGAACGCGGTGAATTGGATGACGCAATCATCAAGCTTGCTCTGCGCAGTGCAGGAGATGTGAAGCCCTTGGCTGAACGAACTTTGGGAAGCTTCAAGGAAAGTCATCAATTCGCGCTTTCTGGCGATAACTGGGCTGATTTGCAGATGCGTGGAGTCGATAAGGGCCAAGCTATCAGCGAGCTGCAGAAGTATCTTGGGGTCTCACCTGCACAAACCGCAGTATTTGGAGATGCGGGAAACGACCTTGGCATGATGTCGCGCGCTGAATTTTCCTTTGCGATGGCGAATGCGTCCCCCGATATCCTTGCCGCAGCTCGCTTTGTTGCGCCTTCGAATAACGAGGCCGGGGTTGTGCGGGTGCTCAGCTCTTTTCTTGAGTAGTCACCTTTACAGGGCCTCGAGCCTTCGCTAGTCTCAGTCGTCGGAATAAATATCCACGAGGAGGACAACGTGAGCATGCCGCAGCCGGCTGGTCAAAAGCTTGGAACGCCGTATGGACAAGGTGAAGCGAAACTTAAGCGTTTCCCGCTGATCCTTGGCGTCATCGGCTGGATTCTTGTCATTTGTTCGTTTTTGTTCCCCTACATGATCATCCAAAACGCTATCAAGAGCGGACATCCCGAAGGTGCCGGCTGGGTGTGGATCCTGATCTTGATCATGTGGGTCGGCCTAATCGGCCCGATTAATATCCTCGGCGTGGTCTTATCGATTCCGAGTCGCGCAGTCCAGATCTCGGCGCCACAGCGCACGCTCAATGTGTGGGCGATTGTTCTGAATGTGAGTTCCTTGGCATTGGGAATCCTTGGATTCTTGGGGCTCTTCTTCATCGCCGGTTAGCGCATTTTTAGCTGAGTATCTTCACCGGTGAAGATCTAGACAGAGAAGTGTGT
>JBHRQN010000070.1:0-7882 GCA_042645485.1 Pauljensenia sp.
CCCCACCCCCCTCTATATGCCCTGTGAGCTGCAAATATTCGCTCACCGAATATTCAGGGAACTTTGTCAAGATCGTGACCGAAGTGTAACCATCGGGGCTGGAAAGCCGTTTCTACGTAGTAATACAATTCACACCAAGGACTTCCGTGTCATAGGGGCGCGGGAAGCCGGGCGACAGTGAAGCCGCAGGCAAACCGAAGGAAGTCACCGAACTATCAAAGGAGAGTTCAATGGCACGTCGTGCACTCGCCGCCGTTGCAGTTCTGGGCATTGCCGCCGTGGGACTGACAGCGTGCTCTGGATCCAAGGACAAGGCTGCTTCTGGAAGCTCAGAAGGAAAGTCGCTTGTCGTTACCTACTACAAGACCTCATCTTTCCCGCAGATTGAAGACTTCATGAAGCGTGCGAAGGAAGAATTCGAGTCGACTCACAAGGATGTCACCATCGATCTTCAGCCCGTTGAAGCCGATGCTGACCAATACTTCACCAAGCTCGCGCTGATGAATAAGTCAAAGTCCAAGGCGCCCGACATCATCTATGAAGACACCTTCCAGGTCATGAGCGATGCTGCAGCCGGATACCTGCTGCCCATCGATCAGTACGTGAAGAACTGGGATGAGTGGAGCCAGTATCCCGAAAGCTCGATTCAGGGCGCAAAGGGTATGGATGGCAAGCTCTACGGTGTTCCCTTCGGCACCGATACCCGCGGCATCTACTTCAACAAGAAGATCTTCGAGCAGGCAGGTCTGCCGACCGATTGGCAGCCCAAGAACTGGGATGAGATTCTGTCCGCAGCCCGCACCATCAAGGAAAAGGTGCCCGACGTCATCCCCATGAACATCTACGCGGGTCGCGCCGGTGGCGAACAGACCAGCATGCAGGGCTTCGAAATGCTGCTCTACGGAACTCAGGACACCCTGTACAACACCGACACCAACAAGTGGGTCAGCGGCTCCCAGGGCTTTAAGGACGCTCTGACCTTCTACCAGACCGCATACTCCGAAGGCCTGGCCCCCTCCAACGACGTTGCTCTGGACAAGGCAGTCGGTACTCGCGTTTCCACTGAGCTCCTTCCCAAGGGCAAGCTTGCCATCGATATTGATGGTTCCTGGCTTCCCTACGTGTGGATGCAGGACTCCACCAAGTGGGCTGAATGGCAAGACACCATCGGTCTGGCAAAGATGCCGACTCAGAAGGGGCAAGAACCCGGATTCACCACCCTCTCGGGTGGCTGGGTGCTCTCCGTTGGATCCCAGACCAAGGATCCCGAACTGGCAGCGGACTTCGTTAAGACCGCTCTGAACAAGAAGGGCTCCCTGCAGTACTCCATCGCGACCTCCGCGATTGCCGTCCGTAAGGACATCGTCTCTGATCCCGAGTACCTCAAGGCCAACCCTGCCTTCGAGTTCTTCGCTGGAATCGTCCAGTACACGCACTTCCGCCCTGCAACTCCCGACTACCCGCAGATCTCCACGAATATCCAGACGGCCACCGAATCCGTGGTCACCAAGGAACAGACCCCCGAACAGGCCGCAAAGGCTTATGACGAGGGCCTGGTGAAGATCGTCGGCGAGAAGAACATCGAAGCGGCGAAGTAACATGTCCACCTCGGTTCGTGTGGGGACCGAGAGCACTGCGACCCTTGGCGGGCGACGCGAGACACTGATTTCTCGCATCGCCCGCCAAACGGGCCGAATGGGCCTGCTGTTTCCAGCAGTTGCTCTTATGGCGGTGTTCCTCGTCGGTCCCATTGCATACTCGGTATATGGGTCTTTGACCAATGCCGCCCTTTCGGGCTACAAAGCGGCAAACCCCGAATTTGTTGGCCTCGAAAACTATGCCGAACTGCTGACCAGCAATGCTTTCTGGAAAGCAGTCCTGCTCACTGTGATCTTTGTGTTTGCCTCGGCGGTTGTCGGGCAGAACATCTTGGGTCTGGCCTTAGCAATGCTCATGCGTAAGGCCCCGAAGATCCTTTCCACCCTTGTCGGCGGCGTTGTTGTGATTGCTTGGGTCATGCCCGAAATCGTCGCCGCCTTCGCGCTCTATGCTTTCTTCTCCACTGACGGAACACTCAACGTCCTGCTCAGTTACATCGGCCTCGGCGGAACAACCTGGCTCCTGACTTTCCCCATGTTCTCGGTCATCATGGCCAATATCTGGCGCGGTACGGCCTTCTCAATGATGGTGTATTCCGCGGCGCTGGCCGAAGTTCCACCGGAAATTCAAGAAGCGGCAAAAGTCGACGGAGCACGGGGCTGGCAGCGATTCTTCTTTGTCACCATTCCCATGATCAAGGGCTCTATCTCCACCAACCTGCTCCTTACCACCCTTCAAACCCTGGGCGTCTTTACGCTCCTGTGGGTGATGACGGGCGGCGGTCCGGGAACTCAGTCGACAACCCTCCCGGTCATGGCCTACCAAGAAGCTTTTAAGAACTCTCTGATTGGCTACGGTACGGCGATTGCCACGGTGACCATTGTGCTGGGTGCGCTCTTTGCTCTGGTTTACATTCGCGCTCTGAAGCCGGAGGTGGACTGATGGCTACGCAAGCTAAGGAAATCCCCTCCGTTGCGAACCCGCGCGAGAAAACAGTCCGCTTGATCTCAAGCATCGTCTTGGCATTGATCGGAATTTCATTCCTGATTCCATTGGCGTGGGTGCTCTTTGCTTCCTTCAACCCAACGGCAACCGTCTCCCTGAGTGTTCCTGAGCATTTCACGACCGAGAATTACTCGGATATCGCGACATTTGATCGAACCTGGCTTCCTCTTTGGAATTCCGCGATTCTCTCCTTCGGAACGGCAATCTTGACCGTTGTCGTCGGTGCACTCGCGGCCTACCCGCTGTCTCGCTACAAGAGTCGTTTCGCTCGCGGATTCATGTACACGATTCTTTTTGGAACCTGCTTGCCGATTACGGCACTGATGGTTCCCGTGTACTCACTCTTCGTCAGCCTCGATCTGATCGATTCGATGCCCGGCATCATCTGCTTCATGACTGCGACCTCACTGCCCATGGCCGTGTGGATGCTCAAGAACTTTATGGACTCTGTCCCCGTGTCTCTTGAAGAAGCCGCCTGGGTCGATGGCGCCAGCGCCCTCAAAGCGCTGCGAACCATTGTTCTTCCCCTGATGAAACCCGGTCTGTTGGTCGTCTTCATCTTCATTTTCACCGCAACTTGGGGGAACTTCTTCGTCCCCTTCATCTTGACGACTGATCCGGATATTCAGCCAGCTGCCGTCGCTATTTACCAGTTCTTCGGAACTCACGGAGTCGTTGTTTATGGAAAGCTTGCTGCGTTCGCGGTGATCTATTCCAGCCCGGCTCTGGTTCTGTACGCAATCATGCAGAAGGTTTCCGGAGGAAGTTTCGCAATGGCAGGAGCAGTCAAGGGCTAGGCCCGCCCTCCAGGGTCCAGCCCCTTCCTCATTCCCGAGGAAGAGTGATGTGCCTGGTTGCCACCTCTTCGGCAACCAGGCCATCGCGTATCAGAGCCTCAATGACGCGAGGAGCCTGCTGCGGATCCGCGCCCTCTAAGCGTGCAGCGGCGACGGCCTCGTCAATCGAAATTCCCGAGGGGGATGCGCGCAAAGCCGCCATCACGCGCCCCCGAGCCTGCCGGTCAGTTCCCTTCCACGCCTGACCACGAGGCCTCACCTCGGCGGGCGGGAAACCAGCCTCTGCCCACGCGCAGTCCTCGCGCAGTGGGCAGACTTCACACTTGGGGGAGCGCTGGGTGCAGACAAGCGCGCCAAACTCCATGATCGCCACATTCCACAGCGCGCACTCTGCGCCATCTTCGGGCAGCCATTCCATTGCCGCAGCGAACTCTAAGCGCGAAGGTGTGGAACGTAGCGCAAACTCAACTCCGTCGCAGATGCGTGCGAACACTCGACGAATATTCGTATCAAGAACAGGAATGCGCTGGTGAAACTGGAAGGATGCAATTGCGCTGGCGGTGTACGGGCCAATTCCTGGCAGGCCCAGCAAGGCCTCGTACGTGGAGGGGAGAACGCCCCTGAAATCGCGCGTGATGCTGAGTGCGCAGTCACGAAGCCGCAGCGCCCGCGATGGGTAGCCCAGGTGACTCCACTCAACAAGGACCTCGGCTGGTGAGGCTTTCGCAAGATCCGCGGGGGTTGGCCACAGACTCATCCAGCGCTCCCAAATCGGCTGAACGCGCGGGATGGGGGTTTGCTGGCTCATGACCTCAAAAACAAGAGTGCCCCACGGGGAAACATCATCGGCGCGCATGGGAAGATCGCGTCGATGAAGGCGGTACCACTCCATGATGGCGCTTCGGGTAGTTTCTCTTTCGGTCACAGGCACACAGGTAGCTTAGCCGTCACCCAACGCGCCCGCTGAGGCGAGTAGGCTCACCCCAAACTGTGCGAGAATGGCAGCATGCTGCTCAGTGATCGCGATATTTCAGCAAGCCTTGATAGCGGACGTATTCAATTGGATCCGCTTGATCGCTCTCTGATTCAACCCGCAAGTATCGACGTGCGTTTGGATCGACTCTTCCGCCTCTTCGATAATCACCGCTATCCGGTGATCGATCCCGCTGCCGATCAATCTGACCTGACCCACAGTGTGGATGTGGGACCGGATGATCCCTTCGTGCTGCACCCCGGTGAGTTTGTGCTGGGTGCCACCTATGAGCTGGTGACCCTGGGTGACGACATCGCAGCGCGCCTTGAGGGAAAGTCTTCGCTGGGTCGCTTGGGCCTGCTCACGCACTCCACCGCTGGCTTCATTGACCCAGGCTTCTCTGGCCACGTCACCTTGGAACTGTCGAATACTGCGACCATGCCGATCCTGCTCTACCCGGGCATGAAGATTGGTCAGCTGTGCTTCTTTGACCTGTCCTCGCCCGCCGAGCACCCCTACGGCAGTGAAGGCCTGGGTTCTCACTACCAGGGCCAGCGTGGGCCGACGCCCTCGCGTACTCACCTTCGCTTTAGCCGCACCCGTATCGAGCGCTGATCGTGGGCCAAGAAGCATCGCTGCCTCCCAAACGCCGGTCCTTTCGTGAGCGTTTGGAAGCTGCTCCTGCTGGGCAGGCTCATGATTCCGCGCGAGGGGTCCAGTCCTCGCTGAGTCAGACGGCTTCGCACCCTTTGACTGAAACCTCAATGACCTCAGTCGGGGGGATGCAGGCTTTCGATACCGCGCTGAGAGTAAATGGCACCGGCGAGATTCGCCTTGATGACCATGTTGCGCGCGTGTCTATGGGCGCCACTTCCGCTGTGCGTGAGGTTTTACCGCTTCCCGTTGAGCTTGGACTGGCGAATCACCTCTTCTGCGTGGGCGCTTCCGTTGAAGATGATGAGCTTGAGGCCTTGGCTGTTTCCGCGTGGGACGAGGCCCATTGGGTTGCGCCCGGTCGCCTGCACCTTCGCGGGGGAGTAGAGCTTTCTGGTCCGTGGGCGCTTCCCGTGAACGTCCGAGGTCCACTTGGCTTGGGTGCAGACCTTACTCACGCGTGGGTTGTGGAGTGTGAGCCGATGCGCGGGGAGCCTGCACCGCCTGAGCTTGCCGCGAGTGACCGCTGGGCTTCAGCTTTCCCAGAGGGTTTGCCAGTCGGCCTCGAATATCAGGTCCTGCTGGTGCTGGAGCGGATGGCTCGGCGCTTGGCTGGGGCCGTGCGCATTGCGGGAAGTGGCGTTGTTATGCAGCCCGATCCTGATTCCGCAGTGTCCTTGGCCGTGTATTCGCCGCGTTGGGTGGGTCCCGCTGAGCTTGCCGAGGCCTTGGCTGAGGCTTTCCCAGAGACGATTGATTCGCGTGAGTTGGTTGCTGATGTGCAGGGAGGGTCTTCCCGTCAGAGCCGTCGCGATGCCGAGGCCGAACGAGAGCTGCGTTCAGTGGTGCAAGAGTTGAGTGATGAGTTGCGAGAAGCCTTAGCGCGAGATCGTGAACATGCACTCAGTGCTGAACAAGTAGTTGATGGTTTTGCTTTACTCAGTCCTATTGGGAATCAGTCGATCATGATGGTTGAAGTGCATCAGGTTGAGCAGGTTCCTCATGTCTTGCGCTGGGAGGAATGGGCGCAGGGAGCGGTGATTGAGTATCGACTGCGCTGGCTTCCCAAGGGAAATATCGAGGTCCCTGAGAGTATCGTCACTCGTTCCGAGCGTTTGGAGCGGATGCGTTCAACCCGGGATATTGAGTCTGCAGCAACAATTATCCTTGGAATTGCGGGCGGAGCTGTGGTTGACGAGGATGACTTCCTGGTTTCTTTATGAAACATTCATGAATGAAATCTGAAAAAATTAAGCTGAGAAAACACTAGGAATTTAAGCCTGATTGCCTGTAATATATTCTTGAATCTGTCAATCTTCGGATTTTTGGAGTCTTTCCTATGACAATCCTCCGCACTAAGCGCGGTTTCTGCGCTCGCAGCGCTGACGCTTGCGGTTGGTGGTATCGGTGCCGTTGAGATCTTCTCTGACGCTGCCGCTCCCGCCGCCCACGCCGCAACTTGTCCCGCACCCACCGCAGATATCACGTCGAAAATGACTGTTGGCCAGCCTGAACTGGTTGACGACAATGGAAATGCAACGACGAACCTCACTGTTGGTCAGACCCTTGGTTACAAGGTCAAGTGGTCAACCAGCTCGAAGGTGACCGCAGGTCAGTACTTCCAGTACAAGCTTTCAACCAAGTCCGCGAACCCGATCGCTCCCTTCACCTTCGATGTGAAGTCCGCATCGGGCACCGTGATTGGCTGCGCTACTTGGGGATCAGATGGCACTGTCAAGGTCGTCTTCAATGAAGCAGCTGAGGGTGCGGCATCTTGGGATGGCTGGGTGATCACTCGCTCGCGCTTGACCCTGGAGGCCAATGAGATCGGAGGCACGCAGCCTTTCCATCTGACCGACACCAAATTCGTTGACGTTAACGTCAAGAAGGGCGTCGGTGTTGGCGAAGGTTTCCGTAAGGATGGCTTCTGGACCTACCCCGGCACCGTTTGGAACAAGAGCCGCACCATCTCTTGGCGCGTGACCATTCCCGGTGGCTCCGCTGGTCTGAAGAACGTGACCTTTACCGACAACTCTGAAGACACCAAGTGGGACTTCGACTGCACCGATCTGACGAGCCAGTTGAAGAATGCCGCTAACTTCAAGCTTCTTGCAGCTGTTGGCGGCGCCAACTACGCAGGTGCGGACCTCTCTAAGGGTTCTCTCTCTAAAAACGCGACCATTACCTGTGATGCAAACGCGCTCAAGATTCAGATTCCTGAGATTCCTGCAAACCAGTTCGCAGTCTTCACCCTCTACGGTCGCGTTGAGAACCTGGTGAATGGACGCTACTGGAATACTGCAAACATTGAAGCTCCGGGCACTCCGGGTGCATCAATTGCAAGTGAAAAGCTCGTCTACGGTGCTGATGCTGGTGCAGAAGCAAAGCAGGTCTTCTCCATCGCAAAGAAGGTTGATGACTCCGCAGCTGCTCTGACCGATGATCCGAACTTCTCCTTCGAAGTGACCCTGAAGGGCCCCGGCGTTGACAAGACTGAAACTGTCACCGTTAAGAAGGGACAGACCTACACCTACCCGGACAAGCTGCCTGTCGGCACGAAGGTCACCATCAAGGAAAAGAACCTTCCCGATGCCAGTGTCCTGTGGGATAACGCAACTTCCGGTGTCTTCAGTGAAGCTGATGGCGTCACCTTGGGTGCGGACAAGAAGACCGCAACTCTGACGGTTAATCCCGAAAAGGACTACACCGCAACAGTCACCAACGTGACCAAGCCGAAGCCGACTCCGACCCCGTCGACCACGACTCCGACCCCGGAGCCCACCCCGTCCACGACGACTCCTGCGCCGTCACCGACTCCGTCGACGACCACTCCGGCTCCGAAGCCCACCCCGTC
>JBHRQN010000071.1:0-7856 GCA_042645485.1 Pauljensenia sp.
TGCCCGGCCCCCCACAGTGTATTCAGTTCAGATTGTCAGCCCTTCGGGCAAGGCCCCCAAGCAGACTTGTCAGTCTGCTTGGCGGGCCTCGTGAGCCTTAGTGGCCTGAGGGGCTGGGGGAGGCCGAAGACCCACCCTGTGACACGTAGAGAGTGATGGAGCTGCCCTGTCGCACCGCAGAACCCTCACTGGGCGTCACGCCGGTGACAACACCAGCGGCTGCGTTACGGTCGGGCATCTGGATGACGGTCACGCGCAATCCCAAGGCCTCAAGCTGAGAGGCGACTTCAGTGTAGTTTGCACCCGTCAGGTTCTGAGGAACGGTGATGTTACCCGAAGCAATGTTCAGGGCAACGGTATCTCCGCGCTTGGCCTCGGAACCTACAGCCGGAGAGGTCGAGACGACACGGCCCTGCTGGGCGCCGCCCTCATCAACGGTATTGACGTTTCCAACCGACAGACCCGCCTGGGTCAGTGCAGTACGAGCCTGATCCTGGCTCATGCCAGTCACATCGGGGATCGTTACCTTCTCAGAGCCAGAGGACACGTAACCGGTAATGGTTGATCCGGCGCGAACCTTCGAGCCTGCGGAAGGGCTGACGCGTGCAATCTTGCCGCTCTCGACCGTATCGGAGGCTTCCTTCTGGTCGGACAGAGTCCACTTCAAGCCCAAGGCTTCAACAGTTTGCTGAGCCTGAGCGGGGGTCATACCGACAAGGTTATCCGGCAAAGTGATGGAGGCGGGACCTGAAGAAATCGTTGCGGTCACGCGGGACCCCGGCTTTGCAGCGGTTCCGGCCTTCGGATCGGTTGAGACAACGGAACCGGCAGGAACACTGTCAGAAGCAACCTGCTCGTTCGCAACAGCCCACTCGAAGCCCTTGTCCGTAATGGTCTTCATGGCCTCGGCTTGGGTCTGACCAACAACGTTGGGTACTTCTGTCGTCGAATCGGCGCGAGAGTGCGTCAGGAAAAGCCAGGCGATACCAATAACCGCGACCAGGACAACACCGATGATTCCCGCGATCAGAGCCGCAGGACGCTTCTTCTCGTCCTCTGGTTCCTCATCGTCGCGACGAACCGCAGTTGCTGCAGCTCCGCGAGGACGGATTTGGGTCTCCTGGGCCTCGGAAGGTGAGGACGCTGCGGGGAATGCGGGCGGCGTGGCAACTGCGGGAAGCGTCTGCGTCGCCTGGGTCGTCCACACAGCGGTGTCGGGCGCGTTCACATGAGAGCCATGAGCCGCGCGCAGAAGATCTGCCTTCATTGCAGCCGCAGAAGAATAGCGATCGTCAGGGTTCTTCGCCAGAGCTTTCATGACAACGCGGTCCATTTCCGGCGGAACATCGGGCGCGATCGAGGAAGGCAGAGGCGGCAGAGTCTGCACGTGCTGGTAGGCGACGGCTACCGCAGAATCCCCAGTGAATGGGGGCTTTCCGGTGAGAAGCTCGAAGAGCAAGACGCCTGCAGAATACAAATCCGAGCGTGCATCCACCGGCTTACCCTGTGCCTGCTCGGGGGAAAGGTATTGAGCGGTGCCAACGACTGCGTTCGTCTGCGTCATTGTCGCCTGAGAATCGGCGATTGCGCGGGCAATACCGAAGTCCATGACCTTGACTTCGCCCTTGGAGGTCAGCATGACGTTGCCGGGCTTGATGTCGCGGTGGACCAGGCCAGCGGAATGCGAGTACTCCAGCGCAGAGAGTACGCCGGCAACAATGTCAACGACCTCGGGAATGGGGAAGGGGCCCGCGTCGTCGGAGAGCAGGTCCTTCAGCGGACGCCCATCAACGTATTCCATGACGATGTAAGGAATTGACACTCGACGTCCATCGGGAAGGATGGTTGGCTCTTCGCCGGTGTCGTAGACCGCAACGATGTTTGGATGATTGAGCGAAGCCGCGGACTGGGCCTCACGACGGAAGCGCGCCTGGAAGACGGAATCCATCGCCAAGTCGGTGCGAAGAGTCTTAATTGCAACGATTCGCGACAGACGCTTGTCGAATCCGAGGTGAACTTCGGCCATCCCGCCGCGCCCGATGAGCGAGCGCACCTCGTAGCGTCCCCCTAGAACTCGAGGGGCGGATTCTGCCATGTCGAAACCTCCTGATTGAGTGAGACGTCTGCACTTGTCCTGTGCAGGAGCGACCCTAATCTGTTGTGAATAGTAGCAACCGCAATTAAGAAAATTGTGAGAGAGATCAGGAAGATGACCAGCCATTTTCCGATTTGCTCACTGCGGCTTGGCTCCGGCGGCACAACAGAACGATTGTAGCGAGTCTTTGCGGGAGCGCTCGTGAGGATTGTTCCGTTCTCTTCCGTGATCGCATGCCAGCGGAAAAGCGCGGGGTTGATTCTTATGGTCTGAGCAGTCCGTTTGGGACGTACTGGGGCTGTAGGTGCCTTGCGTGCCGAGGCCTCGGGCGCGGGAGTGTGCACCGCGGGAGCTGTGCTGCGGCTTTGCGCCCTGCGCCCTGGTCCGTCACCCCGCTCTTCCCTTCGCGAGGCCGTAGAAATACGCGAGGAGAGGGAAGGACGGGATGGGGAATCCTTGTGCGAGGCCTCGGGCGTGCGCGTCGGCGTCACCGGGCGAGCTGCCAGGGAAGGCTGTGCTGCCTGTGCGTCAAAATCGACGGGCTCAAGCATATCCTCGGGAAGGGAACGGCGGTGTGTGTGGCGAATCGGCGCGCTGCGGCGAGCCACGGGGTTGACGCGTGTTTCGGCCACGGGTTCACCCGGAGCCGGTGGTGCACCGTGCTGGGGAGCTGGAACGCTTGGAGCGGGAAGCGGACGTGCCTGAAGGGAAACGCCCATCTCGCTGGCTGCCGCAACCAGTTCACGAACAAGTGCAGAACCCGATGCGGGGCGCTGCTGTGGATCTTTATCCAACAGGCGGTAGATCACTTGAGCAAGGGGAGCGGGAACCGTATCCGGAAGCGCGGGGACCGGCTCATTGACGTGGGCGAAAGCGATATCGACCTGGGACTTCCCGGTGAAAGGACGGACCCCGGCCGCGGCCTCGTAGGCAATGACACCCAGAGCGTAAAGGTCACCCAGTGAGGTGGCTTTCTCTCCCATTGCCTGCTCGGGGGGAAGGTACTGGGCAGTTCCCATCACCATGCCATCGGCGGTCAGATCGATCTGCGAATCTGTACGAGAAATGCCAAAATCCGTCAGCTTAACCATGCCATCGGGTCGAATGAGCACGTTTGCGGGTTTGATATCGCGATGGACGACACCTGCTTGAGCAGCCGCGCCCAAAGCCATCGCAATCTGCATGAGAATGGGCATGAGGTATTCGGGAGCCAAAGACTGGCCACCGCGCAGGTAATCGGTCAAAGGGCGTCCTTCGACCAGCTCCATAATGATCCAGCCGCGACCGTTTTCTTCGCCCGAATCCAAGACATTTGCGATATTTGGATGCTCAATGCTCATCGCGTTACGCGCTTCAATGCGCAAGCGGGAGAGCGAAAGTTCCTGCCCGGATAACTCGGGACGCAAGACCTTCGCAGCAAGAGTGCGGCCGGTGACGCGATCGCGTGCTTTCCAGACCTCGCCCATTCCTCCTTGAGCAATGAGGGAAAGCAACAGATACCTGCCGCCTAGGACTCGCCCGGCCAGCTGGTTTGGTGCCCGTGTTGGTTTGGGATCGCTCACTTCAGACCCTCCTGGAGAAGTGCACGTGCGATGGGGCCCGCATCGGTTCCGCCGTGCGGGATGGGATGGGATTCATCGCCTTCAACAAGTACCGCGAAGGCGATCTGTGGATTATCGGCGGGGGCGAAACCAACTGCCCAGGCATTTGCGCGGCCGGAACCGTCGCCTAATTCAGCGGTGCCGGTCTTGGCTGCAACGGAAACTCCTGGAATTGCCATGGAGGTTCCGGTTCCATAGGGCTGGGAGACGACGCCGGTCATCATCTGCGTCATTTGGGAGGAGATCTCGGGGGTGATCTTCTGACCCACGCGGATTGGTGAGGTTTGCGATTGAACCTGAAGATCAGAATCAACGATCTGAGAAATCAGGTAGGGACGCATCATTGTTCCCTTATTGGCAATGGTCTGTGCGATCATCGCCATCTCCATAGGAGTGACCTTGACCGAGTACTGGCCGATTGCGCTCATTGCCAGCTGCGCAGAATCCGTTGAATCAGGGAACTGAGAGGGCGTGACGCTGAGAGGAATCTTCTGGGAGGTTCCAAACTCAAAACGGTTCGTCACATCTGCCAAATCCGTGTGCGTGAGTTTCTCACTGGCTAGGACAAAGGTTGTGTTGCACGAACGCGCAAAGGCTTCTGAAAGCGTCGGGTGTCCGTTGCCGCATTCGGTTGATTCAATATTTGACACCGAGGTCGCCGTTCCGGGAAGCGTGGTTGAGACGGGGGAGTCCATCTCTGTCTCCGGAGTGACCGCAGCCTTTTCAAGAAGAGCAATGGTTGTCAGGATCTTGAAAGTTGACCCGGGAGCGTACAAGTCGCCTGCGATCGCGCGGTTGTACAGGGGCTTAGAAGGATCGTTAATGAGATTCGTGTAAGCCGTATTGGCTTCCTGCGAATCGAAGACCGCCAGCGAATTGGGGTCGTAGGAAGGCGAAGAATACATGGCCAAGACAGCACCGGTATTGGCATCGAGAGCGACAACTGCACCCTTGCGGTTGCCCAGTTTTTCAGCCGCGATCTTTTGCATATTCGGGTTGAGCGTCAAAACGACGCCGCCACCTTGGCGGTTTTGCCCGGTGAAAAGGTTACGGAAGCGCTGGGCAAGAAGAACCTGAGACTGCCCATCCAAAATGTCCTCAGCCGCTGCTTCCATCCCAGTCGACTGCGAGAAAGCCGCAGAGAAGTAGCCCGTTGTCTGAGCGTAGAGCGGACCCTGTGAATAGGAACGCTGGTAGCGCGAAGAATCTTCGATCTTTGTTGAAGAAGCGATGGCTTCTCCAGCAACGATGATGGGACCGCGGTCAACTTCTGCGGCGTGGAGGATGGTTCGCTGGTTGCGTCCATCAGCATTGAGAGATGGCGCCTGAATGACTTGATTATTCGTCACAATCAGGCCAAGGGCCGCAAACATCATCAAAACGACCACGAAAAGACGACGAATCTGGGTATTCACAGGCGACCTCCCGCGTGTTCGGGGGTGTGACGCTTCTGGGCATCAACAACGGGAAGATTGCCGGAGGTCCAGGTTGAGGGCGCCGAAGGACGACGTGAAGCATCCGATACGCGGATTAGAAGAGCAACAGCCAGCCATGAGGACACCATCGAAGAACCGCCCGCAGCCAAGAAAGGAGCGGTCAGGCCGGTGAGTGGAATCAGTCGAGTAATGCCGCCCAAAACCACAAAAATCTGGATTGCGAAGGAGAAGCTCAGACCTGTGGCAAGAAGCTTCCCGAAACCGTCACGCACTCCGATTGCCGCGCGCATACCTCGTTCAATAAGAATCAAGTACAGGACCAAGATCGCCGCAAGGCCCGTAATTCCAAGCTCTTCGGCGAAAGAAGAGAGGATGAAGTCTGAGTTGGCCAGGGGGACAAGCTGGGGATAGCCGCGGCCCCAACCCGTTCCCAAAAGTCCGCCCGAGGCCTGGCCGAAGAGGCCTTGGACAAGCTGGTAGGAGCCGCCGGCTTGAGCGTTGTAGACCTCGGGATCAAGGGCGTTAAGCCAGACCGAAAAGCGTGCACGAACGTGGCTGAAGGTTCTGATTGCGACAAGAACAGCGGGGACGAACATAAGGAAGCCGATGACCAGCCAGGAGACACGATTTGTGGCGACGTACAGGGTCGCAACAAAAAGTCCAAAGAAAAGTAGCGAGGTCCCCAAGTCGCGTTGAAGCACCAGGATGGCTACTCCCACAAGCCATACGACCAAGATTGGTCCAAGGTCGCGTGCACGGGGCATCCGCATACCTAGAAACTTAGGGCCACCAATCGCAAGGTTATCGCGATTGTTCACCAGGTAACCCGCGAAGAAGATTGCCAGCGTGATCTTGACCAGCTCACCGGGTTGCATTGACAGCGGCCCGAGACTGATCCACACGCGGGCACCGTAAGTTTCCTTACCCAGTCCGGGAATCATCGGTAGAAGGAGTAAAACAAGCGAAAGCAGGCCAAAAGTGTAGGTGTAGCGACGCAGGACTCGGTGGTCGCGAATAACAACCAAAATGACTGCGGCCAATGCAATTGCAATGCCGACGAACATCATTTGACGCATGCCGACCGTATCCATGCCCAGTGCATTCAATGAGAGGTCGATACGGTAAATCATCGCCAAACCCATGCCGGTGAGCGCAACAGCGACCGGCAAAATAACGGGGTCGGCGTAAGGAGCCAAGAAGTGGACCCCGATTTCGGCAAGGATTGCGATAATCAGCAAAATTCCAATGTGAAGGCCGAGGTTTGCCGGGGGCTCACCCGTCCGGTTGATACTGGTGATGACATAGCCACCAATGCCGACGGCTAGGGCAAGGAGCATAAGGACAAGCTCAAGAAAACGCCGGGGACGAACGGGGTTAATGGACACGGTTGCCATTAGTTACCCCCTTCCTGATTGGCCGAGGAATTGGCGGAATTATCGCCTGTGGAACCTTGGCCCTCTTGTCCCTGCTGGTTGTTCTGATTTTGCTCGCGTTCCTGCTGCTCCTTTTGCTGCTTCGCTTTGCGTTCCTTCTCCAGAGCGCGCTCGCGGGCATTCGATCGCAGGACTGACACATAGGCGTCGATATCACCGCGAGAAGTTCGAGTGACGGGCTCTTGTAGACGCTGCTGGTCGACCGCGGCAAGCTGATTGAGCTTCACATCAGTAATTTCCACCGCATGCGAGAGTTTCCACGACCCAATCGACTGCGGAATGCCTTGGTAGATCACCACAGCACCGTCTTTGCCCAGCACGTAGTACTGAGTTTGGGTCCACTTCCAGCCGAACCATCCGCCGACGACAACAGCAATGGCCGTGATCAATGAGACGAGGGGAAGTACCCACCCAAAGCGAGCGCGACGGGGGAGTTCAGGCTCGGCCTCGTCATCTTGAGGAAGTGATTTTGTAGGCGCGGAAAGGGCGGCCGCACGCGCGGCTGCACCGCCTCCGCCTCGGGTTGGAGCTAAGCGGTCCTTTGCGGCTGCGCCGACAACCTGGGGTGCGGCGGGAGGGTTGGTACCCGCGGGAACGATATCGGCGACAACGCAGGTCACGTTATCTGGACCCCCGGCAAGAAGTGCGAGGCGGATCAGTTCTTCGGCGCATTCACCGGGGTCATGGACGTCGGTGAGAACCTCGGCGATCGTATCGGCAGAAACAACGCCGGAAAGCCCGTCAGAGCACAGGAGCCAGCGATCGCCGACGATCGCCTCGCGCATGGTTTCATCGGGGGTGACATCGGCTTGGGAATCACCCAGAATGCGCATGACGACGTTGCGCTGAGGATGGTGTTCGGCCTCTTCAGGGGTGATTTGGCCGCTATCAACCAAATACTGAACGAAAGAGTGGTCGGTGGTGACCTGGGTCAGGGTATCCCCGCGCAGAAGGTATGCGCGCGAGTCGCCGATGTGAACCATGGCGAGCTTCCGACCCGAACGCAAGATTGCAATGCAAGTCGTTCCCAAACCTGCGAGCTCGGGATCATGTTGCGAGCGTTCGGAGAGTTCTTCGTGAGCGTCCATCAAGGCATCGCGAAGGAGGGGGAGTAGAGATTCCGCCGGGTGAGAGTCGGTGTCCAGGGGAACAAGGTGGGCCATCGCGACCGACGAGGCGATATCTCCGCCTGCGGGACCGCCCATTCCATCGGCTAAAACCAGTAAATTTGCGCCTGCGTAGCCAGAATCTTGGTTATTTTGACGCACCAAGCCGACGTCGCTGCGAGCGG
>JBHRQN010000072.1:0-7824 GCA_042645485.1 Pauljensenia sp.
GGCGCCTTTGGCACTCCCCACGCTTATGGTGCCGCGCACCCCGTAAAAGTGGGTCAGTTCGTCACTTCAATCTTTCCGTGAGCTCCGGCCTCGGCAAGGCTCATGATGTGATTAACGAAGGTGTAGGTACCCGGTTCCTTAAAGGAAAGCTCCACGAAACCACCCTGCGCGGGAAGCATGGGGAAGGTTTGGGATCCCCCTCCCCCACGGCTGATCGCATTGCTTCCATCAATGAGCGTATATCCGCCCTCATCCCAGACAGTATCGAATTGCCCACCGACGATGTGGAAGGACATAGCAGTATTTGGACCCGAATCCATCAACCAGAAACGCACGCGCTCGCCGACCTTCACTTTGAGGGGGTGCGCATCGTACTGGAAAGGACGCCCATTGAATGCCTGCAGGTCAGGCATCATCGAAGCGATTTTCGTCGCGCTTGCGGTTCCGCCGTTATCCCCCAAGTACAGTTCGGTCGCAACCATCGCGTACTCGTGATCCACTGGGCGCAGATCACTGGGGTCAATAATCACCGCACCGGTCATGCCGTTAGTAATGTGCATGGACATGGGGTGCGTCGAGCAGTGGTACATCCAGATACCGGCAGCCTTAGCTGTGAAGGTGTATTCCAGCGTCTGACCGGGATCGATGGTCTTCATGGCCTCATCCGGCGCAATATCACCCGCGTGGAAGTCCAGAGAATGCCCCATGGTTCCTTCGTTTTTAAGGGTGATGTGGAAGGTATCGCCAATCTTTCCGCGAAGGGTCGGAGCAGGAGTGTTCCCGTTGAAAGTCCAGACCGTCCGACTGACATCGTCGCTTAAGTTCTGCACGATATCGTCGTGGGCAACCAGGGTGTAGTAGTGATCCTTTTCTTCCGAGGCCGGTGCAACTTCAGCGGGATAGGGATCGACTTTCGCAGCGTAGGCTCGCAGTTGGTCTGCAGTTGGGATTCCCCTCCCCGTTGCAACCTCATGGTTGTGGGAGCCGCTGCCAGAGTGCGAGCCTGCTGATGCAGAGCTGCCCGCTGCGCCATCGGCGACAATGCTGAGCGTCATCCCCATCTCACGGTGTCCCGGCAGTGAGCACCAGCCTTCAGTGTTGGCAGTGATCACTCCGGCGTCCAGTTCCGCGCTTGCTCCAGGGGCCAGAGAACCTGTTGTTTGCCCATTGGCCAGGACCAAATCGTGGCGTTGCTCCGCGGTGTTTGTGAAAGTAATGTGCAGTCGGTTGCCCGCAGGAACATGAATAACAGAGGGGGTGAAAGACATCCCTTGGACACCGATTTCCACGTGGGTAGTTTCACCGGTTTCTTTCACCTGAGTCGACGAGGCCACGCTTGAGGTGTTCCCCACCGCTGAGTTTTGCGTTGCGCTACTTCCGCCAGCTAGGACACTGGCAAGAACAAGGGCGACAACAGCGCCAAGGCCAGTGAAGACCATTGCTGCCCGCGAGGGACCAGTGGTTTCTTCGCTCATTGAACCTGCCTACTTTCACTCATTTCTTTGATGCGTTCTCGACGCGCTCGTGCTTGATTTTTTCCCGCGCGCGCAAACATCACGATGTCAATTACGAAGGTCATGATCACGACCAGCCAAAGCGCGTATCGAAGAGTAGTAACCGCTGTGCTTGCGGCAGCACAGAAAAGGACAACTTGGAGGAACAGAGCTCCGTTTCTCAGCGCCACGCGCAGTGCGAACTGCCAGTCAAGAATTGCGATACCAATTCTGACAACCGAAGGACCGCCTCCGATGACAACTGGCATCAGATAGCTCAGCGCTCCCCCAAAGAGCTGGGCGAAGCCGCCCGCTCCAATAATCGGAAGCCACATCATGGTCAGTACCCGTATCTGGCTCGGGGTACTGACAAAAAGCGCCATGATTCCCAAGAACAGAATGCCTAGAGCAATCCATCCCAATCCGATCAGGAATGACCACGCGGAATACTCTTGAGGTTTCTTTGCTGCTAAAACACGAACATAAGGGATAAGAATCCCCATAATCCCACAGGTTGCCGCACCTAAAATTCCGGCACCGACCAGGGGCATAACTCCTAAGAGAGCCCCACACACCGCGATCAGCAAACTGACGCACCAAGGCGGAAGAACTTTAATCCCCCAGGAAACCGCATCGGGAGACATCCGTGTACGCAAGATTGTCGGCCCCAAGGTAATCGCAGTGCCACCAATGCTCAACCCCAGCCAGCCACCGACGCCACTGAGAGCGTGTGCAAAGGTCAGACGATCACGCATCGCTAGGAAAGCCTCGGGAATCGAGGAAGAAAACATTGTGGTGGTGACGAAACCGGCAAGAAGTGCGGTGAGCACAAAGAATGCTGCCGCGCACACGTAGTAGCGCACAACAACGACAAAGCGCGAGGCCAAACGCTCGCGAAGAACCGACAGCATAGCGGCTCCATGCCAGGCAGCAATTACCGCAATGCCCGTTGCCGCGAGGATAGTTCCGATGAACCAGCCAAGCCACATCGAAACTAAGAGCAATGCAAAACACGCATTGAAGCTCAGCATCCGACGCAGGTTGTCCGAGTGGGCTCTGCGGTCATCGGCTGCCAGACGTGCAAGGGAGCGGGCAAAGAACCATGACCATTGGAAAATTCCGTTGCTTAAGACGCCTAATGTCACCAGATGGATCATGGTCCACAGGGGCTGCGGCATGTGGCGGTGAAGGAAGAGGGTCACTACTGCCATAAGAACCGCGATGATCATCCACGTGGTTCCCAAGCGATCGATACGCATTCGGGAGGGGCGTCCGGACCCCGGGGCGCCGGTGGGAGCACCTGCCGGTCCCGCACCGATACTCAGTCCCGCCTTGGGAGAAGAAATCTCAGGCATGGGTGCTCCGTCCACGTCGCGTGTTCACAATTGTCACGCTCGCAGTCGTAACGACGAAGAGAAGGAAAGCACAGACTCCCAGCGCTCCACCAAAACGCCAGGGAAGTGCGGCCTCGCGCGCGCCGGAAAGGAAACGAATCAGCAAGCTGAGGTGGAAAAGAACCAGAGGGACCCACATCGAGAAGTGGTAGGGAACCTCGCGACGAATCACCGAGGGGATAATAACCGGTGCGTGCGCAATGACCATGGAGACTGCGAAGCCTACTGTCAGGGCATGAACAATCGCATCGTAGCCATAGCCGGAAAAGGTCGGGGGCGCGGTAATCCACAAAGCGGCCGGGAGCATTACCCATCCGTATCCCGCGAGCATAGCGACCGCGGAAAGACGCGGAATTCCAGGGATATTGATGGTTTTACGAGCGACGTCGTGATACCCCATATCGATTGCAAGTGCCGCAAGCGAAATTCCTAAAAGCGGGTAGGCAACAAGGGGAACAATCAGCGTCAGCGCCAAGGAAATGAGCAGAGCCCCGACCCAGACCAAAATTCGCTTCTCGGTTACCTCGTTGAAGGCAAGGCGCGCCAATTCCAAGCGCTCGCCAACGATTGTGAGAAGCAAGAAGAAGAGCCACCACGGCATGATGAGGGCTACTTCCAAGCCCCGCATCCACAAGAGAATCCCGCACAGGCCGACACAAGCACCGATCAATTGAATGAGGACCGCGTACGAGGCTTGACGCTTTTTCCACACATGCCGGTAGATCATGACCAGGGTGATCATGGAGATTGTCCACAGGACTGCCGGAAGCATTCGCTGGGATTGATATCCGGGAAGAACCCTGCTTAGGAAGGCAGGAAGTGGCGCTGCAGCAAGGAAATTGGTAATCGTACGGCTCTGAGAGACGACGATGGCCGCAATTCCCGCGAGCGCCGAGGTAGCCGGGGAAAGGTACGCCCAGCGGGAATTAATTGCTACCGCGCGTTCTAGACAGATCGCTGTCCCCAGGAATCCATAAACCATGAGGATTCCATGAATCGTCCCCAAGTCCGTGGAGTTTACGGGAGCAAGTGCTCCCAAGCGAACAAGAGCCGCATCAAGCCCCGCAAGAAGAGCGGCTGCTGCACCCATGAGCAGGATCATCCGAGGCCACGGAAAAGGAGGACGCGCAGGAGTCAAGCTATCCGCGCGGTCGTGTGCCTTCTCCGCCATTTTTACCGGGCCTCTCCTGCTTTAATGAAGTCTCTTCAAAGGTACCGGTCAGAAGGATCTTTTTCCACCAAAGCAGCAGACCCGAAGGTGAATAGCAGTGGGGTGCGGCGCCGCAACGCGACCCCACACCCCACAATGCTTTCTCTGAGAAACTCAGCCCTTCAAGGCCTCGCTCACCAATTGCTTCGCCGCTTCCTGAACCTGAGCAAGGTGCTCGGCTCCACGGAAGGACTCGGCATAGATCTTGTAGACGTCCTCGGTGCCCGAAGGACGAGCAGCAAACCACGCAACATCGGTCGTCACCTTCAGGCCACCGATTGCAGCGTCGTTACCCGGAGCACGCACGAGCTTCGCGGTGATGGGGTCACCAGCCAGTTCGTTTGCGGAAACATCCTCGGGAGACAAAGCAGCAAGCTTCGCCTTTTCTTCGCGGTTCGCGGGCGCATCGATACGTGCGTACGCGGAAGCTCCGAAGCGTTCGACCTGTTCTTCGTGCAGCTGCGAGGGGGTCTTGCCGGTGACGGCCAGAATCTCAGAGGCGAGCAGCGCCAAGATGATTCCATCCTTATCGGTGGACCATACGGTACCGTCCTTGCGAAGGAAGGAGGCTCCTGCGCTTTCCTCACCGCCGAAACCAAGCTCAGCGCTGACCAAACCTGGAACGAAGTACTTGAAGCCCACGGGGACCTCAACGAGCTTTCGGCCAATCGAATCAGCAACGCGGTCGATGAGGGCCGAGGACACCAAAGTCTTTCCAACCGCCGCATCTGCGGGCCAGTTCGGACGATGCGTGAAGAGGTATTCAATCGCAACAGCCAGGTAGTGGTTCGGGTTCATCAAACCGTCGGGGGTCACGATTCCGTGACGGTCCGAATCGGCATCGTTACCGGTCGCAATGTCGTAGGGAGTGTTTCCGTTCTCGTCCGGAGTCATCGCATCGCGAAGAGAAGCCATTGCATAGGGAGAGGAGCAGTCCATACGGATCTTTCCATCCCAGTCCAGGGTCATGAAGGACCACGCGGGGTCAACCTGGGGGTTCACAACGGTCAGTTCCAAGCCATAGCGCTCGGCAATCGCGCCCCAGTAGTCCACCGATGCTCCACCTAGCGGATCGGCGCCGATGCGCACACCGGCCTCGCGAATCGCATCAATATCGATGACCTGGTCAAGCTGATCAACGTAGTAGGCCAGGTAGTCAAAGCGGTGAATGCTGGGGTGATCCAGTAGGTCCGAACCCAGCACGCGATCAACGCTGCGCCAACCCTTTTCGAGGATTTCGTTGGCGCGCTTAGCGATCCACGAGGTCGCATCGGAGTCCGCGGGACCGCCGTGAGGGGGGTTGTACTTGAATCCACCGTCACGAGGCGGGTTGTGGCTGGGGGTGACGACGATACCGTCGGCCAGCCCTTCCCCAGTCGTTCGCAGGTGCTTGGGTGCACCGTTTGCACCAAGAATCGCCACAGAAACCGCAGGGGTCGGAGTGTAGGAACCGCGTGCGTCGATGCGAACATCAACGTTATTTGCGGCCAAGACTTCCAGCGCGGTGCGCCATGCGGGTTCGCTGAGCGCGTGAGTGTCGCGACCAATGAAGAGCGGGCCATTGAAACCCTGCTCAGCTCGGTAGTCAACAATCGCCTGGGTAATCGCAACGATGTGTGCCTCATTGAACTTGCCATCGAATGCGCTACCGCGGTGACCGGAGGTACCAAAAGAGACCCGTTGATCGGGGTTTGAGGGGTCCGGCTCAATGTCGTAATACGCAGAAATCAGCGCATCAATATCAGTTAGGTCTTCGGGAAGGGCAACAGTGCCAGCTCTTTCATGCATGCTTTCAGTCTGCAATGTTTCCCTAAACCGTGCAAGGCATTTCACGATAAGGGACAGATTCACTTCCCAAACAGATTGGCCTACTCACGCGCTTTACTCCCTTGCGTTAAACTCAATGTGAATGTCGCCCCGGCAACGACGCAGCACGACATTCATGGAAGACAAAGGAGAACCCCATGGGCTGGTTGGATTCGATCGAGCACAATCGCTGGCTGTCAGCACAGCTTCAGGCACTGATCGCAGAAGCAAAAATTAGTACGACACCTTCGGGGTTTAGTGAAGGCCCAGACGGTGAGGAACCCAGCGAACGCGATCAATTCACACTCAGCGCTCGAATGCTGCACGCTTTTTCCTTGGGAACGCTTCTTGGCCTTCCCGGTTCACGACGCTATGCCGACCACGCAACTAAGACTCTTCGCCGCGTCATCCATGATCATCTTCAAAAGCTTCCCGAAGCGACTGCCACCGACGATCCGGAAACCATTAATTCCGATGAATACAAGGCTGAGGTGCGCGGCGGGGAGATCGACTACCAGCTTGATAACGCGCTGCTCATCAGCGCGAGCGCGGCCGCGGCGGTTGCCAATCGCCCCAGCGCCCACGAGCTCCTCCTCGATGCTCTCCACGAGCAAGAGCGCCGCTGGCTTGCCCCCAACGGACTGGTCTACGGAGCCATTGCTTCGGGAAGCACGCAGCACAAGGCACCGATCATTTCCCTTGGAACCCTGGCCTCGACCGCCGAAGCGTACCTAGCCGCCGCCGAGGCGACCGCCGACCCCGTATGGATCGACCGCGCCGAATCCATCACCCGCGCGGTCGTGCAGATGGGAAGCGAGGCCTCGTGGAGGGTAGGCGAATACATCGATATCGAGGAGCTCTCCCCCGTTGTCCAAACCGAAGCCGATTGGTCAAAGAAATGGGAGCATTGGTCTGCAACTCCGGTGCTTGAAGGCGTGCAGATCGGCAGCTTGCTGCGCTGGTCCCGCCTGTGTATTCAAGTTCGCGCAGCCTTGAGGTCCCTGGGGCGTAAAAGCGATGACACACTTCTCGAGGCCGGTCAAGATTTCTTCGAACGAGCACGCGTTGATGGATGGCGTAAGAAGGGCTATGCGGGATTCGTGACCTCGGTGGGCTTCGAGCATCACGAGACAGAAATTCTGGACGACCGACACTTCATGTGGGTCGCCTGCGAAGGCGTCTGCGCTGCGGTATCACTGGCGCGAGCACTGCGCGATGACGGTGCCAGCGAAGGTGAAGTCGAGCACTACGAACACTGCTATCGCTCGTGGTTGGACTTCATTAA
Organism: Pauljensenia sp.; assembly: GCA_042645485.1. Taxonomy (GTDB): domain Bacteria; phylum Actinomycetota; class Actinomycetes; order Actinomycetales; family Actinomycetaceae; genus Pauljensenia. The sequence goes on from JBHRQN010000072.1 coordinate 7,189, forward strand.
CGATGAGCTTATTATCCAGCCCGGCCAGTGGTTGCATGCCTTGTCCTTTGACAATGAGCGGATTGAAGATTCGAGGCCTCGCAGCGGGGATATTGCCTGGGCAATTCAGTGCGTTTTGGTTGGTCGAGTGCCGATGTGGCCACCTTTTGCTTCCGCGATTTCCCGAGGCCTGTTGGACCATCCGGAAGAGGCTCCAGCCGACCGCCGTTCATGGGTTCCTTTCCGTCGCCACCGCTGAGAAATAAAGGGATCGAGAGCATATTCGGGACGACGAATGTGCGAATAGACCAAGATCCGCTATGATTGGCGGGTCTGGAGGGCTGACCGAGTGGCCGAAGGTGACGGTCTTGAAAACCGTTGTGTCAGCAATGGCACCAGGGGTTCGAATCCCTTGCCCTCCGCTGTACCGGCAATGCTGAGCGTCCCAGCGTGCGCATTTCGCGCGCGAAGGGAAAATGCCTTAGAGTAGTCGGCACTGGAGACGTCGCATAGTCCGGTCGAGTGCGCCTCCCTGCTAAGGAGGTAGGGGTTCACGCCCCTCGCGGGTTCAAATCCCGCCGTCTCCGCAAACAGCCCCCGGAATCCTCATGGGTTCAGGGGGTTTCGCTATTCACAAAACATGCAGCATACAAATGC
>JBHRQN010000073.1:0-7787 GCA_042645485.1 Pauljensenia sp.
GGCCTCCCCAGTGGGGAGGCCACACCACTTAAGAACTCTATGAGAGATTAGCGACGACGACGCTCGCGTACGCGCACCGAGATCTGAATGGGAGAACCTTCGAAACCAAAGTCTTCTCTCAGACGACGCTCAATGAATCGACGGTAACCTGGATCCAAAAACCCGGTTGTGAAGATAACGAAACGCGGAGGCATGTTCGATACCTGGGTCGCGAAGAGGATTCGAGGTTGCTTTCCGCCACGAAGGGGGTGCGGATGCGCTGCAACCAACTCACCCAAGAAGGCATTGAGTCGGCCTGTGGGAATGCGTGTTTCCCAGCTATCCAGTGCAGTCTCCATCGCACGTGTCAGACGGTTAATATGCCAGGTTGTCTTCGCTGACACGTTAATTCGCGGTGCCCACGAGACTTGAACAAGCTCTCGTTCAAGCTCCGAACGAAGCTGAGCTTGGCGTTCTTCATCAACCAAGTCCCACTTGTTGTTGATGATAACCACTGCACGGCCGGCATCAACTGCCTGCTGCACGACTCGAATGTCTTGCTCTGTCAGCGGCTCTGAAGCGTCGAAAAGAATCAACGCAAGCTCTGCCTTTTCAAGAGCGGCTTGGGTTCGAATCGACGCATAGTAGTCAGCGCCCGTTGTTCGATGCATCTTGCGGCGAATGCCCGCGGTATCAACGAACCACCACTGCTGCCCGTCAAGCTCAATGAGCTCATCGACTGGATCACGAGTTGTACCAGCAAGCTCGTTGACGACAACGCGTTCAGAACCTGCCAGGGCGTTGAGCAGCGATGATTTACCAACGTTCGGACGCCCGATCAGAGCAACTCGACGGGGACCACCCACAGGCAGTGCTGAAGCCACCGAAGACACTTCAGGAAGAACAGCCATAACTGCATCGAGCAGATCACCGGTACCACGGCCGTGAAGTGCGGAAATAGCGTAGGGTTCACCCATACCGAGTGACCATAGGTAGGCGGCTTCAGCTTCTTGCATCGCAGAATCGACCTTGTTCGCCGCTAGAACGACGGGCTTACCACTCTTACGAAGCATTGAGACGATACGTTCATCCGTATCTGTCATTCCAACAGTGGCATCGACAACGAACAGTACGGCATCTGCCAGATCAACCGCGATTTCTGCCTGTTCTGCGACTGATCGATCAATTCCTTTGACATCAATTTCCCAGCCGCCAGTATCAACAAGGGTGAAGTGACGACCTGCCCAATCCGCAGGATAAGATACGCGGTCTCGCGTAACACCAGGGGTGTCTTGAACAACCGCTTCACGTCGGCCGATAATGCGGTTCACCAATGTTGACTTGCCGACATTGGGACGCCCTATCACTGCTAGAACAGGAAGACCGAATTCGCTGTCCTGAGAATCAGAATTCTCGAATTCGCCGTTGAGCAGGGCAAGATCTTCGTCATCAAGCTCAAACTGGTCAAGGGAGTCACGCATCGCACGTGCGCGTAGCTCTGCTTGACCTTCATCGAAGGGCTCTGTGTTCTCGAGGTATTCTTCAGTCACGTCCTTATCCTATCGGTAGTCGGTGATGACAAGCGCATTACAGGCGCGCGCGAATGTCTTGTTCCAACACTTCACGGGCGACGGGAACATCGTTATAGACGTGCTTGATTCCCTGGATATCTTGATACCACTCGGCGCCCTTTCCGGAAATGACGACGATGTCTCCCGCATCTGCCGCAAGAATTGCCTGACGGACTGCATCGCGGCGGCATGTGGTCACTTCAGTAACGTCATGGAAATCAGGACGAACACGCCGAATTCCATTGAGGAGTTGCTGGCGAATAGATGGGGCATCTTCAGTACGCGGATTCTCATCAGTTACCCATAAAACATCGGCAAGTTGAGCAGCGATTTCGGCTAGAGGCTCACGCTTTGTCGCATCGCGATCACCGTCGGTGCCAAACACTAAAACGAGCTTGCCACGAGTCAACTCACGGACAGATTTAAGTGTCCAATCGAGTCCCTCTGGGGTATGTGCAAAGTCCACAATGACAAGTGGTTGTGCGCCTGGATCGGGATTGACGGAGGTCATGCGTCCGGGAATCTGTTCTGCACCTTCGAGAGCCGAAACCGCAGCTTCGAACTCACATCCCAGCTGCAGTGCTGCAACCAGTGCAACGACGGCGTTTTGAACATTAACTTCACCGAGCATCGGCATCCGAATGAGGCGTTCATCGCCCTGAGGGGTCACCAGATCAAAGGTGACAGCGGGGATTGCGCGATCGAAGTTGATGCGCCGAACAGTCCAATCGGCCTCGCGATGGGAAAAAACCGAAACTGTGGTAACGGGCACTTCACTTTCTTGAGCTAAACGAAGGCCCCACTCATCATCAACACAGACGACACCGCAACGCGAGTGTGCAGGAGTGAACAAAGTCTTCTTGGCCTCGAAGTAATGCTCCATGTCACCGTAGTAATCCAGGTGATCATGCTGAAGATTTGTGAACGCAGCGACATCAAAAACAATGTCATCAACACGGTTCAAACTCAGCGCATGCGCTGACACCTCAACAATGGCTGCACCGCAATCCTTCTCACGAGCAAGTGCGAGAATACGCTCAACCTCAGGGGCCTCGGAAGTGGTCTTCTCCGAATTGATAACGAGGTCACCAACACGAATCTCAACAGTCCCGCACAGCGCGGGATCGTTAAAGGTACTGCGCAGAATGGAACGAAGAAGGTAAGTTGTTGTGGTCTTTCCATTCGTCCCAGTTACGGCCGCCGTTTTCAGTGCCGAGGCCGGATGTCGATAAATATTCGCCGCGATAGTTGCGCTCGCACGACGCGGATCCGCAACAATAACGATCGGAATATCTGCCTTCATTTCACGCGCGCGTTCAGAGCCTTCATGATCTGTAACAACTACTGAAGCACCTGCTTCGGCGGCGGCGTGGAGGAAGCGAATACCATGCTGGACCAGTCCAGGAATCGCAACAAATACCCAATGATCTTCAATATCAATCGAGGAAACACTGACACCAGAAACGGGCTGTTCTGTATCTGGGCACAGCGACCAATCAAGCCCCTGAACCCCCTCGAGTGCCTCAGAAAGCGAAATTGGTGACGTAATCGGACGAATATCGGTGGCATAAGTCATGACTTTTAGGTTATCCGCTTGCTCCGCGAAAAGCTTCTTCATCGACACGTCAACACGAAATTTCTCTAAAATGAGGGCATGTATGTCCTGACTCGTGAAGATGCACGTCACCGTTCAACCGTTGTTACAGTCCGCCACATTGATGTCACACTTCACCTCGAAGAAGCGGCAAGTGAGAAAAGCTCGTACCGCGTTCTCTCACGTATGACCCTTGTCTCTCAGGAACCGACGCTCTTTGTCGATGTCGCTGGTGAGGTCCAGACGGTTTCGATTGATGATGTTCCGTTAGCATCCGATCAATTCACCTACGACGGTGAACGCCTCGATATCAGCGGAGTTCCGACCAAGCGAGAGGTGACGATTGTCGTTGAAGCTGATTGTCGCTTTTCAACGACGGGGGAGGGGTTGCATCGCTATCACGATCCCGAGGATGGACGCTACTACCTTTACACGCAATTTGAGCCTGAAGATGCCCACCGCGCGTGGCCCTGCTTCGATCAACCTGATATGAAACCCATGTGGACTTTCCACGTCTATGCGCCAAATGAGTGGGTTGTGACTTCCAATGGGATCGGAAGCTCTCAGGATTGCGGTAACGGCATCACGCTATGGGATTTCACTACCACTGAGCCTTTGTCAAGCTACATTACAGCGGTCGTAGCGGGCCAGTGGGCGGTCGCCCAGGGCGGGAGCTGGGAAGGAAGCGCAGGCGATGGCAACACTGCGACACTGCAGCTTCGCTTGCTCTGCCGTCAGGCCTTAGCAGATTCAATGGATAGCGATGACATCCTAACTGTCACGCGTGCCGGTTTAGATCACTATCACAAACATTATGGCTACACCTTCCCCTGGGGAAGCTACGACCAGATTTTTGTTCCCGAATACAATCTGGGGGCAATGGAGAATCCTGGGTGCATCACCTTCAATGAGAACTATCTGAGCCGTGATACACCGTCATTTGCACTGCGGCAAAAACGTGCGAACACGATCCTCCACGAGATGTGCCACATGTGGTTCGGCGATTTGGTTACTCCGGCATGGTGGGAAAATCTTTGGCTAAAAGAGTCCTTTGCGGAGAACCAGGGAACGACAACTGCCGCTGAGGCAACAATTTACACGGGGGAGTGGGCCTCATTCGCAATTGGACGTAAAGCGTGGGCATTGGCTCAAGACCAATACCCAACAACGCACCCCATCGTTGCAGACATTCCCGATATCCCTGCTGCGAAAAACAACTTCGACGGTATTACCTACGCAAAGGGTGCGGCAGTCCTCAAGCAGCTTGTCGCGTGGGTTGGTGAAGAGACTTTCTACAAGGGTGTGCGACTGTATTTCCAGCGATTTGCTAACTCTTCAACCGGTCTCGAGGATCTTTTGGGAGCGTTGGAAGAAGCCAGTGGTGAAGATCTTGGGAAGTGGAAGGACGCGTGGCTCCTCACGACGGGTCCCTCTACTCTTTCACTCAGCTGGACAAGTGATGATGCAGGCCGTCTGACAGGCCTCCACATGCATCAAGATGGGCTCGCTCGTCCACACAGCCTTGAAGTCTCATTCTGGACAGCAGATAACGGTGTTTTAAGGGAAAAGTGCCATTTGCGCACCCGCATAGACGGGGCTGATTCTGCCATTGACGTGCCTCTTGAGCTTACTGAGCCTGGTAGCGCACAAGACATCGATTTGGTGGTCGTGAATGATCTCGATTTGACCTATGCGATCTCTCGCTTTGATGAGCATTCGATGCGAACTGCGCTCGCATACGTGTCGAGCATTGAACGTCCTATTACTCGCGCTGTCATTTGGTCCAATCTCTTTAGTGCGCTTCGTGGTGGCGATTTGGATCCACGTGACTACATTCAGTCAGCTCTTACCCATATGGCTGAGGAAAGCGAAGATGCCATTTTCGAGCGCCTCCTGGCGACAATCCGAGTCGCCCGTTCGTTCCTTCCTCGCAGTTCACGGGATCGTTGCGATCGCGAAATCCTGAACACGCTTGCAGAGTTTATGCGTCATGCTTCCCGTGACCGAGGCCGCGCTGCCCTTCGTCTTTTTGTTGACGTCTGGATGGCATGCTCAGATGAGACCTATACCGAGACCGTGCTCGAACTTGCCCACGGCCGCCACAGCGATAGTCTTCCCTTCATCGAGGGGGAGGAAAGCGCGTGGGATCTACGCAGGGGTTGCGCCGCCCGAGGCCTCGTCACCGAGAAAGAGTTGGATTCCTGGCTCGAGGCCTCACCGACGGGAGAGAACCGTACCCGCTGGATTCGCTCGCGTGCGGCGCTTCCTAACGCTGATATTCGTTCGCAGGTTTGGAACGAAATTTGTCACGGATCGGCAATGTCGAACCTTGATTTAAGTGCTTCATTGCAAGGCCTGAACGATTCAACGTGGGGTAGCCCCGGCTATGTCACGCAGTACTTCAATCAGCTGCTCCCATTTTGGAAGAACTCATCAATGGGGCTCGGGATTCGTTTTGTTGAGGGCGGTTTCCCGATGTCTATTGATATTGAGTGTCAAAGCCTAGATGAGGATCCAATTGAGGCTGCAAAGATCTGGCTTGACGAGCACTCAGAGGTCGCACCCGCACTCACACGCCTAGTCATTGAGAAGCTCGATGATCTTGAGCGGGCCTATTCCCGTCAGAAGCAGTGGCAATGAGTAATCAGCATGTCTCTTCGTCGTCGGCAGGTAATGATCCCGCTGCATCGATGTCCCTTCTGAAGGCAATCCTTGAGAACCCCTTGGATGCTGGATACGGGACCTATCACGAGAAAGCTAGTCGCGGTGTAACTTCGGTTTTCCATCGGACCATCACAATTCTCATCGCAATCGCATTGGGCATTGGTGCGGGGTTTGCAATCAGTGGTTTACGCGCCCAAGCGCAAGGGGATGTGCACTCATCTCTTTTGAGCCACGCTCAAACGCAAACGCAGCAGATCACTCAAATGAGAGATGAAGTTGCGACGCTTCGCGCACATGTAAAAGAACTATCAGCTCAGCAGGGACAAAGCAATATTCACGAAAATGCTGCAACAGCCCTAGCAAATGCTGATACTCAAGTAAGTGGGCCGGGACTGAAAGTTACGCTTACCGATGCTGCAAATGCCGTGTCTTCACGCCAAAGCGGTCAAGGACAGGTACGTGACCAAGATATTCGAATGGTTGTCAATGCTCTGTGGGGTGCCGGGGCTGAAGCAGTGAGTGTGAACGGCCAAAGAATCGGTCCCGGTTCTTTTATCCGAACTGCAGGTTCAGCGATTTTGGTTGACGTCACTCCGATTTCTTCACCGTATACGATCGAGGCAATTGGTGACGCGAATACCTTGTCATTGTCATTGGTTCGTGGCTCAACGGGGGATTATTTGTCCAGTGCAGAATCCCTCACAGGAATTAAACTGAGTGCGCAGTCTGTTAAAGAAATGACGCTCAACGCACGCGATAACCGGTCAACTCGTTGGAGTGAGACCATCGAAGAGGGGCACTAAGGTGTTAGCAGTTCTTGGTCTGATATTTGGAATTGTCGTTGGCGTCCTCATCGACCCAACTGTCCCCACGTGGCTTCAGCCCTTCCTGCCGGTCGCTGTTGTTGCTGGCCTCGATGCTCTTCTCGGTGCAGGCAGAGCTTGGCTTGAAGGGACATTTCAAGACCGCGTTTTTGTGATGTCCTTTTTCTGGAACGTCGTGGTCGCTTGCCTATTGGTGTTCTTGGGGACGCAGTTGGGCGTTGGCTCGGCCATGACAACTGCAGTCGTTGTAGTTCTTGGAATTCGTATTTTCTCGAACACTGCTTCAATCCGTCGTTTGATTTTTAAGGCCTGAGAATGGGACAGCACACGAAGAAGACCCAAGCGACTGCTCAGGCTCAAATGGGTGAAGCGGGGGAGAAGGCAACCGTCGATTCCTCGGTAAAACCCTTGGGGGCGCGCCTCAAAGCAGCGATATTAGCGATGCCTCGAGGAACGCATCTTTTACTTTTTGTGATCTGCCTAATTCTTGGGATTGCCTTAGTCACTCAAGTTCGAGCGCAACGAACAGACCCGCTCACCTCGCTTAGTCAGGAAGAACTGGTTGAACTCCTCGACAATCTTTCTGTCCAGGAACAAAACCTTCGTGTTGAACGCGGGAAGCTCGAATCCCAAGTCAGTCAGCTTGAGGACGAGTCTCAAAAAGAAGAGGCCGCAGCGAATGCCGCGAAGAAAGCTGAAGAGCAGGCAAAAATTAACTCTGGGCAGGTCGCTGTCCACGGTCCTGGAATCGAGATGGTTATCAGCGATCCCTCACATTCTTTGAGTGCAACGCATTTTGTGATGGCGCTGGGTGAACTTCGAAATGCTGGTTCCGAGGCCTCTGAAATTAACGGCCATCGCGTCACTGTATCGTCAAGTTTCACCAGTGACGGGGGAGTAATCAGCGTGGACGGACAGGCCCTATCAAGCCCATACGTATGGAAAGTCATTGGCGATTCACAGACCATTTCTACGGCCCTAGAAATTCAAGCAGGTAGTGCGGCTCAGATGCGCGCAAAGGGTGCTTCAGTAACAATCACGCAGATGAAAGACCTGAAGATCACCACGATTTCGACACCCAAATCACCGGAATTTGCAAAGCAAATCGGTTAAAAGCCTTCGCGAACACCTGGCCGCCACACTATACTGTTGCTA
>JBHRQN010000074.1:0-7209 GCA_042645485.1 Pauljensenia sp.
TTCCGTACCCCTAGCCCGCTACGCGCCCTCCATCAGCCGCTATGCCATGAAACGAGGCCTCGATTCCCTCCGCGTCTTTGGCTCCGTCGCTCAGGGAACGGACGGCTTTGAATCGGATATTGATCTGATCGGTACTCCCACCCGCGAGCTGTCACTGTTTGAGCTGGCAGATATCGCCTCGTTTACAAGCGAACTCACGGGATTTCCTACCGAAGTCCATGCGGATACACAAGTACCCGAAGCTCTACGGAACATCATTGACGAGGCGGTGCCACTGTGAGCGAGCCTGCGTCTTTCATGCCTCGGCCACGCGCGCCAAAAAGACAAACACCTAGCTTCGACGTTGATAACTTCTTACGTGAACTTGACGTTATCGCTCGACGCATTGAGCGGGTTGCTGGAGTCCCCGCCCAGACCTTCAACGCCGATTGCCCCGAATACGACTCCGCGTGCATGGTGATCATCCGGCTAGCTGGTTTCCTGGAGCGCGAGGAATACGCGCCATACATGGATACCCTCACCTTGGTCGAGAAACGCGCACTACGGACAACTCGGAACATCGCGGCGCATTCGGGGTACCAAAGCATGGATGACAAGCTTCTGTGGACGGCCGTTACCCGCAATGTTCCCGATATGATCGAACGCCTGCGCAGTGCAGTTCAAGCAGATAGATGACAGCCTCTCGGGCAAATTATTTGCCTGCTCGCATGCATCTACCCGTGTTCGTCCCACGCCATAGCTCGCGCGATACTCCCTCAATATGAAGTTGGTCAGTCGCTAACAGCTTTGATGAACTTGCTTGCCAGCCGATACACCTGCTTAACTCTTGTGCTCTCAAGATCCCACGCGCTTAATTCGGTTGCAACCAGGTCTGGGAATCTCTTACTAATGTCGCGTAGAGCATTTCCTACAGATTTTCTGACGTACTCGCTCGGGTCATTTCGAAGTGCCGAAAGCCTCTTGATTGCCTCACATGGGTGCTCTTTAAAATAGGGCCGACTGGTCCATATCCGTAGTCCTTCAGTGACAGCTCTACGAACATTCGGATTGGAATGAACCAGCCACTCGTCGATCACTGAAAGAGAGTGCTCATACCCCGTGGTTGCGCAGAAAACATCAAAAGCCTTCGCCAGGATTTCTTGAACTCTCCAGTTGTCATCCTGGGCGATATTTTCCCTCAAGAAAGTAAGTACTTCCTGATCCTGCGAGAGGTACCCGAAGAGGAAAACCGCGTACATTCGCACCTGGTAAACCTCGGAGCGGTATGCGCAATAGGCAATTTCCAAAGCCTGTTCACGACCATGAGAGTCGTAGTCGCTGCGTGCCCGTCGTTCTTCTTCTTTGAAGCCTCCCTCGATCAGGGCAAGGTCTCTTTCCAAGCTCGCAAGGTACTCGTTCACGGCGATCCTCCTCAGCTCGTTGAAGATAGCCCGAACTACCACTCGATGCCGATGGCAACAGGCTCAGGAACAAGAGTCACGCCATAGGCATCAAAGACACGCTCGCGCACAGCGCGCGCCAAGGCCTCGATATCTGCACCGCTTGCGCCCCCGCGGTTTGTCAGCGCGAGCACGTGCTTGGTCGACAAGGATGCGCGAGGCGGGTCGCCAGCCTCGAGAAGATGGAAGCCCTTGGAGCAGCCCGCGTGGTCAATGAGCCACGCAGCACTGGTCTTCACGAGTCCCTCCCCCGCCGGGAAACGAGGTGCCTCTTCTGGGAGTGCAGCAGCCACGGCCTCGGGGAGGATGGGGTTGGTGAAGAAAGATCCCGCGCTCCACGTATCGTGGTCTTCAGGGTTTAAGACCATTCCCTTCCCCGCGCGCAACTCAAGTACGGTCGAACGGACCAAGGATGCCTCGGCACGCTCCCCAGCTTCCACTCCGAGGCGCCGCGCGAGTTCGGAGTACATGACGGGCGCGCTCAGGGATGAGCGCTCGAGGCGGAAGTCGACGCTCAACACAACCCAACGCCCCGTCGGCCCCCACACGCGGCCGGGAAGACCGGGCTGACCAATGCTGTGCTTGATCGCGGAGGAACGGTAAGCAAAACCTAGCTCTGCGGGAAGCAGACGAACGGTGCGCTGCTCGAGGCGGTCGTAGGCCTCGACGCTGTGAATTGTTTCAGCAACCTCGTGTCCGTAGGCGCCCACGTTCTGTACCGGGGATGCTCCCGCGCTTCCGGGGATCCCCGACAAAGCCTCGATACCGGACAACTGTTCTTCGACGCTCCACGCAACAAAGTCATCCCAAACTGTACCGGCCCACACACGTACAATCACCGAGTCAGCCGCATCCTCTTCAACGATGCGCGCAATCTCTGCACCCGGACGTACAGCGACAACAGCTCCATCAAATGGAGCATCCGATGCAAGCAGATTCGATCCGCCGCCCAGAACTAGAAGCTGGCGCTGCTCCTCATCGGCCGCGCGAACGCCAGCAACCAATTCCTCACTGGAAGTTGCGCGTACAAGGCGAGAAACCTCTCCGCCCACGCGAAAGGTCGTCAATTCAGCAAGAGTCGTCATGACTCAAGATTAATCGTCAAGAGGTGCAACGGCTCGCACGCGCCCCCGCTGGTCCGGAACCTGTCCGGCCAAGACGATGGCCAGACACACCGGGAGCACGACGAAAATGAGCGCACGGTGGTAGCCGACGTGATCTGCAATAAGACCTAAAATCGGCGGTCCGATGAGCGCCGAACCATAATTCACGGTCGAGAGGACCGATACTCGCGCAGGCGTCATCACGGGATCAATGCTCAGGGCGGAAATACCCAGGGGGAACACCAAGGATGCACCGATACCCCACAAGGCAACACCGATAACCGCAAGAATATGATGCGGCGCAAAGGCAACAAGCATCAGGCCAACGATCGCGCATCCCATGGTCAATCGAAGCAGATGCGGCGCCCCAAAACGCCTCTCTAAACGCGGAGATCCGAAGCGCATGATCGTCATCATCAGCAAGAAGAAAGCGAAGATCGCCGACGCCGTCGAGGTCGCAAAACCATAACCGTCGACCATCGACAGGTTCAGCCAGTCGTTAGCAGCGCCTTCCAGGAGTCCGCCGCTCATCACCATGAGAGCGATCAGAACCGTGCGGCGTTCGCGCCACGCCAAGCGGGTCAGGCCCTTCTTCGCATTGCCTGCCGAGGCCTCGTCCCCTTCGCCCGCAGGGCTTTCCCTTGCGGGTTCAAGAGCGGCGACCTCGTCCTGACTGAGGTAGAAACCAATGGAAACACCGCACACAATAAGTTCAAGAGCAGCCAGACCGTATAAGTGCGCTCCGAGTGGAACTCCGACCCGCGAGGCAAGTGCTCCAAGTAATGCGCCACCAAGCATGCCGACCGCATACATCGCCTGAATCACGGGCACGACCAAGCGCCTCACAGCAGCCTGAACCAGGCCGGCCTCGATGTTCATGCTCGAGCCCCACAGGCCCCCCCCCGGCAGACATGAAAACAAGGGAACCGGTGAAGAGCACGAGAGAATTCGCGAGCATTCCCGTCGCTGCTCCGACAATGCCCAATGCCCAAATGAATACGCCGATTCGCCCAGCCCACCGTGCACCGATCTTCATGACGATCGGACCCGAGGTAGGAAGGGTCAACAAAGAACCCAGGGAGGCAATCAGCAGCATCATGCCGATGGTTCCCGGGGTCAATCCCAGGTGATCACGCACATCGGGTAGACGTGAGAGCCACGCTGAGGTTGCAAAACCTAGGCCTGCGTAGACCACAAAGGTTGCACGAAGGGCACTGTGAGCACGCGATGAGGGAATAGACACGGTTCGCAATTTTACTCGCCGATAGGCCCGTGGTTAAAGGCCGCAAAAAGAGGTGTCCGTGTGAAATAGCTCCACACGGACGCCGATTGATATTCGGAAGAAAAGTCAGTTTTCGACGGCGGCCTTAAACCAACCAGTTACCGACGTCGGGTGAGTAATTGCGGTACCCACGATCACTGCGAACGCGCCGAGCTTCATAGCAGCTGCGGCATGCTCCGGAGTGTGAATACGCCCTTCACAGATTACGGGAACATTCTGGAATGCCTGAACCGTCTGCTCGAGAAGCTCTAAGTCAGGACCATCGGTCTTCGGGCGATCTCCGGTGTAGCCAGCAAGAGTCGTTGAAACAATATCGACACCGGCATCAACGGCGCGCTGCGCATCTTCAAAAGAACCACAGTCAGCCATCACTAGTGTCTCTTCTTCGCGCAAAGCCGCAACGGTTTCGGCAAAACTACGACCATCAAGACGCGGGCGACCGGTCGCATCAAGAGCCACGATATCGGCCCCAGCCATCACGCACGCGCGAGCGTGTCGAAGCGAAGGAGTGATGTAGACGCCTTCGTGGCCTTCCTTCCACAAACCAATGACGGGTACATCCACGCGCCCCTTGATTGCGGAAATATCAGACAGACCTTGGCAGCGAATTGCCGCGGCTCCACCGATTTCGGCAGCGCGCGCGATCTGCGCCATGGTTTCAGGGTGCCGCATGGGCTCTCCCGGGTAAGCCTGAACGGAAACAATGAGCTTCCCCTTCAGGCCGGCAATAAGCGGATGCATGGTTTCTCCTATGCGTTGAGGAAGAATGAAACGGCTCCGAGCAGCGGCGCGTCGCCGCCCAGGGAACCAATGAGGATCGGTGTATCGGCAACGGGAGTCATCGCGCTGGCTGCGAAACCTTCACGCAGACCATTCCACCAGATATCTCCGGAACGAGTCATCGAGCCAGAAATGATAACCGCTGCGGGGTCCACGCAGTTGACCAGCGAGGCCGTGGCCTCGCCCAGTGCGTACGCAGAGCGCGAGAAGCAGGCACTAGCCAGCGGGTCACCCGCATCTGCAAGTTCTTGCAGTGCACGACCACCATCGGCTTCGGGAGCATCTTGAGGACGCAGCGAGTTGTACCAAGCCGTAATTCCTGATCCGGAGCAGAACGCCTCGATGTGACCAAACCTGCCGCAAGAGCACACCATATCGGGGGCGAAATGGTGATGGATGTGACCGACGTGCCCAGCGATCCCTCGGGAGCCAAAAGTGACATGGCGGTCTTCGACCAGAGCACCACCAATTCCCGTACCTACTGCGATTGAAAGGACTGAGGAATAGGGGCGTCCGGCTCCCAAGGTCGCCTCACCCAGACCGTGTGCGTGGACATCGTTAAGGACGCGCACAGGAAGTCCCGTGCGCTGTGCAACGAGCTTCCCCAGAGGGGTCCCTCCCCACCCGGGCATGATGTCGGTTGCCGAGACAATCTTTCCTTCAGCGGGGTCGACGACCCCAGCAGAAGCAATTGCGACACCCGAGGCTTCGGGGTGAGCTTCCTTGAGAGACGAGGCCAGCGAGCAGATTCGCTCGGCAACGTCGGCACCCCCACGGGAAGCCTCAGTAGGAATTGAGCCGCGCTCAACAACCGTATAGTTTTGTCCAACTTCGACAATGCCCCAACCGACTTTGGTTCCGCCGATATCAAGGGCGAGGAGCGTAGTCATGAAAGTTCTCCACTAAAGAACGGATGAAAATGGTAATCAGCGAGGCCAAGGCGGGCGCACGCTCGCGCGTACGCGAGAGGAGGACCACCTCGGCCTCGCTGATGATCAGGAGAGCAAGCCAGCTTCGCGCAGGACGGAAGCAACGTGCTCGACGTTGTCACCTTCGAGGGCAGCGACAGGACGCGGCATCTCGTTGGAATCAAAGACACCCAGAAGCTGCAGTGCGGTCTTGAAGGCACCAACGCCACCGCCGAAGCCCTGAACGCCCTTCACCAGAACGATGCGCATGAGGTCCGCAAGACGGTCCTGCTCAGCGCGCACGGCTTCCCAGTCACCGCGCTCGAAAGCCTGCCACTGACGGACGTAGCCATCGGGGTCAACATTGGCCAGGCCGGGGACCGAGCCATCTGCGCCCGACATGTAGGCACCATCGACAACCACTTCGTGGCCGGTCAGCAGCTGAAGCGGGTGACCAGCGGCCTCGTTCGCACGGGACAGCCAGCGGAAGCCCACATCGTCACCGGAAGAATCCTTAACGCCGTCAAGAACGCCTTCCTTACCCAAGCGAAGAACAAGATCGTTCTGCAGCTTCGTGTGGACGCAGACGGGAATGTCGTAGGCCCACAGCTCAAGACTGGTGTTCTCCTTGAGGATGCGGAAGTGCTTTTCGATCTCTGCCTGGCCACCCAGTGCATAGAAGGGAGCGGTTGCAACGACGCCCAGAGCTCCACCGATTTCCTCGACGGCCTTGATGTTCTCAATGACACGCTCAGTTTCGGTATCGATCACACCAACCAGCAGCGGAACGCGACCGTCGACAATGCGAACAACCTCGCGCTGGATCTGCTGACGACGCTCGGAGGTCGAGAATGCAACCTCACCGGTCGAGCCGGAGACGAAGAGGCCGTTCAGCCCCGCACCGATCATGCGGTTGATGTGGCGCTCCAGCGAGGCAACGTCCAGCTCGCCGTTCTTCAGCGGGATAGCCAACGGCGGGACAACGCCGCGAATCTGTGAACTCATTAGTTCTCTCCTCCGAGTGTTGGATGCAGCAGCGAGGGTGCAGCCCCCAGGAGCTTGCGGGTGTAGGGATCCTTCGGGGACGCCAGCAATTCAGCTGCCGGTCCCTCTTCAACGACCTTTCCGCCGTTCATCACAGCGATCCGGTCAGAAACGTAGCGAACAGTTTGAATATCGTGTGAGATGAAGACCATCGCCAAGCCCAGTTCACTCTTGAGGTCCGTGAGCAGGTTCAGGATCTGTGCGCGCACCGAGACGTCCAGAGCACTGGTCGGTTCGTCAGCAATGATCGCATCGGGGCCGATGGACAGTGCGCGAGCAATTGCAACGCGCTGGCGCTGACCGCCGGAGAGCTGACCGGGGAGCGCATCCAAGGCGCTTGAAGGCAGACCCACCAGAGAGATCAGTTCTTGCACGCGCTTGGCTCTCGAGGCCTCGTCACCAATACCGTGCACGCGCAGCGGGTCAGCAAGCTGATCGGCGACGTGCATGCGCGGGTTCAGAGCGGTTGCCGGGTCCTGGAAGACCACGGAAACAACGCGTCCGATACGCCTACGCGCATCCGCACCACGCTTGGTGACTTCCTCACCGTTGAAGAACACTTGGCCCTTCGTTGGCATCTGCAGGCCGCACATGACGGTCGCGGTCGTGGACTTACCACAGCCCATACGCTCCTCAAGAGAAACTTGGCAAGG
>JBHRQN010000075.1:0-7085 GCA_042645485.1 Pauljensenia sp.
GGAATAAGAGGGCTGCGCAAGTGTACTAGACCTCGAAGGGGACGGCTTCCACCTGTTGGCGGCGGGTTTCAAGGATGTCTTGTCGCTTGAGTTCCTTCGCGTACTCCCGGTCGCGCAGAACGACAAGAACCGCTGCAAGGAAACGCTCGGGGTGAATATTTGTTGGCGGCTTGGGTGAAACAAAAGCCGAAACTCGTCCCGCTAAGGACATTGCGATCGACAGGCGGAGCTGGTCAAGAATCTGACGATTATTGTGCAGGAAATTCATACACTCAAAGTGCAGTTCATCCGGGATCGGAAGGAACTGTGCATGAGATGCCCACTCAGCACAGTCGGGGGGCATAACCAGCGGTGGATAGAAGACAGCTTCGGGAACCTGAATAACCATGGTCCCTGCTGCAATGTCCCCTAGGCGTGTCGCTCGCGGAGAGAAGACCGTTGCCATGAAAGACAACAGGCCGAAGAGCATGTAGGTTTCCACTATTGCAGTCATTGCGCGGACGAAGGCGTGACGCGCGGTGATAATCCCGCCATCCCGACGCACAACTTTTAGGTTAAAGGCCCACTTGCCGAGGGAATAACCATGGGTGAAGACCTCAATGACAAAGGGGAGGACTACAAAAGACAAGAAAATAATGATAACGAATATTGCCCTCACCAAGGTTTGTGGAAGGCCTTGATCAAAGGTGACGGTAACAAGAATGCAGAAGAGAACGAAAAAAGCTCCAACATACAGAGTCAGGTCTATGAGGAAAGCAGCGGCCCTGACAAAAGGAGAAGCGGGTTTGAGATCGAGTTTGACGCCCTCACCGCTGATGAAAGATTCATCAGAAATTCGTTGGACGTTTACAGGAAGCTCGCTCATGTATGACACTATATCTTGTATGGATATCGACGCACTAAAAGCTTCACATATGCGCCATTGGAATCGGTTTCATCAATTGGCGCATTCGCGTCGATTGACGGGGCCGGAAATTGATGAGCTTTCGGTGCTTTATCGGCAGGTCACCGCTGATCTTGCGAAAGTACGTTCGCAAAACCCAGATCAGGATGTTATTTCCTATCTCTCTGGTGAGCTCTTGCACGCACGAGCTCGATTGACGGGAACGGCTGGAGCGAGCCTGTGGGCGATTTCGCGTTGGTTCCGTTATGATCTTCCCGCAGCCCTGTATCGGATCCGCTATGTCACGATTGCGATCATGCTCATTTTCATTGCGATGACAGCGTTGCAGACGTGGTGGATCTTGCGTGACCCCGCTGCTCTCTCCATGCTGGGAAGTCCGGAACAGCTGAAGAACTACGCGACAACACAATTTTCCAGCTACTACAGTCAAGACACCAATGCCTCTTTCATGTCCTATGTGTGGACTAATAATGCCTTTATTGCCTTGCGTGTCGTTGCAGGTGGAATCACAGGGTTCTATCCAATTATGGCTTTGTGGGGGAATGCCCAAAACCTAGGAATTTCCGCTGCGGTTGTCATTCACTATGCCGGCCCCGCGCACTTCTTCAGTTTCATTCTTCCCCACGGCATCCCGGAACTTACAGCAATTTGGATCTCAACCGCAGCGGGCTTACGCCTCTTCTGGGCGTGGCTTGTTCCTGGGCGAAAGACTCGAGGCCAAGCGCTCGGCGAGGCAGGGCGTTCGATGATCACTGTTGGTTTGGGAATGGTGATCTTGCTGTTCTTGTGCGGAGCCATCGAAGGTTTCGTCACCCCGTCTAATCTTCCACTGTGGCTGAAGATCACCTGCGGTGTGACCTTGACCGCGGGCGTGTGGATCTACACCTTCGTGGCCGGTGGACGTGCCTATCGCGCGGGAGTGAGCGGTGACCTTGACGAAGACGCCGGTTACGCGACACCTGTGATCTAAGAAATCCTTAGAGCTTTCCGGCCTTCTTCAGTGCAATGTAGGTGTCTGCAAGACGTGCAGGCAAGAAGCCCGCATCACAATCAACGACATAAGCGCCAAGTGCGCGAGAATCGTCGGCACCAGCATCAAGGTCGCGGATTGTTGCACTTGCCGCGGCAGCGGTGAAGGCTGAAGCTGCATCGCTCCAATCGCGTTCCATTCGACCAAGCTCGGGGTCGCGTGCACCCGCGACAATTACTCGGTGACGCTTGCTGAGCGCCGCAATGGCCTCGGAAAAATCGGCGTCTGTAGCTGCGGGCGGGATCTCTGTCAGAAGGACAACAAGCCCCGGGTGATGCATACGCTTCTCAACCGAGGACACGACCAACTGCCAATCCAGTGGAAGAAGGGAAGGCTGGACGCGCGAGAAAGCCTGCGCGGCCTCGCTAATCAAATTCCCCCCACGTGCCTGGGCAAGATCTTCGTGAATACTGCGGTCCAGAGCAAGCAGATGAACTTGATCTCCGGCGCGGTCAGCCAGAACCCCCAGCAAGAGTGCCGCCTCGATCTCAGCATCCAAACGAGGTGCGACCCCCAACTCGACCAGGTCCTTGTCTCCCAAGTCCTTTTCCTGAGCCTCGCCCAAGAGCATTGCCCCCGAACGTCCGGTGTCGACAACGATCATGACGTGACGGTCGCGTTCGGGTCGCCACGTGCGTACAACCAAGTCTTTTGAGCGCGCCGAGGCTCGCCAATCGATATCGCGCGGATCATCTCCGCGGACATACTCGCGCAAAGAATCAAATTCCGTTCCTGGGCCTCGAAGAATTGTGGCAGTTGTTCCCTCAAGCTCATGCAGACGCGCAAGCCGTGAAGGAAGAAGACGCTTCGCGCGGAATGGAGGAAGCGCGGTCAGTGTCAGTGGCGCCGCAATCGAGGTCTGACGGGCGGCCATTCCCAGAGGACCCCAGGAGCGAATCGTTACGTAGTCCGCGCGAACGCTTCCACGTCGCTCCAGGTGCAAGATCGTCGTAAGCGCCGTCGGAACATCCGCTTCGAGCTCACACGAGTGTGAATAGGGAGTGGGGTGTGCCGAGGGCGGCCACGCGTCCCTCACATCCACGCGCATGGGGAGCGTCGAGCGCAGAGAAAGGCGCGAATGGCCGGGAGAATCCATTGCGATAGGCGTATCAATGGAGCGCTCAATGACCAACTGCCTAGGGGAAGGCGCAAGGTAAGCGTCAAAGGCCCACAGGCATGCGCACAGAACAACCCACCCGACAATGAAACCCCATGTCGGGAAGAAAAACAGTGGAATGACCCCCAAGAAAATGGGGATACTCGCGCGCCAAGACAGTGCCATCAGCGAGGAACCGGGACCTGCTCGAGGATCGAGGCGATGACAGAGTGAGCGTTCAAGCCTTCCAATTCTGCTTCCGCCTTCATGCTCAGGCGGTGTGCAAGAACAGAGTCAGCCATTGCCTTGACATCATCAGGAGTGACAAAAGAACGTCCCTGAAGGAACGCCCAGACGCGGCACACGCGAAGTAATGCGGTTGCACCACGAGGAGAGACACCGATGCGGACAGCGGGAGAGGTTCGGGTCGCGCGGATCAGATCGACCATGTAGGTCAAAACCGCGGGGGAGACCTCGATGTGTTCTGCCTGCTCGCGAGCCGTCAAGATATCTGAGGCATTTGCGACCGGGTGCAGATCAGCACTGCCCAAATCCAGAGGATTGAAACCATTTTGGTGGCGAAGAAGAATATTGAATTCGTCCTCGCGAGAGGGCAGAGGCAGATCAAGCTTGAGTAAGAAACGGTCGAGCTGGGCCTCGGGAAGGGGATAGGTGCCCTCGTATTCGACAGGGTTCTGGGTGGCGATCACCATGAAGGGCGAGGCCAGTGGGCGGGTATGACCATCGACGCTGACCTGATGCTCTTCCATAGCTTCCAAGAGCGCAGATTGGGTCTTGGGGGGAGTTCGGTTAATTTCATCGGCCAGAAGAAGATTGGTGAAGATCGGTCCTGGGCGGAACTCAAACTCGCTCTTGCCGTTGTCCCACACCAAAGAACCCGTGATATCGGCGGGCATGAGGTCTGGGGTGAATTGGACACGTGTCATGGTCAAATCGATGCATCGAGCAAGGGTTCGAACCAAGAGCGTCTTTGCAACGCCGGGAACGCCTTCAAGTAAGACGTGTCCATCGGCTACCAGGGCGATGATCAGGCCGGTGAGTGCGCCTTCTTGGCCGACGACTGCCTTGCCGATTTCCGAATGCAGGGAAACCAGAGCGTCACGGGCATCACGCCCCTGGGGCGGTAGTTCGGGGCTTGTCATTGATACTCAATCTCCTGTGTGAGCGCGGATAGTGCTTCGGCCAATTCGACCAGTTCAGAGTTGTTTGTTGGGGCTGGACCCCACAGTAAATCACTCACGCGCGCGGTCAGCAATCCTCGCGCTGCAAGTGCGTGTTCTAGGGTGGCTCGCGGTGCTTTCGGGTCGATTCCCAGGCGCTTGGCGATTGTCGTTACGGTCTCGATGCGCAGCAGGCGCGCCGCGTGAGCATGTTGCTTCTGCGTTGCCATGAGACGTCCGCGGCCCTTCGTTGTCTCTGATGAAGGGACATAAGAGGGCAGATCTTCGGGGACCAGACGTCCCAATCGTTGGCCTCGAGAAAAACCGATGACGGTAATTCCGATGCCGATCAGCGAAAGGATTGGGATTAGCCACTGGGGCTCAAGAGTGTCAAGCTTGTCGCTGGCTAGGACGTTGTCTTTGCTCCCGTCATACCAGTAGATGGTTGGTTTCTGCGCCATCGCATTGATCAGAAGTGCGGCATTGCCATCACTATCAACCCATTGATTTGACGCGATAGCTCCATCGGCGATGATCGCGCGGAAACGATCGCCCTCGTTCTTTTCAAGGTAGGCGTAGGCGTTATCTGCGGGGAAGCACTTGGTCCATCCAGCTTCGGTGGTGGTAACAAGCTGCCCACTGTTATTGAGCAGAGTTTGAGCTTTCTGAGCAGGTTCAGAAGTGCATTCTGCAGAGAGCGTCTTTGTCGCTTTTGTCGTCTTTGAAGTTGTCACTTCGACAGAAGGGGTATCAAGATCTGAACCGTAGTGGGATAGAAGATAGACGACCCGATGAACTTTCTCATCGATGGCTTTTGCGGTGGCATCGGGCATGTAGCCGGGATAGGTAATCACAGCAGTCGAGTCCGGTGTTGAGCGTGCAATGAGCTCGCGTGCGGAGCTGACTTTGACGACCTTAATTCCGTGGTGACGCAGCGTTTGGACAAGAGCTTGAGCGCCAGAATCCCCAGGGTTATTTGGCGAGAGGGTTTCGCTGTCTTTTTGGTAGCGGGGGATCAACGCTGTTGCGATGACAAATAACAGTCCCAAAAAGATGATGATGACCAGCGGACGCATTCGTGTCCAACGCTGGCGAGCAGTTGGCGAAACGACAGTGCTTTGAGTTGCTTTCATGCGTGCACTGCCTGCTTCTTGTTCTGTGAATAGGCAGCAATAAGCTGGTCCATCCCCGCGCAGTCCTCTGCGCTTGCGTGGCCTTCACCGTAACGTACCGAGGCAAAGACGGAAGTTGCGGAGGTAATGGGGGCAGTGAGGATGGGAAGAGCATTTTGAGCTGCTCGACCGGCCTCGTCCGCTGTAAGACCGGGAGTATCTCGAAGAATGCCGTCACGAGCTAGGTAGAGCACAAATAGTCGATAAGACCAGATCAGCGTGGCATCGAGATCTCCGCTTGCGCGAGCCTCGTCAATCCGCTTCATGACATCGCGCAGCGAAAGCGTGGAATCGGAGTCAAACACAGCAGTTCGTCGCATGCGGCGGCGCAGGCGGATCGGGTGGGTGATGACGATGATTGCGATGATCGCGAGAATCACGAATAAGAGGAAGATAAAGAAACCCTCAATGGGGAAACCGACAGGTGCAGCCTTACTGGCACCGCTCACGAGGTGCTGAATAAGCCAGTTGAAGAAGCGTGATAATGCGGAAGGTGGGGTGGGTAGATAGTCGGGACGCGAAAGCTCCGCTGACACCCATGCGCGAGCTTCCTCGTCGTCGGGTGTCAGCGGAGCTTCACAGAAAAACATCAGGCGCGAGAAGCTTCCTGAGCAATCATGGGAGCAAGGTTCTCCTTGCGCATACGCTCATCCAGGTACATCAGAGTGTAGAAGGATGATTGAACCGGGATCACAACTGCCGACAGCAGTGCACTCACGAAAGCCGAGAAGGCGACGAGCATACCCACCGAGTCAGCTGCATTGGCGCCAACGCCCAGAATTGCACCGACGACGGCACCCAGAACTGAGGTGATCAAAGCAGTGACGATACCGATGAGCCAGATGCGGCCCAGGATTCGCCAGAAGGAACCCTTAGACAGTGACCATGAACGCTTCATGGCATCGACCGGGCCGAGTCCCTCAAGGACGACTGCACTGGAAGTGAATGCGAACTTCACAGTCAAGAAGCAGGCGATCACGATCAAGGCAACGATCATGAGGAAGATGATCGAAAAGGCTCCACCAATGCTTGCACTCGCAGAATCGTAGCTACGAGCCGAAGCTGCGTTAACAACCACAAGGAAGAAGGGGATCAGGAAGACCAGCAGGACTACCACGATCGCCACGAATTCAATGATGCCGATGAGGAGGGTCGCCAGAAGAACCGGGACAAAGCGCGGCGAGAAACGGTGCCATGCGTCCGCGGGAGAAGACTTGCGTCCGAGGACTGCATCCCACACTGTCAGTGCCAGCATGCCCGAGAGGAACGCGGTTGCGAGCAGGGTAAGTCCGCTTGTTGTGAGGGAACCCATGCTGCTGCCCAGCGAGTAGACCAAATCTTCGGTGTCTCCGGAGCTCAGTGCGCGCGTCAGTGAAGACGTCGAAGACGAAGCGAAGAAGGCCTGAATAAGGCCGACGACTGCCATAATCGCAAAGGAAAAACCAAACATGGTTTGCGGGTTGACGCGAACCGCCTGGAAGGCGCCATTGAAGAGCTCGCCAACGGTCAGCGGACGGAGCGGGATAATTCCGGGCTGTGCAACGGTCCATGCGGTGCCGCCCTGAGTCTGGGTGCCCTGCCATGCGGCATCGGGCTGAGGCGCCGCGCCCCACTGCTGCTGGGGCTGTGCGGGCTGCTCAGGCGCGCCCCAAGGCTGCTGAGCTTGCTGGGGCTGTGCCGGCTGCTCGGGTGCTCCCCAAGG
>JBHRQN010000076.1:0-6948 GCA_042645485.1 Pauljensenia sp.
AGCCTGGCGTGCAGCTTCGGCGGCTGCCGCCTGACGCTGCGCCTCAAGCTCGGCCTCGCGCTGATTAATCAGCTCAACGGTTGTGTTCTGCTTGCGCGCAAGCTCCGCAACCAAAGCATCACGGCGAGCGGCAGTCATGGCCTGCGCGTTACGTGCGTTGTTCGCAGCGCTCTGAGCCGCAGCGGAACGAGTTTCAACCTGCGCGGTTGCTTCCGCCTGCTTGGCCTGTGCCTGGATCGCAGCGTCGTTCATAACGTTTGCGACCTGCTCAAGCGCGGCAACCTTTTGCATTTTGACGTTCGCCGAGGCCGAGAAGGAGTTAAGCGTAGCCTGCTTGGTTTCAACCGTGCGCAGTCCGTCGGCGGAAAGGTAGGGGGCGATGGAGTCAAGGGATGAGCC
Organism: Pauljensenia sp.; assembly: GCA_042645485.1. GTDB lineage: Bacteria > Actinomycetota > Actinomycetes > Actinomycetales > Actinomycetaceae > Pauljensenia. The sequence continues at coordinate 400 of JBHRQN010000076.1, forward strand.
ACCATCGCGGTATGCCGTCTGTGCGATCGAGGCGATCTCTTGCTTTCCAGCCTCGTAATCAGCCTTCGCTTTATCAGCATCCGCCTGCGCTTGACGCGCCGTCTGGGTCGCCTGTTCAAGCGAGTAGCGGGCACCGTTCAGTTCTTCCGCAGCACTCATGGCCTTCTGAAGTGCGACTTCAGCTTCGCTCTTCACGCTTGCAAGTTCTACTTCGATCTGAGCGACCGACATCTTTGCCGCATTTTCGGCTTCGCGGGCTCGTGCGATCTCTTCGTCACTGGGAGCTGCAAGAGCGATACCGGGAGTTGCTGCAGCGAGTGATGCAAATAGCGCGGTCACGCTGATTGCGCGAATACCGCGGCGCTTTGTCTCACGTCTCACTGGTCCACCTGTCGTTGTACGCCGGGATAAGGGCGTGCGTCGTCATATACAGCATTCGAGAGTAGTTCACTTAGGCAACATTCGCAACAACGTTTAACCGAAGCCACATAAATCACGATCGCAACATTTGTAACACTTGCCCCAAATAACGATATCTTTCACGCGAAAATCCACATAAAATCAATGCAGATCCCAAACACAGGAGTGAGTACAGTGGACGAAACCGAGCTCCCCGAGTCCCCAAGCAGCACCGATGGCTTCAACGGCCTCGTCGACGAGGCCGTGCTGGCCCCCTGGGGAGAAGAAGGCCCAGCCCCCGTTGGCCAGTGGCGGCGCGACGTCCTGGGTGAGGGCTACGAATCGCGCACCATCCCCCTTATGGATGATGACGCAGGGCCTGTTGTTGCGACCTTGGTTCGCTACCAAGGCCACAGAGCTTCTTCCCAATCCCCGCGTTTTGTTGCCCTGTACATTCACGGCCGCAACGACTATTTCTTCCAGCGCGAGTTGGCCCAAAATATCGCCGATTGTGCAGGGGCCTTCTACGCGATCGATCTACGCAGGTATGGTCGTTCGCTACGCCCTGGCCAACGCATGGGATTCATTTCGAACCTCAGCTTGTACGATGAGGAACTCGGAGAAGCTCTGGATCTGATCCGCGATGATTACCCCGATCTTCCACTTGTTCTGATGGGTCACTCAACAGGCGGGCTGCTTGCAACGCTGTGGGCGAACCGCCATCCCGGCGCGATCGACGGCCTGATTTTGAATTCTGCGTGGCTTGAAATGCAGACAATGGCTTCCATGCGTTCAACCATGGCCCCAATTCTTGAACGCATTGCCTCTCGAAATCCGATGTGGGCGGTTCCGGGAGGTGGCGGCGGTCCAGATAACTACGCGCGCTCGCTTCACGAGGGGTGGAATTCACTGGAGGCGCCCCTACCGGAGTCTCTCGAGGCCTACGCTGACGATCCCGCTGTTGTGGGATGGGATTACGCGCTGGAGTGGAAGCGGCCAGGCTCCTACCCCGTTTACGCGGCCTGGCTCGAGGCGATCCTTGAAGGCCACGACTCCGTTGCAACTTCGGTGAAGTTGGATATTCCCGTGCTTTCGATGATGTCGACGTCTAGCTTCTTCAGCGAAGAATTCACGCCACAAACTTTTTCAAGTGATGTCGTCTTAGATCGCGAGGTCATCTTGGAACGCTCATCGCGCTTAGGGCCGCTGGTCACCATCGCCAGTTTCCCGGGCAAGCACGACCTGCTGCTCTCTGACCCTCAGGTGCGCGCGCAGGTCTATGAAACGATGAATCGCTGGATTAAGGCCTTTATCTAATCGCGCGAATACTCGCGAATGATTTCGCGGTTGACCTCTGCCAGGGATTCACCCAAGGTCGGGCCTTCTTCCCCACCCAGGTGCCACAGCGTCCAGCCGTTACCGGAAACACCAAAGTAGGAAAGCGCATCCTGCGGGTTATCCCAGCTTTCCTCGCCCGAGCGGAACAGGCCATCGGCCGTAAATTCACACTCTGCCTGAGGTACGCCAACGATAATTGCGGGAACATCCTCGGCAATAATCTGCCCAAGAACACGAAGGGCAGCCGCATCACGCGAGAGGACGGGGATCCCCGCCTCACGGGCAGCGCGGACCTCTTCGCTTTCCTCTTCTTCTAATTCGCTGTCACCGTCTTCCATCTCGACTGGAGCGGCATGATGATGCGCATCGTTTCCGTCGAAGGTGTGTTCGATTTCAGTGTCAGGAGCCTCCGGCTCTAAGGCTTCAACGTCGGCGGCCTGTTGAACGAACTCTTCATCCTCGGGAAGGTAGTCGTCGTCTTCGAGCGCCGAGGCCTCGACCTCGGTAGCCGGTTCGGGGGAAACTAAGTCAACGCCCACGGAGGACTCAATGGTCACGGGAGCGGGCACGTCGCGGATTGACGAAGCGATCGCGGGGACGTCGTCAGAGCGCCCAGCAAGCAGATGAGGGGCATGCGCGTAGGTACGCGGGCCAACAGCATGCACTTCAAGGAAAGAACGCCCATTGCTCATCTCGCGCAGGCTCATTTCATGAACCTCAACACCGGAGGCAGCCAGAACCTCAAGCGCTGGACGAACTGCAGGATCAATGCGGCCAACAACCATGACCAGACGCGGCCCCGCTCCGGGCGAGGGCGGCATTGAATCGCGGAACTGAATCCACCCGGACTTGAAAGCTGCGACGCCTCCGGGATATTCACGAGCCAGATCTGACCACGACAGCGCGGCAGTTCCAGCAAGGCGCGACAGGGACTGAATCAGCGTATCTGAGTCAAGGAAATCAAGAATCTCGACCGAAACAACTTGACCCGAAGGATCAAGGGCAGTCAATCGAGGAGCTTCGTCTTCTGCGGAGCCGTCGACAAAGGCCGAACCTTCAAAGGGGGAAATATCTCGCCAAGTGATGGGGAAAAGTGGGCGCGAAACGATCTCGAGCACCTGATTACATACGGCATCAACGATTTCAGGGGTCAAACCGTCGGATACTGAGCGGCCGAATTGGGCAGGGATCAAACGCCCCTCGTCGAATTCAAAGAGAGCCATGAAGCTTCCAACCCCTCGCGCTGATGCTAGATGTGTTGATGAATGGTAGATGCGATCTGGTCTTATTGTTCCACAATCACGCCGAGGCGTGGACGAAGACGGGCCGGAGAAGTTGAGAGTGGTGACAGGTGACGGGGCGGATCGAGATGCGAAAAGCGGGCCCGCATCGTTCGGCTCTGATACCTCAGCACCGGGGACGATGCGGACCCGCCCAAGCAAGCACGGCCTATTACAGCCGGCTAGAAGGACTCAGCCTTGCGAAGGATCACTTCGCCTCGACGGCTTCCTTTGCCTTCGAGCGACGGTTGGAGAAGACCAACGCGTAGGCGCAAGCAGCACCAACTGCGGCGACAACCAGGGTGATCAGGAAGATGATGTGGTAGCCGGCCGCAGGATCTGCAGCGTGGGAATCAATGATGTTCGAAGTCGAGTAGTTCGCCCAGATAACCGGTGCATAGACCAGGAAGGAACCAACCGACATTGCAGAACCATTGATCTCTTCAGGCAGGTGGAGCTCGGCGATCGGAGCAAGGATCACGGACTTACCCAAGAAGACGCCGAAGGCCATAACGATCAGGAAGATCATTGCGGGCCACATCATCGAATCCGAGACGGGGAGCATGTAAACCACACCCACACCGATAGCGATGACGGTCAGAGCGACAGCCATCATGGTGGTCGAGGACTTGAAGACGTAGTCAGCGAGGACACCTGCAACCAGGCCAGCGATGATGCCGACGAAGCCGGTCGAGAAGATACCGAAGGTCGAGGCCTGAGCGGTGGACGCCTGGTAGACGCGGGTCAGGTAGGGTGCGGAGGAGTAAATCAGGTTGACGTAGGCCCAGTAGACGCACATACCTGCGATGCCTGCGAACCACACGCGAGGCTGGATCAGAACCTTGCCGAGGCCCATGAGGGCTGCGGTGTTCTTGGAGTGGCCTTCGGACTCTGCAACAGCGTTTGCGGGAACGAAGCGGAGGATGGCGAAGATGTTCGGGATCAGCAGCAGGGAGTAGCCCAGGCCGAAACCAATCATGATGCCGTTAGCGTGAGTCGGGAAAGCGGCGATGCATCCGATGACGATCAGGTTCATGCAGAACTCGAGGCCACGACGCAGAGACTCGAGGAGGCCCATGGCCAGGCCGCGGCCCTTGGAGTCAGAATCGGAAGCCATGAAGGCAACGCCGTTGACGACGGCGGGCCAACCGATTGCATCCCACACTGCCCAAGTAGCAGCAATAACAAGAAGGGCTGTGAGGTTCAGGCTGTAGCCCAGAACCGGGGAGAGCCACAGGAACAGGAAGGTCAGCAGTCGCCACGAGGCGAAGCAGATCAGAATGTTACGGATGGGGAAACGGTTGTTCACCCAACCTGCAGGAACGTACATGAACATTGCGAAGCCGAGGATGGTCATGATCTTACCGAAGTCAGCAACGCTGATGCCCAGTGCCTGGGTCATCGGATCAAGCAGCGAACCCTTAAACGCCTCGAAGGAGACGTAGACCAGCTGGCCGGTCAGCACGACAGTGAGGAAGCCGCCGATGCGGCCCTTCTGCAAGAACTTAGGAAGGCGCGACTTTGTGCCTACTGAGGTTTGAGACATGTTGTTGAATTTACCTTTCGAGATTCACTCACTGAAGATGGGCAAAAGAGTCCGCAACATCGGTGAAGACACCGGTTGCGCCCCAATTGAAGAGCTCATGTGCTCGGTCAATCGAGTTCACGGTCCACACGTTGACACCGAAGCCTGCCTCACGGAAGGCCTCAACCTTGGACTTAGTCAGACCGCGGTCCTCGGGGTGAATGTATGACGCGCCAACCAGCTCGAGCATGGACTTCCAGTCGTCGTAGAGAGCACAAGTCTCGTACAGGCAGCCCACTTCGTACTGAGGTGCGCGTTCCTTAATCTTCGCCAGCAACACGTGATTAAAGGAGGAGAAGAAAACCTCTCGTTCGGGGTCAAGTCCAGTCAGCGCATCAAGAATCGAATCAATGAGACGCATGGACATGGCGCCACCGGCCTCATTCGACTTGATCTCAATGTTGGCATTCAGCCCACGACGGTTGAGGAGCTCGATCAGCTGCTCAAGGGTAGGCAGGGGCTGCCCGGCAAATTCCGGAGAGAACCATGAACCAGCATCAATCGATGCCAAATCTGCCTTCTCGAGGCCGTAGTACGACCCGCTGCGATTGGTCGTACGATCAAGCGACGTGTCGTGGATGACGATTGGCGTACCGTCACCAAGGATGTCGACGTCAGTCTCAATCCAGGTGAGACCAGCATCTGCAGTCTTTTCAAAAGCTGCAAGAGTGTTCTCGGGTGCGACACGGTTCAAACCGCGGTGTGCAAAAATGCGACGTTCCATAGAAGTTCACTGACTTCCTTGTCGAGGATGGACAAAACCTAAAGATCAGGGACTAATAGTCTCCGATCTCCGCTGTTAATTATGTGACTGGTATGTTCGAGTTTCATGCTTATAAATGTGTTCCCGCACACAAATTTACATATCCGCTCAACGCGAACATCGATAACTAAACGATGTTTAAGCAGGTCAGAAGGTCTTACATAGAAATTGCGCAGGACTTACCCAGCTTTGTGCACTTATGTGCAGTGGCGTATGCACCTATGTGCGGATGCATAGTTGTATTATTCGCCCACTATAGAGAAGCAGACAACTCGTCAGGTCTTATTTTCTCGATTAAAAATTGGAACAGGCGCCGCCAAAGAGCGCCAAATTCAACAGAATTAATATTGTTTAAGCACCAATTTTTGCGCTCAGCAAGGTATCAGCTAGCACAAATTTCACATTGTTAGGATGAAGGCATGGCCTTCCTGTTCGTACTGCTAATTTTCGCGATCATCATCGCCTTCCTCTTTTTCTACATGAGATTACTGCTGTGGATGCTCTTCTCTCCCGACTACGTACTTGCCATAGGCTTTGCCGGCATTTTCACAATGGACCATATGGCATGGCTGACATCCTCAGAAACGGCCCACTTCATTTGGGCTGTTGTTGCAATGGTTATTGTCGGGTTCGCCTATCACAAGCTCAATAACCTGCTGTACTCGGCCTCTCCCCGCATCTATGCGATTGTCAGTTTCCCGATCGTGGTTATATCTAGCCTGTTCCTCATGCTGACTGTTGTTCTGATGTTCTTGGAAGAATTCGCACCCAACCTTGCAGATGATCCAACCATCAAACACGCCATTTATATTGTGCTTGCCCTGATCATTGCCGTTTATGCATGGCGCAAGCGACAAACAACTATGGCTCAGCTGCACTCCCCTACCAACATCGTGCTGACCAACGGCAATGTGATGGTGGTGGAGAGCAGCAGCACTACGCCCATGTCACCGTATACACCGTCAGCGGCACCATATACGCCGCCCACGGCATCGTATACACCGCCAACCACTCCACCTACGCCGGCGCCCGGTGCTTTCCCGCCGCCACCCGGTAAGGGCGGATTCAATAATTACTGACGCTCGGGCGATCTCTTGGCTCCATAGGGTGTCATACGAATTCGCCCCAACCGGCGCAATTGGCATCGTTCTCCACGATGACCGGCACCTCGTGGTTGATTCGCT
>JBHRQN010000077.1:0-6809 GCA_042645485.1 Pauljensenia sp.
CCGGGAGCGCGTCGGGTCGGCGATGGCCCGGCCGAGCCGGTTCATGACGTCGAGACGCGAAACAATAGTCAGCATGCACTGAACTATACAGTGATGGCTGACCAATAGTCCAGTTGGGATTCCAGGAAAATTTGTCGATCATCAGCAACTTTGCCACATATGTGGCACCTGAGCTCGGTTGGGTTCCTGCTGATCAGGGTCTTCCAACGAGCTACCCAATTGATTAAGTCCGTGGCACTTAGCTATCGCGGGGTCCCAGATAAGACATCTGCCTGCGAAAGCTGAGGTCTCTGGACGGCTGACTTGCCGGTGCTTTTGTAGGGGCAAAAGCACCGGCACGTCATTCCACCAGCGCCATTGCAAGTGGAAGCTCAGCCCGGTCGAAACCCTGACCTCCCAACCAGTGCCTTTATTTTAATCCCAACTAAACGATAAAACCTGGGAGAATGTGCACTGGACGATGCACATTTTCCCAGGTCAGAGGCTGTTTAAAGCTGATTAAGGTGCAACCTTAAAGTGCTCTTTTTATGCCGTATTAATTCAGTTATTCCCCTCGTGAAGATCACTCAATAGTTTACGACGCAAGGGTCCTGTGGCCTCGGAAGCCAACATAATCAGCCCAATACCCAGCACAGTCATACCCACCAAAATCAGCATCGGGGCGAGCCCAGCACTCAGGGCCATAATCGGAGACATAAAGACAATGCCCAAACTCATTGCTCCGCCGATCATGAGCAGTGCCGGAAGCAGAATTTCAATCCTTCGCGCACGATCCATAAAGTTTCGGGGCGAGCCCATGAATTCCAAGGCTTTCATCTGCTCAACGGAATCAATAACGCGAATGGCTTGATTGATCGCAGTCGAAATTGCACCCAAAGCCATAGTGATACCAAAGGTCAGAAGCATTCCCGTGCGAATATCCGACACGAGGATCCTCTCGACGTCCTGCATGTCCCCCGCAGCACCCACGATCGAGCTGAAGATTGGCATGAGCACACCGACAATGAAGGCGACCAGGGCAACCGCACCGAAAGACCTCCAAACGCTCTTTGGATCATCAGCGATACGACGACCCGCAAGAAGCATCTGAGGTGTGCGCGCAAGACTTGCCATGGCATTGCCCAGAAGGGATACCGAAAAAGCTCCCACGACATTAACCAGCGCAAAAATCACGCCAAGGAATCCCAAGAACAAGCCGACGGCAATCGCCATTCCCAGCTGCATCATAAACTGAGCAACAATCACCCAGCCTATGATCAGAACAAGCATCAGAGTCAGCCACAGTGGTGAAACCTTCGCCCCCTCAGTACGACGCGTGACACCCAAGGGGGTAATTGCCACTTTACGCATCGCAAGCATCGACGAAGCGGCGGCCAGCGCAATCATCAGTACTGCCTCGGCAAGGAGGACAAGGGGACCGACCCACATCTCGTGAACCCCTATGCGCTCACCCTGGAAAGAAATCAGCTGCCAAACCGGCAAAAGTGCGCCGTATAGAGCGGTACCACACACCACACCAATGGCTGCATAGACCGCGGTCTCGATCAGACACGCAAGACGCGTTTTTGCAGGCCCTAATCCCATGAGGCGGAGAACCGCTAAATCCCGTGCGCGTCGACTCATTCCCAGACGCGCAGCGGCCGCGCCCATGCTCAGAGTCGGGACGATCATCAAAAGTCCCGCAAAGCACGCCAGCAAGACATAAAAGCCACCCATTCCCTCGAAGCCTTCTGGCAGGTCATAGGTACGCGAGAAGAACATCAGAACCCCACCCGTGACGGAAAGAAGAATTGCGTGGGGAAGGGCGAAAGCCAAAACTGTCAGAATTGAGGTCGCGCGATCACGAGAGCCCAGGACTGCGCGTGCCGCAGTGAGTATTGTGCTCATCGAGACACCTGCTGATCGATCAGGCCGTCTCGCATGTGGATTTCATGCGGAAGTCGCGCGGCCACCGAAGGATCATGGGTCACCAGAATCAAGCTCGCCCTGGTGCTTTGGCAGGCATAGGTCAGCACACCCATGACCTCCGCGCCGGTGCTTTGATCCAAAGCGCCCGTCGGTTCATCGGCAAAGACAACTTTGGGATTGGTAATCAGCGCGCGCCCAATCGCAACGCGCTGCGCCTGACCACCGGAGAGCTGGCCGGGGCGGTATGGACCTGCACCCTCCAGGCCCAGATTCACCAGGATCTGCTGTGCGCGGGCAATGGCCTCTTTACGCGCAACTCCCGCCAGCATCAGGGGCATTGCAATATTTTCCTGGCAGGGAAGTTCTGGAAGCAGCTGCCCATCTTGGAACACGAAACCAAAGTGCTTGAGGCGGAGTTCTGAAATTGCTCCCTCACTCAGTTGTGTGATTTCAGTGCCATCCAGGGTGATACTTCCCGTCGTCGGTCGCAGCACTCCCGCTAAGCAGTGCAAAAGCGTGGTCTTTCCGCAGCCCGAGGGTCCCATAATTGCCAGTTGGCTGCCCTGGGGGATCGATAGGCTGACTCCCGCGAGCGCCTGAACTGTATTTCCGCCGCGTTGATAGAGTTTTGTCAGCCCGTTGACAACCATTCCCGAGGCCGTGGATGCATAAGGAGCTTGTGGCGCGCCTGCGCCCTGCTGCAGTGGTGAAGTCATGGTTTCAGTTTGCGCTTTGCTGGCCTTTTGTACCATGAGGTAAGGCCCTGATTAACCCCTGGTTTTCCCTAGGGGATGTACCCTTGTAAACAATCAATGACACACCATCACCACGCCACTGCCAAGGAGGGCCAGTGCTCACTCTGAGCCAACATATCGACCAGATCCTCGGGATCTTGCTTGCTCTATTCCTTTCCTCTCTGATCGGTTTGGAGCGTCAGGCACGCGGAAAGAGCGCTGGTCTTCGTACTGATGCGATTGTCGGTATGACCTCAGCCCTTCTCATGGTCGTATCGAAGTACGGCTTTAATGACGTGCTTGCGGCTGATCTTGTGCGTGTTGATCCCTCCCGCGTCGCCGCGCAGATCGTTTCCGGAATTGGCTTCCTTGGCGCGGGTATTATTCTGACCCGCTCGGGAGCAGTCCGAGGCCTGACCACTGCCGCAACCGTATGGGAGACTGCCGGAATTGGTATGGCATGTGGTGCAGGTTTGTGGATCGCGGGAACCGCTGTCACATTGATGCACTTCATTGTTGTTTTTGCACTGACACCTCTTTCACGCCACATCGGTCCCCATGCTCCCCGCCGTCCCAACACGATTGTTTTGGAGTTGGTCTTCGATCCTGGTCAAGGGGTCATGCGTCGCGTTTTGAGTGTGATGACAGATTCGAAGTGGCGCGTTTCCGAAGTCCGATCTGACACCGAGGGTAAGCGCGGACATGCATTCATTGAGACGACGACCGCCGACCGTGTTGCGCTGCCCGCGCTAATCGCCACAATCTCTGATCTTCCCGGCATCTATTCCGTTGAGGAAGCGGACCCGCACGGCGCAGACTAAGCGTCCACGGCCTCGGCGCTTATGTCACGACAGTCGTTTTAGTGGCACACTTAGATACGTGTGTCCTTCGACATACTTCTATAGAAAGGTTCGCTAATGTCTCAGGATCCTCAGTCGCAGGGAAATCGACTCGACCCGTGGTTTGATGCCTACGCTGATCGAGCTCATAACCTGCGAGCTTCTGAGATTCGCGCGCTGTTTTCTGTCGTCTCTCGCCCCGAGGTCGTCTCTCTTGCCGGCGGTATGCCGAATTTGAAGGACCTTCCCCTCGAGAGCCTTGCAGAGACTGCGAAGAGCTTGATCTTGACCTCTGGCGCTCAGGCCCTGCAGTACGGTTCCGGCCAAGGCTGGGAGCCTCTGCGTGAGCAGCTGGTGAGCGTGATGACCTATGACGGAATCATTGGCGCCGACCCCGACGACGTGGTGATCACTACCGGTTCACAGCAAGCCCTGGACCTGATGGCAGAGCTTTTCATTAACGCCGGTGACGTTGTTTTGGCTGAGTCTCCTTCGTATGTGGGCGCTCTGGGGTGTTTCCGTGCCCGCCAGGCCGATGTTGTTCACGTTGATATGGATGAAGATGGTCTGATTCCCGAGGCCTTGGAAGAGACGATCCGTCGCCTGAAGTCCGCCGGTCGCGCAATTAAATTCCTCTACACGATTCCGAATTTCCAGAACCCTGCTGGCGTGACCTTGACCCTTGAAAGGCGTCAACGTATCGCAGAGATTTGTATGCGTGAGCATGTGCTGATTTTGGAAGATAATCCCTACGGTTTGCTTGGCTTCCATTCGGATCCACTGCCCGCTATTCATTCTTTCTCTCCCGAGGGTGTTGTCTACTTGGGCTCGGTTTCTAAGATGTTTGCTCCCGGTATGCGTATTGGATGGGCACTCGCTCCCCACGCTATCCGCGCAAAGCTGATCTTGGCCTCGGAAGCAGCCATTTTGTCTCCGGGCATGTTCGGGCAGATGTTCTTGTCCAGCTATCTGAACAATTACGACTGGTATGGCCAGGTCAAGGTCTACCGGGCCATGTACGCCGAGCGCTGCAAGGCGATGTTGGATGCTCTTGATGAGTACATGCCCGAGTGCTCGTGGACGAAGCCTGTCGGTGGTTTCTACACCTGGGTCACTTTGCCAGAAGGCTTGAATGCTCGCAGCATGCTTCCCCGCGCCGTAAAGGCCCAGGTTGCCTACGTTTCGGGTACCGCGTTCTACTATGACGGTCGCGGCACTGACCACATGCGTCTGTCCTTCTGCTATCCGGAACCGGATCGTATTCGCGAGGGTATCCGTCGCCTTGCTGGGGTTGTTAATGCCGAAAAGCAATTGGTCGACATGTTCGGCGTTGCCCCCGAAGAAGATGCTGAATTTTTAACTAACCGTCATGACGGTTCCGTTCATACCGAAGACTGACAAGGAGATACCCTCATGTCCGCTCAATCTTTGAAGGTCCTTATTGTCGCCGGAGGTCTGACCCACGAACGTGATGTTTCCGTACGTTCGGGGCGACGTGTTGCAAATTCGCTGGTCAATCAGGGTTTTGCAGCCAAGGTTGTCGATTTCGACCAAAACCTTCCCTCTGCAATTACGGATTTTCAGCCCGATGTTATTTGGCCGCTTGTGCATGGCTCCATCGGCGAAGATGGATCTTTGCAAACACTTCTTGAAGGAACCGGAATTCCTTACGTGGGTTCAACGCCCGCCCAGGCGATGCTCGCTTCGAACAAGCCTACTGCGAAGGCTTTGGTTGGTTCCGCGGGGCTCGATACCCCCGGGTGGATCGCCCTTCCCCAGCTGCTTTTCCGTCAGCTTGGTGCACACAATGTCTTGAAGATGATCGAGGCCGGTCTGACCTTTCCCTTGGTTGTTAAGCCTTCCTCGGGTGGATCTGCCCTGGGTATGTCCAAAGCCTACGATGCCGGTGATCTGCGTTCAGCAATGGTTGATGCCTTCTCTTATGAAGAGCATGTCATGCTTGAGCGCTACGTTGCCGGACGCGACATTGCGGTTTCGGTCATCGATTTAGAAGATGGCCCCATCGCCTTGCCTCCCGTTGAGGTAGCCACAGATGATGGGCACTACGACTACGAAGCTCGCTACACAACTGATGAGAGTGAATACTTCGTTCCCGCTCGCCTGAGCGACGACGAGATGACGGATGTGCAGTCTGCAGCCATTCAAATCCATGAGCTTTTGGGCCTGCGTGATCTTTCCCGTATCGACTTCATCGCCGACGAAGACGGAAACTTCTGGTTTATCGATGCGAATGTTTCGCCCGGTATGACTGATACCTCGCTATTCCCTCAGGCCGCCGAGGCGACGGGCTCTTTCGACGAGATCTGTGCGTCGATTGTTGAGTACGCAGCACAGCGCGCATAGGTGCACCGCCAGACGAATCTAGCTTTATAGTTTCGAGCTACAAGTTTGGGGCTACACCGCGATGGTGTAGCCCCAAACTTTATTCTCAAGCTCTTAAAGAATGCCCAGCTTCTTCAAATCTTCTCGGATAGTATCTGCGTTTTCCCAGTTCAGAGCGGGTATATCAAGATACTTCGCAGCCTTGACGTACTCGGAACGATCGTCAATGTAGAGGAGTTTCTGCGGCTCTCTTTGGGCCGAAGCAAGCGCCTCTCGATAGATCGCTCTATTCGGTTTTGTGATACCGATGTGCGAGGAGAAGATCATCGGTCCATTGATGTACCTTTGAGCCCAAACACTTTCCATCACTACCGATGCATGCGTCGCGGGCATATTCGTGAGCAAGCCTAGGTGATACCCCGCGCTTCTCAGGTCGCTGAGCAGATGCGCCGCCGCTTCATCGATAGCGTGCATTCGCGAAGCATCCGCGGTGACTAGCTTGCGGACTTGATCTTCTGATGGTTGGGGTAGACCGCAATCACCTGAAACCGAGTCCCAGAAGTCTAGATCCGACATTCCTTCGTCATATGAGTCGCGATGTGCCCACACGGCTTTATCGACCAGCGACACGCATTCTGCAGAGTCATCGAGGCCAATGATCGACGCAAATTCTCGTGGGTCTGGACGTTGACTAACTAATACTCCTCCAACATCGAAGAAAATCAGTTCGGTATTGAGCTCGTCAGTCATGTGTGTCAACCTCCGCCTCTATTCTCCCAGATCACTGTCGATTCAACAAAATTGAGCAGTGTAAATCTCACCTTCAATACCGTTGCAATTTCTTCGCGTTAATTTGAAATACTCGCGCGGCTCGTAACTGCTCACTTGATGACTGCTCTCCTTATTTCAGCGCGACTGCGATTCAGCAGCTGTACCGATACCCACCTACGCAGATCGTCCTATCGTCATAGCTTCATAGCTTCAT
>JBHRQN010000078.1:0-6603 GCA_042645485.1 Pauljensenia sp.
GGTCATGGCCTCGCACTGGGTCGGGTTGACCTTGCCGGGCATGATCGACGATCCGGGCTCGTTCTCGGGGATGATGAGTTCGCCGATGCCGTCGCGCGGGCCGGAAGCGTACCAGCGCACATCGTTGGCGATCTTCATCAGTGCATCTGCCAGAACGCGGAGCGCGCCAGAGACCAGCACCAGCGCGTCGTGTGCGCCCAGGGCTGCGAACAGGTTCGAGGCCTGCTTGAACTCAATGCCGGTTTCCTCGGAAATCTTCTTGGCAGCCAGCTGACCGAATGCAGGGTGAGCATTGAGGCCGGTTCCCACTGCGGTTCCGCCAATTGCCAGTTCGCGTGCACGAGAATCCGCGTAGTGAATGCCATCGAGGGCGAAATCGATCTGTGCAACCCAGCCGGAAATAACCTGGCCAAGGGTAATGGGCGTTGCATCCTGCAGGTGGGTGCGACCAACCATGACGACGTCGGCGTATTCCTTCGACTTCTTGTCCAAGGTGTTGCGCAGCTGCTCAACGTGCGGGTACATGGCCTGAAGCTCCTGGACCACGGCAATGTGCATTGCGGTGGGGAAGGTGTCATTCGAGGACTGGCCACGGTTAACGTGATCGTTCGGGTGAACGGGAGTCTTGGATCCCATGACGCCACCCGCAAGTTCGATGGCGCGGTTTGAGATCACTTCGTTGGCATTCATATTGGACTGAGTGCCCGAACCGGTCTGGAAAACGACCAGCGGGAAGTGGTCGTCGAGCTTGCCCTCAATGACCTCATCGGCGGCGCGCGCAATCAGGTCTGCAATATCTTGGGGCAGCTCTCCCAGCTCGGCGTTTGCCAGTGCTGCAGCCTTCTTCAGTGTTCCCAGTGCGCGCACCATAGGGCGGCCCCAGACGAAAGTATTACGGCCGATGTCGAAATTGTGCAGTGAACGTTCGGTTTGTGCTCCCCAGTAACGATCTGCGGCAACCTCAACGGTTCCCATCGAATCTGATTCGGTACGGGTGTTCTCAGCCATGAGTATCTCCTTCACCTCTGTGATCAGGACTGTACCTCTTAAGCGTACCCGTAGAGCTTCACATTTCAGGGGTCACATGTCCTACTTTGACACCTGAGCAAAAACGCAAAAGAAGCGCACTTGGCGTCTGCATAGGGTTAAAGGATGAATCCTGTGCGCAAGACTCTTCTTCTTTCCCAGGCTCTGTGGGCGAAATACACTGTTCGCCTGGCCCCTGAAGCGCCTGGCGAGCGTCACGGGATCGTCTCTCCTTCCTCTTTCGTTCCCGAGGCCTCGGCCCGGCCACTGCGATTGGTTGCCATTGGGGATTCCCTGGTTGCGGGAAGCGGTGTCGAGCATCAAGACCTTGCCTTGACTCCGCGAATTGCACGAAAAATTGCCGATATGGTCAATCGACCGGTTCAGTGGGAGACGCACGCGAAACTAGGGTCGACCATGCGTCGTGTGCGTTACCGTTTTCTTCCCGAAGTGAAGGGGCATGTTGATATTCTCTTCATCTGTGCCGGAAGTAACGATGTGATGGCAAGGAGAAGTCGGGAAGACTGGCTTGATGATCTTCGAGCGGTAATTGAGCAGGCACGAACTCGTGCCGATCACGTCGTTGTGTGCTCTGCCGGCCAGCCGCATCATTCCCCGAAACTTCCTGCGATGCTCCGACGCGAACTCGCGCACAGAATTGATTGGCAGACCGCTGCTTCTCAGCGAATCTGTCGGGAATACGGCGTTGATTTTGTTGATGTCGCACACGCAGAACTGGTTTCAGACTTTTGGGCAACAGATGGTTTCCACCCCAGCGCCTCTGGTTATGAACAGGCATCCGGCTTGGTTGTTCAGGCAATGAGTTTCCTCCCTGAAATGACTGCTACTATCCGGTAGATATCGAAAAAGGGGAAACCGAAGCACTCGTAGGGGAGTGACGACAATGCCGGAAAACACGCATTCTCACAGGAGGAAAGCGCGCGTGGCAATCTGCGCGCTGTTTTTCACCAATGGGCTTCTTATTGGCAGTTTGGTGCTTCGCTACCCAGAAATCAAGGATGTGTTTGGCCTCTCGGCAAGTCTTTACGGCGTAACGATCGCACTATCGTCGCTGGGCGGAATTCTTGCGGGCCCCTTCGCAGCGAAGGTTGTTCGCCGCTTAACATCACGCATTGCGGCCTCACTTTTGACAATTGGGATCGGAATCGCGGTACTGACAATCGGTTTGAGTGCGACTCTGCGTCCCCTAGTTTCTAACGATTCTCTTCTCTCGACCGCGTTGTACTTGCTTCTTGCGTTCGGTTTCTTCCTGAACGGCTGCAGTGATTCTCTGGTGGATGTCGCACAAAATATGCAGGGCTTGCGTCTGCAACGTGAATATCGACGTCCCATCATCAGTTCATTCCACGGAATGTGGTCCGTGGGGGCAGCTGCGGGTGGAGGTTTTGGAATTCTCACAACGGCCTTTCATGTTTCCCTTCTGGACCACACCCTTATTGCCTCTTTGGGTTGCATTGCGTTGGGATTACTTGTCCTTCCCTTCACCCTTCCCGGCGTAGACCCCGACAACTCCGAAGAAACAGACCGAGATGATCTCTCTCGTGTCAGAACTCGTCCGTTGGCGCCAGCAATCGTGTTGGGATTGCTTGTTGTTTTATGTATTTCCGGAATGCTCATCGAGGACGCCGGATTTAGTTGGGCGACGCTTTTTATGCGTGATTACGCGAATACAGGCGCGGCGCTCGCGGGTAGCGGATACGTTGTTCTGTTATCGACTCACGCCCTTGGGCGCTTTATTGCAGATCCCCTGGTCGGTAGATTTGGCCCGCGAGCAGTCGTAGCGGGTGGGGGAGCGCTCATCCTTGCCGGGATGGGAGGCGGACTGCTTATCGGAACAACCCCAGCCCTGCTGTTCGGTTTTGCGACGGCGGGAATTGGGGCCTCGGCCTCGGTACCTCTGGCCTACAACGCCGCTCACGATATCCGCGGAATGGATCCCGCGGTTGGCCTCACGATTGTCTCTTGGTTGGGGCGCTTGGCTTTTCTTGTCGCACCGCCTCTTGTCGGTGTTTTGGTTCAGCACACGTCTTTGCTGGCAGCAATGCTGGTCATTCCCGCCGCGGGCCTTGCATTGATGGCAAGCTCCCTTGTGCTTGCCCCCAGGCAGCTACGCGTGCAAAAGTGAAGACATGGACTTTCTTGGAATCAGTGGACCCGAAGCGATCATCATCGCTGTGGTCGTCCTTGCGGTTCTAGGCCCCAAAGGAATGAGTGAAGCAGCGCGGCGCATCATTGATGTGCACAGGCGTTACCAGGCGCTTACTGCCTCGTTCAGGCAGCAGTCGGATCAAGCGATGGCGCAGCTTCGCACTTACGCTGACGGCGCCGCGCAAGAAGATCGCGCAGCCAGCACACCCCAATCGCCCCAAAATACAGAGCCAGAAGCGCGCACATCTGGAGAATCATCGACCACAGGTCGGGAAGCGGATTTGTAATCGCGGCGAAGACGGTCGCCCCCACAACAGCCCAGCGCCAATGGCGAAGGATCTGCCCAGTTGAGGCAAGTCCCAAGGCGTGAATCCCAATAATGATCATGGGGAAAAGGAAGGACGCACCGATCACCAAGGTCAGGATCACGACGAAGCTGATATAGGAATCAAAATCCAGCAGCGCAGAGGTGCCTTGGGGAAGTTCAGAAAGTAAAAGGCTGACTGCGTGGGGGAGAAACCACAGCGCCGAGGCGACTCCCGCAAGGAAAAGAATCGCGCTGGGAATTGCGATCAGTGCGGTGCGTCGTTTTTCCGTGCGCGTCAGAGCGGGGGCGATGAAGAGCCAGAGTTGGGTCAGCCACCACGGAGTTGTCAGGATGAAGCCCGCCCAGAGCGCGAAGGTGATGTGGGTCGAAAAGGGGCCGATGATCGTGCGGAAGTTGATTCCCGAGGCCCCGGCTGAGGCGAGTGGGCGCGTGAGCCACGTGGTTGCCGGAGTGTAGAGGAACCACGCACCGATTGCTCCAACGAGGATGCCTGCAAGACTGAGCAGAAGCCGCGCGCGCAGCTCGAGGAGGTGGCGCGTCAATGACATATATGCGTCAGAATCAGCCTGGGTCATTGGTTCGCAGCGAAATGATGGTGCGTTGAGAAGGGGATTACTTCGACGAATCTGTGTTTTCAGGCTCAGACGTAGATGTCTGCTCGCTGGTGGATGAGGAGTCTTGAGACAGGTCGTTCATTTCCTCTTTGAGGATTTTTGCGCTCTTGCCGATTGAGCGCGCCAAGTCGGGGAGCTTTTGAGCGCCAAAAAGAACAAGGACAACGATCAAGACGATGATCCAGTGGATGGGACGCATGGGTTCTCCTTCTGATGCGGCTTCTGGGTTGAGCCTACACCGCCTTTCGTCTGTTCAGCGTGAGAAAGACAACGAAAGGGGGCGTGCTTAGGTAACACAGGTTATCCTAAGTTCAGTGAATTAGGTTATGAATGGTTGTCGTAAATCATTCGGTTGGGAGATAAATGTTCCTCGCGAACTTCCTGATTGCCCTCAGAGAGGGTGTCGAAGCCGCACTGATCGTCGGAGTTGTAGCGGCATACCTGGTGAAGGTTGGACGCAGGAACCTGCTCCCCAAAGTTTGGTTTGGCGTCATCATTGCCGCAGCGCTGCCCTTAAGCCTCGGTGCGATCATGACCTGGGGGCCCTACACGCTTTCATTCCAGGCGCAGGAAATTCTGGGAGGAACGCTCTCGCTTGTTGCGGTCGCCATGGTGACTTGGATGATCCTCTGGATGAGTTCAAATTCGCGTGAATTTGCGCGCAAGCTTCGTGAGGATACGGCAGCGCAACTTGCATCTGGCTCGGAGTGGGGAGTCGTATGGATTGCCTTCATTGCAGTTGCGCGGGAAGGCATTGAAACCGCGCTCTTCGTGTGGGCAACAATCAAGTCTTCTGCCGAAAATGCAATTGCAGCGCCCGCTCTTGGTGTTGTGACCGGACTTGTAGTTGCGGTCGTTATCGGCTGGCTTATCTACACCGGTGCAGCTCGAATTAACCTTTCAGTCTTCTTCAATATCACCGGTCTTCTTCTGATTTTCGTCGCTGCAGGAATCGTTTCCTACGGTATCGGCGATCTTCAGGAAGCCTCGGTGATTCCGGGATGGGGAACCCCCATCTATGACATCACCGCATACCTGGATGGCTCGGTCTATTCGTGGCTGACCACCTCCTCGTGGTGGTGGACGCTTCTGGAAGCAATGTTCAACGTCAATGCCGCACCCACCCACCTGCAGCTTATTGGCTGGGTGCTCTACATCGTCATTATTCTGCCGCTTTTCCTGGTGCGTTCCGGGATGATCGGCTCGCACCACCACACCCCACAAGGAGAAAAATGAACGCCTCCCGCACGCGCCTCGTCATTGGAGTTGCGGCTGTTTCAGCACTGGGTTTGAGCGCATGTGTTGCCAACAACCCCTCAAGTTCTTCGGCCTCGGGAAGTGCGGGCGCAAGCGACGCACCCCTGACCGTGACCATCACCGATGACACCTGTAAGGTCTCTGCTGCAAGCGTGCCTTCCGGCGTCGTGAACTTCAAGCTGACGAACAACGGAACCGTACGCAATGAGTTTGAAATTCTTGCCGAAGACAAGCTCCGTATTGTCGGCGAGCGCGAAAACTTGGGCCCCGGAACCTCAGTTGACTACACCGTGACTCTGCAGCCCGGAAAGTACTTCACCGCCTGCAAGAAGAACATGGTTGGTGCACTTGTTGGCGCCACCGAGTTCACCGTGACCGACTCCGGAAAGCCCATCGAGGTCAGCTCGGACGAGAAGGCACAGATCGATGCCGCCGTCACCAACTACACCGCATACGTCCGCGATCAGTCCGGTCAGCTCCTGGAGCAAACCAAGTCCTTCGCCGAGCTGTACAAGAAGGGTGACTTCGATTCGGCTCGCAAGGCATACGCTCCCGCGCGTATGTACTACGAGCGCATTGAGCCCACTGCCGAGGCCTTTGGTGACATTGACCCCGCTCTTGACCAGCGCGAAGCTGACTGGCAGGAAGAAGGTGCTGACGGTGAATGGACCGGTTGGCACGCGATTGAAAAGGACCTGTGGCGCCCGGATGGCTACCAGGGCCTGAGCGAGGACGCGCGCTCAAAGATGGCCGATAAGCTGGTTGAGGACACTCAAAAGCTCTACGATCTGGTCTAC
Organism: Pauljensenia sp.; assembly: GCA_042645485.1. Classification (GTDB taxonomy): domain Bacteria; phylum Actinomycetota; class Actinomycetes; order Actinomycetales; family Actinomycetaceae; genus Pauljensenia. The sequence goes on from JBHRQN010000078.1 coordinate 6,192, forward strand.
TCGGAGGACTTCAAGATCTCGCTGTCCGATATCTCTAACGGCGCGATTTCGCTGCTTGAAGAGGTCGCAACCACGAAGATCACCGGTGAAGAAGAAGCCTTCTCTCACACTGATCTCTACGATTTCGTTGCCAATGTTGAAGGCGCCAAGGTTGCATACGGCGATGTTGAAGATATCGCGAAGGCCAAGGATGCCAAGCTGGCTGGAAAGATCTCCGATGCATTCACCGAGCTTCAGCACGAGCTGGATAAGCACAAGAATGGCGACGGATATGTTTCCTACGACACCATTGACGAGGCAGGCCGTAAGGCCCTTTCCGACAAGGTCAACGCGCTGCGCCTTCCCTTGGCTCAGCTGACCGCCGCAATCGTTCAGTAATCACTGAACATAGCGAGTTGGGCGTGGCGCACTT
>JBHRQN010000079.1:0-6435 GCA_042645485.1 Pauljensenia sp.
GCCCGCAAGCGCCGATGGTACTGCACCTGGGAGGGTGTGGGAGAGTAGGACACCGCCACAACAACCTTCAAAGGGTGGGGCCCTTGGAACACACATTCCAAAGGCCCCACCCCTTTTTATGCCACCCCCAAAACACGTGCTACAGGCGCAGGCTCGTTTTGTTCTGAGCACGCTCCCGGCTTCAGCGTTAAAGTCGGGTTATGACTGAAGTTTCGGAATCCTTAAATCCTGAATCGCAACTTTTTGAAGCGATGAACGCGCGCGAACTCCTTGCTCAACTTTTCACTGACGCCCACACCGCATATACCTTTACCGAAGAACCAGTTACGGACGAAGAAATTCATGCCGCTTACGATTTGGCGAAGTGGGCACCGACTGGAGTGAATGGCCAGCCACTGCGCGTTGTGATCGTTCGTGGTGAAGATGCGAAGCAGAAGCTGTTGACCGCTCTTCCCCGGGGGAATAGGGAACAGGCTCAAGGCGCCCCCTTGGCATTGGTGTGCGGCGCCAAAATGGATTTCCATCATGACCTTCCGTCGCTTCACCCGCGCGGCGAGCGCTATGAAAAACTGCTTACGGATAATGGCAAGATGCGCGCGCTTATGGCCCATACATCGGCCACGATCCAAGTTGCTTACCTGATTCTGGCCCTCCGCGCGCAAGGCTTGGAAACTGGGCCGATGAATCCGGATGACGCGCAACTTCTTCATGACTATTTCTTCCCTGGTGAGAATATTGAGCCAATCTTGGTCATTAACGTGGGCCATGCAGGTACTGATGCTTACCAGGAACGCGGGCCTCGGGTGGGGTACGATGAGGTGTTTCGCGAACTGCAGGTTAACGCCTGATCCCATAAGGAGGACACCATGGCTGATGAAGCACGAGTTCGTAAAGTACAAGATCGCATCCAAGAGACGGTTGCTTCCCTTTTGGGGCGACGCATCAAAGATCCGCGTCTTGGCTTCGTCACCATTACCGATGTTCGGGTGACTGGCGACCTCCAACATGCCTCGATTTTCTACACGGTCCTCGGTGGTGAAGATGAGCGCGCGGCGACGGCTCGTGCTTTCGAATCTGCAAAGGGTTTGATTCGCAGTGAGGTCGGTAAAGCACTGGGAATCCGCCTGACCCCAAGTATTGAGTTCATTCCTGATGCTCTTCCCGAAACGGTTGCTTCCCTAGAGAGCGCGCTCGCATCCGCGCGGGCTCATGATGAAGAGGTTGCTCGCCAGGCGGAGGGTGCGCAGTACGCGGGTGAAGCAGACCCTTATCGCAAGCCTGAAGAGGAAGAAGAGCAGGACGAACGTTAATGTCTGCCGCCTCCACTGATGCTGTTTCGGGGCTGCTGATTGTTGATAAACCCCAAGGGATTACCAGCCACGACGTCGTTTCGCGTACCCGGCGTTTAGCTCATACGCGCCGAGTCGGCCATGCAGGCACATTGGATCCAATGGCGACGGGAGTGCTTGTCCTTGGAATCAACAAAGCAACAAGACTGCTTACGTGGATTACTGATCATTCCAAACGATACGAAGCGCAGGTGCGTTTTGGCGTCGAAACGACAACCGAAGACGCGGAAGGTGAAGTAACCTCGGCCAAAGGCTGCGACGGCCTCGGCAATGAGGAAATTGAAGCGGTACTTTCTCGTTTCCGCGGAACTATTTCTCAGGTTCCCTCTGCAGTGAGCGCTATCAAGGTCAACGGAAAACGCGCCTATGCAAGGGTCCGTGCTGGTGAGGACGTGAAACTCGAGCCTCGAGAAATAGAAATTTCCCTACTGGAAACGCAAGGGCAGCCTCGTTCTCACCGGGTGGAATACGCTTTGGAGGGCAAGAGCGCTCACGTCAATTGCGTTGACTTCAATCTGGTCGTTGAGTGCTCGGCGGGAACCTATATCCGTGCCCTTGCACGAGACCTAGGAAATGCATTGGGCTGTGGCGCTCATTTGATCTCGTTACGCCGCACTCGAGTTGGCGAGTTCTCAATTGACTGCGCCCATACCTTGCAGTCCTTGGACGAGGCCGCGGTGCAGAGTGGGGGAGAGGCTCCTCTTCCACTGACCTCCCTGAGCGACGCCGCACGGGAAATGTTCCCTTGCCTTCTTCTCTCCGAGGCCGAGGCCGGTGCTTTCTCGCACGGGCAAGCTCCGCGTCGCGAGGCCGGGGAGATCCTTCGTTTCGTTGAGGAATATTTCCCGGGAGCTCAGCCCGGTGAGTTTGGGCCGATTGCTGCCTGTCGGGGTGATGGGGAAGTGCTTGGACTTCTCAAGATTATTGACAACCGTTTCGCAACAGTTCTTGTTTTCTAGAAAGTAACCACAGTGGAGATTTGGCGTTCCTTAGACGAGATTCCTAAGGGATTGACTTCAGTTGTCACGATCGGCAACTTTGATGGGATGCACGAAGGGCATCGCAAGGTGATTTCTGCAGCTGTCACCGACGCGCGTGCGATGGGGGTTCAGGCGATTGCTTGTACCTTCGATCCGCATCCACGTCAGGTGCACAATCCGGATAGCCCACTCAAGCTGATCTCGCCTTTGCGTGACCGCTTGGATGCCATGGCTGCTGCCGGGTTGAATGCAACCTTTGTCATTCACTACGACGAATCTGTTTACACCTTGACTCCCCGTGAATTCGTCCAAAAATATGTGGTTGATGCGCTGGGAGCTGCTGAAGTCGTTGTCGGCAAGGACTTCCGTTTTGGTCGCAATAATTCGGGTGATCTAGAGACCCTCTCGGCCCTTGGAGAAGAATTCGGCTTTAGCGTTACCTCGGTGGATGACGTTACCGCTCCTGAGGGACGGCGCTGGTCATCGTCGTGGGTTCGACAGCTTCTCGAAGAGGGCGATGTTTCAGGGGCCGCTCGCGTGTTGGGACATCTTCACCGCATCCGCGGGACGGTTGAGCACGGCTATAAGCGTGGACGTGAGTTGGGATTCCCCACCGCAAACCTTTGCAATGACATCGAAGGCGTCGTTCCCGGAGATGGCGTTTATGCCGGTTGGCTCGTGCGTCATATTGGTGATGGTGGAGCAGCCGAATTCTTGCCTGCTGCCATTTCGGTGGGAACGAACCCGCAGTTCGACGGTGAAGTGCGTACCGTTGAAGCGCATGTCTTGGGCCGAAGTGACCTGAACCTCTACGGTGAAAATGTCTCCATTATGTTTGTGAGTCGTATTCGCCCAATGGAATCTTTTGAATCCTTGGACGCATTGCTGTCTCAAATGGATGAGGATCTGAGGATTAGTGCCTACGTTCTTGGTGTCGGAGTGCCCACCCGAGTGGATCCCAAGGCCGTAACGGCGCGTTAAGCGCCTCGTGCTTCAGTCTTTAGGTTGACGCTCGTGCTGCAGATCACGACTAAAGCCTGAAGATGGGATGCTAAACTAGTCTAAGCCGTCATGTCGGCCACGGATTGTATGCACAGGGAACGCCCTGTGGCTCCGTGCAACGAGTTATAAGGAGAAGCCTGTGCCACTGAGCAAGGACGTTAAGGACCAGATCATCGCCGAGTACGCCACCCACGAAGGTGACACCGGCTCCCCCGAGGTTCAGATTGCGCTGCTGACCCAGCGAATCAAGGACCTGACCGAGCACTTCAAGACTCACAAGCACGATCACCACTCTCGTCGTGGTCTGCTGCTGCTGGTTGGTCGTCGTCGTCGCCTTCTCGGCTACCTCGCCGAGATCGACATTGAGCGTTACCGCTCGCTGATCGAACGACTGGGCCTGCGCCGCTGATTTTAGTCCGGCTCGATTCCATGTTGGAATCGAGCCGGATCACTACGTGTGGGCGAAGTGCACACGCGATAACTCAATACTTTGGATAGGGCGTAATCGTGCGCGGTTTTCGACAGTGGTTTACGGCTTCTCTGGCGCCTACAGATGTGGGAAGAGCCGGACAAAAGCCGTGGACTTCGATCGAAGGCCGATACGAACGCCGAAGTAGTGTGAAATAGATCAGTTCAAGGAGAACACACATATGATGGAAGGCGAAGATATCGTCTCAGCAGAGGCGATCATCGACAATGGCCGTTTCGGTAAGCGCGTCGTGCGTTTTGAAACGGGCCGCCTCGCCAAGCAGGCCGCAGGTGCGGCCATGGCCTACCTCGATGATGAAACCGCGGTTCTGTCCGCGACCACCGCGGGCAAGCAGCCCAAGGATCAGTTTGACTTTTTCCCGCTGACCGTTGACGTTGAAGAACGTTCCTACGCGGCCGGCCGTATCCCCGGATCGTTCTTCCGCCGCGAAGGCCGTCCCGGAACCGAAGCAATCCTGGCAGCGCGTCTGATCGACCGTCCGCTGCGCCCCGGCTTCAAGAAGGGCCTGCGCAACGAGGTTCAGGTTGTTGCAACCGTTCTGGCTGCACACCCCAACGATGCCTACGACGTCCTGGCAATTAATGCTGCCTCGATGTCGACCCAGATCGCAGGCCTTCCCTTCTCCGGCCCCATCGCCGGTACCCGTCTGGCCCTCATTGACGGACAGTGGGTCGCATTCCCGCGCTGGTCGGAGATGGAACGCTCTGTCTTCAACATCGTTGTCGCAGGCCGTATCGTTACCACTGAAGATGGTGGCGAAGACGTTGCGATCATGATGGTCGAAGCTGGCGGCGGCGAAAACGAATGGGATCTCATCCAGGCAGGCGCTGTTGCGCCGACCGAAGATGTCGTGGCTGATGGCCTCGAGGCCGCAAAGCCCTTCATTCGTGCACTGTGCGAAGCTCAGATGAAGGTTGCAGAGGTTGCCTCCAAGGAAACCGCTGAATTCCCGATCTTCCTGGATTACTCCGATGAGCAGTACGCAGCAGTTGAGCAGTGGGTTGGCGATAAGCTCGCCAAGGCTCTTCTCACTGAAGGCAAGCTCGCCCGCGAAGAGGCAGTCGACCAGGTCAAGGCCGATATGCTCGAAGCGCTCTCCGAGCAGTTCCCCGAGGGTGAAAAGGAACTCAAGGCTGCATTCCGTTCTCTGGAGAAGCAGACCATTCGTAACCGCACCCTGCGCGAAGAAATCCGTATGGACGGCCGTTCGCTGCGTACCATCCGCTCCCTGAGCGCCGAGGTTGAGGTTCTTCCTCGCGTCCACGGTTCGGCTCTCTTCCAGCGTGGTGAGACCCAGATTCTGGGCGTGACGACCCTGGCTATGCTCCGCATGGAGCAGCAACTGGATAACCTTTCGCCCATCACGGCGAAGCGTTACATGCACCAGTACAACTTCCCGCCTTACTCGACCGGCGAAACCGGCCGCGTGGGTTCGCCCAAGCGTCGCGAAATTGGCCACGGTGACCTCGCAGAGCGTGCTCTTAAGCCCGTGATCCCTTCGCGCGAAGAGTTCCCCTACGCAATCCGCCAGGTCTCCGAGACCATGGGTTCCAACGGCTCCTCTTCGATGGGTTCCGTGTGTGCATCGACCCTGTCGCTGCTCCAGGCTGGCGTGCCGCTGCGCGCCCCCGTCGCAGGTATCGCAATGGGCCTCATGACCGGTGAAGTTGATGGCAAGCAGAAGGCTGTGACCCTGACCGACATCCTCGGTGCTGAAGACGGCTTCGGCGATATGGACTTCAAGGTCGCTGGTACCCGCGAGTTCATCACCGCTCTACAGCTGGACACCAAGCTCGATGGCATCGACTCCCAGGTGCTGCGTGGCGCACTGGCACAGGCCCGCGACGCACGCCTGCAGATCCTTGATCTGATGGAGCAGGCAATCGACGCCCCCGATGAGATGAGCCCCTACGCTCCTCGCATCATCACGGTCCAGGTCCCCGTCGACAAGATCGGTGAAGTCATTGGCCCCAAGGGCAAGATGATCAACCAGATCCAGGAAGACACCGGCGCCGAACTCACCATTGAGGACGACGGAACCGTCTACATCGGTGCGTCGACCGGTGAAGCCGCAGAAGCCGCACGCGCGATGGTCAACCAGATTGCCAACCCGCAGATGCCCGAGGTGGGGGAGCGCTTCGTGGGAACCGTCGTGAAGACGACCTCCTTCGGTGCTTTTGTTTCCCTGACCCCCGGCAAGGACGGCCTGCTGCATATTTCGCAGGTTCGTCGCCTGGTCGGCGGTAAGCGCATCGACTCTGTCGATGATGTTCTTCAGGTTGGCCAACAGGTCGAGGTTGAGATCCACGAGATCGGCGACCGCGGCAAGCTCAGCCTCTACGCCGTCGTTGATGGCGAAACTGGTGAGCTCGAGGCCAGCGATGAGCAGCCTCGTCGCCGCGAGCGTTCAGAGCGCCCCGAGCGTCGCGAACGCCGTGAGCGTCGTCCCCGTACGCGCACACGCCGTCGTCGCGACGATGACGAGGCCCAGGCCTCTGAGGGCTCCGACGAGGAGTGACCTTGCGCTGAGGGCGCGTTAGACAACGCGTACTCACAACTTTGATGCCGTGTGGGGCGAAGGAATTCCTTCGCCCCACACGGCATCAAAGTTGTG
>JBHRQN010000080.1:0-6213 GCA_042645485.1 Pauljensenia sp.
GCGTGTTATTTTGCGACTTCCTGTGTCAATTCGGCGTGCCGCTGCCCGCGTCCGCGGCGCCGCTTCATCAGCACAACTGCGGTGATAATCGCTGCAATTGCCGCCAGTCCCAGCCAACCCCACACTGAGCCTGCCGCCGCGCGAACAACGGCCATCCACACTGCGAGCATTCCCAAGCCGTACATGATGGACCACGCAATGCAGCCTGGAATCATGGCAAGCGTGTACTTCTTCCACGACATGCGGACGATGCCTGCACCTGCATTGACCGCAGTTTGTACACCAACTGTCAGGAAGCACAGCGGGATGATGATGATTCCCCACTGTTCCAAAAGACGAGCACCCGAACGGGGGACAGGACCCTCAAACCAAGCAGCGATCTTCCCTCGAAGGCCCTTCTTTCCCGAAGCAGTCAGTGCCCCTTTAGCTGCGGCGCGACCCAGCCAGTAGGTCAGCTGTGCACGCTGAAAAACAACGAAAAAGAGGAAGATGAAGAGTGGGAGTCCCGAGGAAGCCCATGAAGGTGTCAACTGTCTGCCTTTCGCGTGCATTCAGAGCAGAGCCCGAATAGCTCGATTGAGTGCTCAATCTGAGTGTATCCGTGCGAGGCGGCCACCGCAGAGATCCATTTTTCAAGCTCTCCTGCCCCCAGGTCTTCAGCGCGCCCGCAGTTACGGCAGACCAGGTGGTGGTGGTGCGTCTGAGTGCCGCACTTTCGGTAGAGCGCCTCGCCCTCGGCGGAGCGCAGAACATCGACTTGGTGGTCTTCGGCCAGCGCCTGGAGGTTGCGATACACGGTTGCCAGACCGATCTTGTGCCCGCGCGCGGTCAGGTCCTCAAATACCTTCTGTGCGCTGCGGAAGTCGCGGTGCTCGCTGAGGTTGTCGAAAACCGCCTGGCGTTGCTTGGTCATTCGCTGCATGGCGTCCCTTTCATTGACGAGGCCTGTGGTGAGTTTTCTTTTCCCTACCCGCGCGCGGCGGTGGTGTCCGCACGATCTCTTGGCGAGGCCTCGGGATGTTCCGCGGGTGCGGATAGTTCACGCATTCGCTGCTTGCGACGGAAGTGATCACGCAACCCTCGGATTCCGTAGCCAACAGCATAGAGAGCGATTGCGGCCACAACAATCGTTGCACCGGGGGAGAGGTCGATGTAGTAGGTCAGGGTCAGTCCTCCCAGGCAGAGGAGGGCTCCCAAGACCATTGCGTAAGCCATGGTACGTCGGAAGGAATGGGCCCCCAGTTGTGCGATGGCAACGGGGACAACCATGAGGGCTGAAACAAGAAGCGAACCGACAATTCGCATGGCAACGACAACCGTCAGTGCAGACAAAATTGCGATGAGCATGGTGAGTGCGCGAACAGGGAGTCCTGTTGAGCGTGCGAATTCCTCGTCATTGGTCACCGAGTAGAGCGCGGGAAGCAGACCGATGCCGACTGCGACAATGACCAGTGCAAGCAGGCAAATTGACCAGACATCGCTGCTTGAGACGGTTGAAATTGAGCCGAAAAGATAGGCGTTGAGCTGGGAGGATGTTCCGTTTGCAAGGCCGATTAGGAGCACGCCTCCCGCGATCCCGCCATAAAAGAGCATGGCAAGTGCAACATCAGAGGAGGTGCGCCCGGACTGGCGGACGAGCTCGATGGTGATCGCGCCGAGCAAAGACACAACCAAAGCGCCTGGGATTGCCCATTGATCGTGTGGCGTGACATTTGCGGCGGTTCCGGCAAGCCATCCCAGTGCGACCCCGGTTAAGGAGATGTGGCCGATCCCGTCACCGAGCATTGCGAGGCGTCGGTGCACCAGGTAGGTCCCGACGATCGGAGCGCATAATCCGACCAAGAGCGCAGCAAGAAGAGAACGTTGCATCAAGGGGGATGCAAGCATGTCGAGGATCATCGGCTCCCCTCCATTTCGTGGTGGTCGGCAGTATTGCAATGGTCAGAGTGAGGATCGCGCAATTCGCTTCGCGCGGGCCCATCGTAGGTGAAGTGTCCAGAACGGATGTGGAGTTCGCGGTCAAGGACTGGAGCGAGTTCGCCCAGTTCGTGAAGGACCAACAGGATCGTTACGCCCTCGTCCTTTGCGGCCTGGCAAATTTCGGCCAGTCTGCTACGCGAAGAGGCGTCGATTCCGGCCATTGGCTCGTCCATGATAAGAAGCTCGGGCTTTCGGACCAATGCGCGCGCGATCAGAACGCGCTGTTGTTGCCCGCCGGAAAGAATGTGGAGTGGGTCCTTCGCGCGATGCGCGAGGCCGACGGAACGCAGTGCTTCCAGTGCCTTTGCTCGGTCACCGCGAGAGTGCCACCACTTGCGAGTTCCTAGGAGTCCGGAGAGAACGACTTCGATGCATGAAGAGGAGATCGCGCCACCGGAGGATGCGCGCTGGGGAACGTAGCCAATACGCTGCCATGGAATCGAGGAACGTTTGCGGATCGAATTTCCGAAGAGCGTGATATCGCCCGAGGAGATTGGTGCAGTTCCAAGGATCGCCTTCATCAGCGTGGACTTCCCGGCACCATTTGGGCCGCTCACTGCGACGCATTGCCCTTGGGGAATCGATGCGGTGATGCCGTGAAGAATGAGGTCGTGGTCCCAGGCGACGTGGACATGGTCCAGTGAAATCACCGGGGCAGTAGAGATATTGAATGTCGTTCCCATTAGTGTCGAGTGTAGTCGTTGGGGCGGCATGGTTCACTGTGGAATCATGCCGCCCCAACGCGGAGAAATCAGTTGACTTGTGGTGAAGTGCTTACTCGCAGTTCAGCGCTTTTTGGAGTGCAGAGAGGTTCTCATTCATCACTGCTTCGTAGTCCTTCGAATCATCAGCCTGAGACTCGATGGGATCGAGAACTGCAGTGGTGATTCCCAAGTCCTTGGCCAGGGTTTCAGCAACCTTGGGGCTGAGCAGTTCTTCGGTGAAGATCGTTGTGATTCCCTTGGCCTTGACCGCGTCTGAAATCTGCTTGAGGCGAGCGGGGGAAGGTGTGGAATCGGGATCGAGGCCGGACAAGCCCAACTGGGTCAGGCCGGTGCGGTCCGCAAGGTATCCGAAGGCCTCGTGAGAGGTGACGAACTCCTTGTGCTGGCACTTTGCGGTGCCGTCAACGAGCTTCTTGCTCAGTGCTTCCATCTGAGACTTCGTGGTTGCAGCGTTCTTCTTGTAGGTCTCTGCGTTGGCGGGATCGGCTTGAGCAAGAGCGTCCCCAATTTGGGTTGCTGCGCTGGCCATGCGCGTGGGATCCAGCCAGAAGTGTGGGTCGGTTGAGCCGTGATCGTGCTCATGTTCGTGAGCTTCTTCGGTCTTTTCACCGTCGTCAGCGACGTCCAATTCGCTTTCGTGCTTTTCAGCGTCAACCAGATCAACGCTGCCGGAAACGTCGATGACGGTCTTGGGGGCGTTCAGCTCAACTGCCTTGTCAACAGCGGATTGGAAGCCCTTGAGGTAAACGACAGCCCCTGCCTGGGAGAGCTGTTGAACCTTTTGGTTCGACAGTTCGAGGTCGTGAGGCTCCGCTCCCGGAGGAGTGAGGGATTCGACGTCAACCAGATCGCCGCCGATCTTCTGGGTGAGGTACTGGAGCGGGTAGAAGCTGGCCATGACCTTCATGGGAGAAGCGGAAGCTTGGGAGCTGGAGGCGCTTGAGGAAGGTGAGGAAGCCGAAGAAGAACATGCGCTCAGTGCAAGCGCTGCAGCGGCTGTAAGGGCAAAAACAGTGTGTGAACGCGAAAAACTCATGATAATCATTATCAGAGGAGGTGATAATGATTGTCAAAAGCGAGCGTGCCCTGTAGAGCTGCGCACAACAAGGTCGGGAGTGAAGGCGAAATCCTGATGTTGCTGCGGTTTTTGTGAGTGAATCGCATCGAAGAGTGAAGACACTGCCGAATGTGAAATTGCCTGCACGGGCTGTCGGACCGTTGTCAGTGCGGGAGAGAGGTGGGGTATAAGGAAAGAGTCGTCAAAGCCGATCACCGAGATGTCTTCGGGAACGCTGAGGCCTCGAGATCGGATCGTCCTGATTGCTCCCATTGCCTGGAGGTCTGAGCCGGCGATGATGGCCGTGATCCCAGCATCGATCAGTGTATGAGCAGCCGAGGCCGCAGCTTCGTAAGTGTAGAAAGTTTCCACAACCGTGGGGTTGGGAATCCCAAGCTCCTCGGACATAACTTGGCGGAAAGCCTTGGCCTTGCGTCGCGCGGGGACGACGTGATGGCGCCCACCCAGCATGGCAATCTTGCGGTGACCCAGTTCTTTGAGATGTTGGATAGATACGCGGATTCCAAGAGCGTCTTCAGTTGAAAAATCGGGTGCTTGGACTTCCTGTCGTGCGCCATTAATGGTGACGAAGGGCATGTGGATTTGTGAAAGATTCGCATAGCGACTTAAGTCAGCTTGAAGGTCTGCGTGTCGACCGGAGACGAAGATTAATCCAGAAACTCCTCGTGCGAGAAAAGCTTGAGTGTGTTCCTCTTCGCTGGTGGTGCCCGGAGTTTGCGAGGCGATGAAGGCTTGGCCACCCGCCCTATCGACCTCGGAATGAAGGATATGGGCAAAAGTGGCAAAGATGGGGTTTGTTAGCTCTGGGACGATCACTCCGATGATGAGGCGATTGTCGTCGGCCAGCATGTTGGGGCGTTCGTAGCCGAGTTCGTCGATTGCGATGAGAACTCGATATCGAGTGTCGTCAGAGACCTGCCCGACTCCGTTAAACACGCGAGAAACTGTGGCAATGGAGACACCTGCATGTGAGGCGATGTCCGCCATGCGGGTGCGGTTCTTCGACATCGAAGGGCCTTTCAGAATGGGCATGCGCGATAGATGGGAGCTGCCCCAAAGATATCATTTTTCTAACAATCCTGAAACCGCTTGCTGAAAAACATTTTCTGCGTCTACAGTGTTCTTAAGTGCAAAGTACAACTGTGTACGAGCAATACTCAATTGATCAGGAGTTGACATGCGACGAGGCATAGCAGTATGCGGAGTTTTGGCAGTTACAGCAACGCTTGCAGCGTGCTCCAATGGAAGCTCGAGTTCTTCGAGCAGCCAGTCGGCAAGCGCGGGTGCATCTTCCTCCGTCGGTTCGCTGACGGTTTGGGCCGATGACACCCGTTACTCGCAGATCCAGGAACTGGCCAAGGACTTCACCGCAGCCACCAAGGTGGATGTTCAGGTTGTTCAGAAGTCTGAAACCAATATGGACCAGGAGTTCATCAGCCAGGTTCCGACCGGAAACGGCCCCGACGTGATTGTTATGGCCCACGACAAGCTCGGCCAGATGGTGAAGAACGGCGTTGTTTCCCCCGTGGACTTGGGCGATGCAAAGTCCAAGTTCTCCGAGGCAGCAATTCAGGGTGTCACCTATGACGGCAAGACCTACGGCGTGCCCTACGCAGTCGAGTCTGTTGCGCTGGTTCGTAACAACAAGCTCACCAAAGACACCCCGAAGACCTTCGATGAGATGATTGCTTCGGGCAAGAAGGCCGGTTCGGAGTACCCCTTCGTCGTGCAGATGAGCACCGACGGCGACCCTTACCACCTCTACGCTTTCGAAACTTCTTTCGGTAACGAGGTCTTCAAGCAGTCCGCTGACGGCTCCTACACCTCCGAGCTGACCCTGGGCGGCACCGGTGCGTCCGAGTTCACCCAGTGGCTGAAGGCGCAGGGTGCAGCAAAGACCCTGAACCCGAACATCACCTCCGACATCGCCAAGGATGCGTTCCTCAAGGGTAACGCGGCTTACATGGTGACCGGCCCCTGGAACGTCACCGCTGCCAAGGCGGCTGGACTTGACGTTTCCGTCCTTCCGATTCCTTCCGCTGGCGGTAAGGAAGCTAAGCCCTTCGTTGGCGTTCAGATGTTCTACCAGAGCTCCAAGACCAAGAACCAGGTTCTGGTCAGCAAGTTCTTCCAGTACCTGGAGACCAAGGAAGCACAGTCCAAGCTGCAGGAGCTGGGTGGACGCGTTCCGGCAATGACCGAGGTTGCTAACTCCCTGAGTGATGAGAACCTTAAGCAGTTCGCTTCCATCGCAGGAAACGGCCTCCCCATGCCGGCAATCCCCGCAATGGGTTCCGTCTGGGATTACTGGGGTAAGACTGAGGTTGCCATCGTGAATGGCGCCGATCCTGCCTCGTCGTGGGAGACCATGGTCAACAACATTCAGACTTCCATCAACAAGTAGTGAGGTCTCACGGTTTTGGGGGGGGC
>JBHRQN010000081.1:0-6150 GCA_042645485.1 Pauljensenia sp.
CCCCCCCCCCACCCCTCAAGTGCGCGTTTTATTCGCCAGTTTGGAGAACCGTCGCGTTCAGACGCAGAACACCATAGGTCCAGCCGTGGCGATGGTAGACGACGCAGGGCTGCATCGTTTCTTCATCGACAAAGAGGAAGAAGGGGTGCCCCACCAGTTCCATCTGATTCAATGCCTCATCAACGCTCATAGGCACCGTCTCATGAACCTTCTGGCGGACGATAATCGGACTATCTCCCAGCTGCTCTTCGCGAGCTTCTCCGACTTTCAGATCCCCCGCACTCTTCAAAGATGTCGGAGCCTGTTCAGCGAGCTCCTCTTCTTCCCCAACGCTTGCGGGAAGAACATCTAAATCGGGAGCCAGAATTTCTTCCGTGCGGTGGTGATCCTTCGCTCGATCACGCATACGGCGAAGGCGCTCAAATAGCTTTCCAGCGGCAATATCGACCGCGGCGTAGCGGTCTGCAGATTCTGCCTCTGCTCGAATAATTGGGCCTTTGCCAAAGACTGTTAGTTCAATCCGCTCTGCCGTGTCAGCCTGTCGCGGATTCTTCTGGTGGGTTAACTCAACATCAACCCGTTGGGCACGAGGATAAAACTGCGTAACCTTCGCAAGTTTTTCCTCGATGTATGCGCGGAAGTTCGGATGAATCTCTGCATTACGTGCAGCTACTGTGATGTCCATATTTCTCTCCACATCATGAAATGCGACCACAGTCGCGATCGAAAACCCGGCGACGTCATTGCCCCGGAGTGTCTTGAACTACCACCCCCGATCAGCATGTGATGGAAAACCATCACTGGAAGAGATGCATCGAGTATAGCAGATAACGGTGATCTGCATCATAGAACAACGCTATCGTCGCGACCGCGCAATACACGCCCCTGCCACCCAGTTCTGCCCACAAACACGGAATAATTCGCTCATTGTTCCCCCAGTTGCGACAACGTCGTCGACCGCTACAAGTCCCACATCCTGAGGAATGGGCATTGATACGTACATGTGGCCACGGCGAGCTTCTCTGCGCTTATCTGAGGTCTTTCCTGCCTGCGAAGAGACCCAGGGGTCCAACCTGCAGATATCACGAACCGCTACCTGCACCGGCGCCGATAAACGAATTCCTTGAGCCACGCCATGGGCAATATGGGAGGTTATTGGATGGCCAAAGAAACGTCGTTTCCAACTGGATGGTGCAGGGACAATCCACAAACATGCATGGTGTTCCCCCACTTCAAGCATCCCACTCTTCCCCAGGGCATCGCCAATAGTTTTTCCACATTCGAAAAGAAAAGGCGATAAATCTACGCGCCCGGAGTGTTTTGCGGCCAAAATAATGGACCGCATAGATCCGGAGTATTCACTCAGCGACCAGAGTGGATATTCTGCCCAACCCGAATCGATAACTTCCCATGTCGGTACGAAGGAGTGTGATAGCCCAAAACATTGGTCACACAAGGTGTGATCCCACGCGCCACAGCCAGCGCAGCTACTGGGGATACATAAGCTAACCAACTCCCGCGCGACCTCGTGAAAAACTGCCATAAAGGAAGCTCAACACGAAAAGAAAGCACACGCAGACCGCATAGGCAATCTGTGGAGAAAACGATTCAGCCCGGGAAGCTAACGTCGCGAAGGTTTCCTTCGAGGGATTGCCATAGTGCCCCGGAACGAACCTGATAATTGCCGTCTTTCCCGCGGATCACCATAGTCGCCGAAGACGATCCTGCGCTCAGTCGCTGAGTCCCAGTGGGAAGAGCAAGAACCGAGGGAAAACCACCGACGGGCACAGTCACCAAAGAAACTTCGTCAACCTGATCATTGCCTGCACGGAGGCCCCCTTGACGCACGGCAACAACCGTAGAACGCCCCGCCCACGAGACATCATCGACACCGGTCGACAAGCCAGCCAAGGGTTCGGGGTCGGTGAGCGCGATCGGTTCACCACTGCCTCGGCGCTCAATTCCGGCAATCCAGGCACTTGTGGAGCCACCAACCTGGCGGAGCAAAAGCGCGCGTGCGCCATCGGGAGAGACTCGCACCGCACTCACCCCGTTCAGGGATTGATTTTCCGAGGCGATCGGCAAGTTCTGCCCGTCAACTTGCGAGGCCCTCAGGTTCCCTCCCCGAGGAATGTCCCACACCCATCCAAAACGATCGATAGAAGGCGAATACTGACCTTCAGACCCGTCCACTACCCGCGTCGCATTGGTTGAGGAATCCACCAAAACGAGACGGTCATCCTCGCGCCAAGCAAGCAAGGAGGACGAGGCTGGAGAGACCGCCGGAAGCGAAGCAGACGACGAAGGCACAATGGGAAGAATCCGGGTCGAAACGCTACGCCCGTCAATTCGAACCAAACCGTTCGAATTCAAAGCAACCGCTGAATCAAGATCAAAGGATGGCTGGGAAGGAAGCCCTGAGGAAGGAAGAGTCTCTCCTCCGACATTAATTTCAACAGAATTCACGCGGCCCGAGCGCTGGAGGGTTTGGGAAATCTCCCACGCCATCAACTGCTTTCCGCGATCATCGCTGGGAAGCGTTCCGTTCAAAGACACCTTCGCAACGTGGTCGGAGAGTTCAATACCGCCAGCTGAAATCGAGGTACCCGAAGGGATTGCATTTACTAGGGCATTGGCGAGATGTGACTGCGGTCCAGCGATCAGCCCCTCGAGCATATGCGTTTCAACACGGCGCGTGGGATACCAGCGCGGATCAGCAATCAGAGAATCGCCGGTCGCTGAAAGAAACATCAGCGAAACAAGTTCGTGCGATGCCGTAAATGATGCCTGAGAAACCACGACCCCATCCGCAGGCGCGTCAATACGCCACTGGCCATTCTCACGAACCAAGTGGAAGCGCGCCTCAAGTGACGAAGTTTCTGCCGGGGAAAGGACACCATTTTGATCAACAGAGCCCACACCAGTGGCAGTGATCGACGCATTCAGAGTATCCGTTTTCGAAGGATCAAAAGAGTAAGAGACCTTCGGGGTTGAATCCGTTGAATAAATCGTCACTAACTTATGCGGGTCCCAGGTCTGTGCGGAGGAGCTGGTTAAGAAAAGACGTGCGGTTGCGTAGTCGTCAGAGGCTCCCGCGGCACAGGCCAAGAGAAAACTACTGAGCAAACTTTCCGGATCCGCATCAGCCACCGGACCACCCGCTGCCAAATCAACTGGCTGAGCGTTGGGGGCATCGACATCAAAAGGCGAAGGTGAGGAGGAAGTCGGCAAGGAAGTACAGGCAGCCAGAGAAAGGCTGCTAAGAATAGCCACTACAGCAAGACACAGTCGCTGATTCATCTTCACTCCTTTTCCCACAGTTCTAATGGGTCGCTTGCAATCGCTGTCCCGACTTTCTTGGGAAGTGTCATCATGAACGAGGAACCGACTCCAATCTCACCCCACGCAGTTAATGTTCCTCCGTGAAGAACAACGTCTTCCAAGGAAATGGCCAACCCCAGACCCGTTCCTCCGGTGGTACGTGTTCGCGCAGGATCCGCACGGTAAAAGCGGTCAAAAACGCGCTCAACTGTTGCTGGTTCCATCCCGACGCCATGGTCACGTACGCGTACCGCGACAGCAGTTTCATTCGAAGCAATGGTCACTTCAACAGGTCGAGATTCTGCGTGTTCATAAGCGTTCACCAAGAGATTGCGAATGACACGCTCAATACGTCGATCATCAATTTCTGCTGTGCAATGATGCATCGGCGCATTGACAATAACCTCGACTCCGAGGCGCTGCGCAAGCTCACTGTTTGCATTAACAACGCGCGTGACCAATCCGCGAAGATCAATGCTTTCCGCAGTGAGGTCAACAGATTGCGCGTCATGACGCGAGATCTCTAGGAGATCAGCCAGCATGGAATCGAATCGCTCAACCTGTTCATGAAGCAGTTCTGCACTCCGAGTGGTCACAGGATCAAAATTCTTACGTTGATCCCAGATCATTTCTTCCGCCATACGAATGGTCGTCAGCGGCGTGCGAAGTTCGTGAGAGACATCAGAGACGAAGCGCTGCTGAAGCCGCGAAAGCTCGTCATATTCATCAATTTTCTTCTCAAGCGATTCGGCCATGTTATTAAAGGCACGCCCAAGATTTGCCATCTCATCGCTTCCGCGGGCATCACTACTGTCAATTCGAACATCAAGATTTCCTTCGGCAAGCTTTCTTGCCGCGGTTGCAGTACGACGTACCGGTCCCAAGATGTGATAGATCAGAATGAAGGTGATGATCGGGATTAACAGCAAGAACGGAATCCCAGCAAAGATCAAGATCCCCATAACGGTGTCAATGCGTTCTTGGTCTGCTTGAAGCGAATAAACGATATACAGCTGGTGTGTCCCTGCCCGCGGCACCTGAACATTTGTCCCCACAAGGATTGCAGGCACTCGCTGGTTCGCATCACGCGCGGAAGGGATTGAAACTGATTGCCACTGGGGATCCGTTGATCCTGCCACGGCATTTTTCATTTCTTCACTAATGACACCTGAGACCGCCGGGTCAACAATCTCATTGATCCGAAGCGATTGAGATTGGGATTCAGAGCGCAAGAGCAGAACAGAAACCGCCCCAGTACCGGAGGCAGATACACGCAAGGAAGTTGCAAGCTGCCGGGTTGATTCTTGAATCTGATCGGGAGTGCTGGCTGTTGACTGGTCGAAAACCGATTGCGCAGTTGAAAAACGTAAAGCCGCATCCGAAAGCACTGCGGTTCGTCGAGATTCGAAAACGCTACTGCGCAGCTGAGTCGCAACAATTGTTCCCGCGACAAGAATGAGCACCATCGACACCGCGGCCAGGTACGAAGCCGCTCGCAAAGAAGCGGAATTACGAATTGCTTTCAGTGCTTCCCATTGAGAAATACGTTCCCAGCCACGCCACTGTCGAAGAGGTCGGAAGAGGCGTTGAAGAAATAGAAGGACGCGCTCCAGAGGCGCAACATGAGACTCAGGAACAGGGGGCGTCGAGAGCACTCCCCCATCTCCGCCTATCATGACGAGGCGTTGCCGGCGCGGTAGCCCACTCCGCGGACAGTCACGACGACCTCGGGATTATCCGGATCGCGCTCAACTTTTGAACGCAGACGCTGGACATGGACATTCACCAAGCGAGTGTCTGCAGCGTGGCGGTAACCCCACACAGATTCAAGTAACTCTTCGCGGGAGAATACCTTCCACGGGGAACGCGCAAGAGTTACCAGCAGGTCGAATTCAAGTGGCGTTAAAGGCAATTCTTGGCCGCCACGATGCACGCTATGGCCCTGAACGTCGATGACGAGATCCCCCAGACGAACCAGTTCCTCACCACTGTCATCTCTTCCACGCAGTCGTGCACGAACGCGCGCGACTAGTTCTTTGGGCTTGAAAGGTTTAGGAACGTAGTCATCTGCCCCAGCTTCAAGACCTGCAACAACATCTGTTGTATCCGATCGAGCAGTCAGCATCACAATGGGCACGTCAGATTCCCTACGAATCTGACGGCAGATTTCAATACCATCAACGTTTGGAAGCATGAGGTCCAGAAGGACAAGATCCGGTGAAACTTCATGGAAAACATCAAGGGCTTGCGCTCCATCTGCACAATCAGCGACCTCGAAACCTTCAGCATGAAGCATGATTCCGATCATTTCGGAAAGCGCGACATCGTCGTCGACGACCAGGATCCGTGAACTCATGTAACGATTGTGTCACGAAACTGACAGGCGTGTCGAAAAGACGCGGCGAATTTTAAGAACATAACAAATGCTGAAGACTCGCTGACCACTTCCTCAGTTCTTTCTGATTAGTTGAATGCATGGCACAATATTCGGGAAGACACGTGTCACCTATATAGGAGTAATAATGTCTGATCCTCAGGGCGCCCCCACGAATGATCCGTGGGCACCCCAGTCATCTTCTTCTCAGAATCCCTCCCAGGGTTCTGTTCCCTCAACACCTCAGGTTCCTCAGACTCCTCAGGCTCAGCAACCGTGGGGCGCACCTGAGCAGCCCGCGCAACCTCAGCAGGCTCCCCTGTTTTTGCAGGTAGCACGTTTCCGTCCCCATCAGGGGATTATTTAATTTAACAGCATTAAAAAATGCTAAACGTTTACAAGATGAGACGGTGCGTGTCGGTAAAAATGAGCGTAAGTATTTGCGTATTGGCTAT
>JBHRQN010000082.1:0-6141 GCA_042645485.1 Pauljensenia sp.
TGTCAGGGAAGCGCGCTACCACTGCGCCAATCGCCCGAGCGGATGACGGGACTCGAACCCGCGACCCTCACCTTGGCAAGGTGATGCTCTACCAACTGAGCCACATCCGCGTTATCAAACCGCCGGAACGGTTTCGCAACGGATGAAAGGCTAACAGGGTTTGCACCTGGAACACAAATCAAGACGGCGTGTCCCCGCTCACACCTGATTTTTTCAGCGCGCGGCGGCGCGCCTTCCACTGCCTGATAACACGGACTCATAAAGTCGAGGACGTGATCGAAGTGGCACCACCCGAGGATTTTCGAACAGCACTCATGTCATTACGCAGTGCTGTTCATCCTCATGTCGAAATTGAGGAAGTTCCCGCACCGCGCGCACTTGCTCCTTTCACTGCTGCACTCGCACTTCGCACGACACAAACTGCCCACGACGAGGCCCTTGCTTTCGGTCGTTTCGTGATCCTCCATGATCCCAACGGACAAATGGGTTGGAACGGGCCTTTCCGACTTGTCGCACAGCTCCGTGCGCAAATTGATGCTGATATGAGTTCTGATCCCCTGCTTTCTGAAGCACTGTGGAACTGGGCTCACGACTGCCTCGAAGAGCGCGGCGCTGGTTTCCATGATCTTACGGGCACTGTGAGCAAAGAAGTCAGTGAATCTTTTGGAGGCCTGATCCTCATGGGGTCGACTCTCGCTGTTGAGATTCGCGTTTCGCTTACACCGAATACCCCCTGGATTGGGGAGCACCTTCTGGCGTGGCAAGATCTCATGTGTCGTATCGCCGGTGTTGAAAATCGACGATTCCTTGAGAGGGCATAGAACGTGCTCATTGAAAATCCCTACGGCATCGCCGTGGGAGACAGCGAGGACCCCGAGCTCATTGCTTTCCCTCGCGATGGAATCCCAGAAATTATCGACACTCAAAGTGCTTTGGAACGGGCTGCACAGGACCTCTCGGCTTCTTCCCTTCCGGTTGCAGTGGACGTCGAGCGAGCTCAAGGCTTTCGCTACGGTTCTTCGCCCTATCTCCTCCAGCTGCGACGCGAGGACGTCGGTTCATTCTTGATTGACACTGCGGCTCTCCCCCACCTTGAGTCCCTTCAAGCAAGTATGAACTCAACCTGGATTCTGCACGACGCTTCTCAAGACCTCCCAAACCTGCGTGAACTCGGCCTGGAAATTCCGGCACTGTTCGATACACAAGTCGCATCACGCTTGCTGGGAATGACTCACTTCGGACTCTCCGCAGTTTGTGAGCAAGTCTTGGGACTGACACTTGTCAAAGACCACCAAGCCTCGAATTGGTCGGTGCGCCCTCTTCCGAAGGATTGGCTGCGATACGCGGTTCTTGATGTTGAGCTCCTGACTGCTCTTAAAGACTCCCTTGAAGAGCGCTTGGATGACCTTGGCCGCACCTCGTGGGCGCAGCAGGAGTTTTCGCACATTGCCGAGGCCGCCCCGCCTTCGCCGAAAAAAGATCGTTGGCGTTCGATTTCCGGCATTGGCAAGTTGACCTCAAAACGAGCACTCGCAATCGCACGCGAGCTTTGGATCGAGCGCGATGCGATTGCGCGCGAGATCGACCTTGCTCCCGGACGCTTGGTGCGAAACAGCGGAATCATCCATGCCGCTCAACGACCACCAAGGACACGTCACAATCTTCTTTCGATTGCCGAATTTCGTTCACCTCAGGCACGACGTTACGCGCAGCATTTCCTTGATGCAGTCACTCGCGCACTAGCCCTTCCAGAAAACCAACTTCCACCCCGACATCGAACGGAAGACGACGGGCATACTCCTAGCTTCAGGCATTGGCAACGTATTCATGCCGAAGCACACGAGCTTCTTCTCGAGGTTCGCGAGGCCGTTGCCAAGCA
Organism: Pauljensenia sp.; assembly: GCA_042645485.1. Lineage (GTDB taxonomy): Bacteria > Actinomycetota > Actinomycetes > Actinomycetales > Actinomycetaceae > Pauljensenia. Next base: position 1,880 of record JBHRQN010000082.1, read on the forward strand.
AGCCGAAACCCTAGAAATTAGTCCAGAAATTGTCCTCGAGCCACGGGTTCAGCGCGCTTTGGCTTGGGAACACACCCAACAGGGATTGGGTATGCCTGTCGATGAATTCCTCACCGCACAGGGTGCACGCCCCTGGCAGATCTCGTTGATGGCGAGCGCCCTGACCGATCTACTCTCCCGCTAAAGCGTGACGGATTCTTTCACTGAGACCCTGTGCATCAAGACCAAGGGCCGTCACAATACTCGCTCGGCTAGCCTGTTGAAGAAATTCCTTTGGAATACCTGCGGTGACGACTGGTATCGAACGCGTTGATACATTCGAAGAAAGCAGATCACGCAGCGACCACCCAAATCCGCCATCAACTAAGCCATCCTCGACGCTGAGCACAAGCTCAGCGCCTTCGACCAGACCAACCAAGGCCTCGGGAACTGGAAGAGCCCAGCGGGGATCAACCACGCGTACGCTCGCCAAGCCATCATTCTCAAGAAGAGCAGCTGCTTCCATGGCAGCTGGGACCATCGAGCCCAAGGCAACGATGCAAACCCTTGAGACTTCAGCGCCCTCATCCCAGTCTTTGAGGACATCGCAGCCACCTACACGCCGAAGCTGAACAATAGGATCAGTTAAGGCACCCTTCGGATAACGAAGGACTGTCGGCCCATCATCTACCGCTACGGCTTCGCGCAATTCTTCGCGTAGCGTCGCCTCGTCACGCGGGGCAGCAAGACGCAAGCCGGGAACGGAATTTAGCATCGAAATATCCCACATTCCGTTGTGGGATGCCCCGTCATCACCAGTAATTCCAGCTCGATCAAGAACAAAGGTCACGCCGCAGTGGTGAAGCCCAACATCCATAAGGATTTGGTCAAATGCTCGATTCAGGAAGGTCGCGTACACCGCAAAAACCGGGTGTGCCCCGGCGAAAGCCATTCCAGCGGCGGCGGCAACCGCATGCTGTTCTGCAATCCCCACATCAACTACGCGTGAAGGAAAGTCGTCCTTGAAAGGGCCGAGGCCGACAGGCAGCATCATTGCAGCTGTTAGGCCCACAATATCTTCGCGTTCATGCGCGATCTGACGAATTTCGTCGGCGAACACACTGGTCCACGCAAAACGTGCAGGCGCGATAGGAAGTCCAGTTTCAGGATGGATCTTCCCCACTGCATGGAATCGATCTGCAATGTCTTCTTCCGCAGGGGTGTAGCCACGTCCCTTCTGCGTCATGACATGGATCAGGACGGGCTCGTGCAAGGCTCGTGCGCGATTGAAGATCTCTTCCATCGCTGCAATGTCGTGACCGTTCACAGGTCCGAGGTACTTCAGTCCGAGGTCCTCAAACATCGCCTGCGGAATGAGCGCGTCTTTAATACCGCTTTTGAGGCCGTGAAGAGCTCCGTAGGTTGCGCGTCCAGGTTCCCCAAAATTCATCAGAGTCCGCTTACCCCACGACAGCGCCTTTTCGTAATTTCGAGAAGAACGTAGAAGATCAAGATGACGAGCTACGGCACCAATAGTTGGCGCATAGGAGCGCCCATTGTCGTTGACGATGATGATTGCACGTCGCTTGTGATCGGAAGCAATATTGTTTAACGCTTCCCAAGCCATTCCACCTGTCAGTGCGCCATCGCCAATAATGCCGATCGTCCATGTCGGATCACCGCGTCGAGATTTTTCGCGGGAAATACCATCAACCCACGACAGAGATGAAGATGCGTGCGAGCTTTCAAGAACATCGTGGACGGATTCTTCGCGACTGGGATATCCCGACAGGCCACCTTCTTGTCGAAGCTTCGAAAAGTCTTGGCGTCCTGTCAGCAGTTTGTGAACGTAAGTCTGATGACCGGTATCAAAGACGATCGTGTCTGCGGGTGAACGGAAAACCCGATGAAGAGCGATAGTTAATTCAACAACGCCCAAATTTGGCCCAAGGTGCCCGCCTGTCTTTGAGACATCTTCAATGAGCTTCGCGCGGATCTGTGCCGCTAAATCGTCCAATTTTGCCGCTGGGACACGCCTCAGGTCACCGGGCGAAGAAATCGAACTCAATAAAGAGGCCTGATTTTGGGCATGGGTCATGGACAAGATTCTAGTGTCATGGTGACTGATGAGCCGAATGATGCGTGCTAAGAGGAGAAGTGTGCAGCGCAATCAGACTTCAAAGCACGTTATCAATGCAGGAATTAGAATGAAGGTGCGACGACTTGACGTATAGAGAAGGAGACACGATGAGCGTGCAACGTCCTTATGGACAGTGGGACTCTCCGGTCGAAGCCGATTCCTACACTCAGACATCAGTGCAGCTGTCACAGGTTCGCGTCGACGAAACCGATACCTACTGGGTTGAAGGTAATCCCCGTGATAACGGTCGAAATACTCTTCTGCGCGCGGATTCTATGGGGCAAATCTCTGAAGTTCTTCCGCTCATTGATGGTATCCGTTTGCCTGACGTCCGCACCCGTGTCCATGAATATGGCGGACGAGCATACGCAGTTTCTGACGGCTTCATCGTTTTTTCTGATGGCTTCGACGGTCGCGTTTATGCCTTTAATACTCGCGATCCGAGGCGCCAGTTGGTTCCGCTCACTCCTTTGGGCAAAGTTCGCTACGGTGACTTCGAAATCGCCGACGTTCGTGGTTTGGTTTATGCGGTAGCAGAGGATCATTCAAATCCTGGCGAACCCGTCAACTCCCTTGTCGCAATTCCCTTGGATGGACGCGCAGCGCGCAACGCTTTCGAGATCATCCCGATTTTTGGTGGATCTGACTTTGTCTCATCGCCGACCTTGAGTCCCGATGGAACTAAGCTCGCATGGCTCTCATGGAACCACCCCAACATGGCATGGACACGCTCCGCCCTTCACGTTGGCTCACTGGATTTCGAGGGTAAGATCGCAGCCTCGTTGATTTTGGTTGATAAGCCAGAGGTCTGCGTTTATGAACCTCGTTGGACTCTGAACGGTGACCTGATCCACGTCGATGACTCCTCCGGTTGGGCGAACCTCTATCGCACAGAGGGATTCCAGTGGAATGATGACGAAGATCAGTTCGCCTGGATGACGCGCCTTCGCACACGCCCCTTGCATCCCAGTGCACGTGCGTTCTCTCATCCTCACTGGCAGCTTGGCCTTCATTCCTACGATAACTTCGACTACGAAAACCTCATTTGCTCATGGGCAGAAAACGGGACGTGGCATCTGGGAACTGTTCGCCTGGATAACGGTATGTGCGAAGAATGGCGTACCCCGTGGTGGCCGACTGGAAATGTTGCCTGCTACGAAGGCCGTGTTGTGACCCTCGCAGATTGCGCAACCCACGAGCCCGCAATCGTTGAGGTCTCTGGTGGGGCATCTCGAGTACTCCGATCTTCTTCTCAAGAGCACCTGAGCGATGATCTGATTTCAGTTGCACAAGCGGTTTCATGGACCAGTAGCGACGGAGAGACTGTCCACGGTTTCTACTACGCACCGAAGAACCCCGAGTTCACTGCTCCCGAGGGTTCCCTTCCTCCGCTCCTCGTCAATGTTCACGGTGGTCCAACTTCTTCTGCTCGTCCGGGGCTATCAATTGCTGTCCAATATTGGACCTCTCGTGGATTTGCCTTCCTTGATGTCAATTACCGCGGGTCAACGGGCTACGGTCGCAAGTACCGCCAGCGCCTGAATGGGCACTGGGGTGTTCTTGACGTGCAAGATTGCGCCGAAGGAGCACAGTACTTGGTTTCCCAAGGACTAGCTGATCCTCAGCGCATTGCGATCAGGGGTCGTTCCTCAGGTGGTTATACGGTTTTGTCAGCTCTTGCTGACAGCGATGTTTTCACCGCTGGTACCTCGCTCTTCGGTATTGGTGACCTGAAGCTGCTCGAAGCAACCACTCACAAGTTCGAATCACACTACGATAAATTCCTGATTGGTTCGGATGATCTTTCAGATCCCGTGTGGGCCGAGCGGTCCCCGATCAACAAGGTCGATCAGATCCACGCACCACTTCTTTTGCTGCAGGGTACCGAAGATAAGGTCGTTCCTCCCTCGCAAGCAGAGTCTATGTTCGAGGCCCTGCGTGACAGCGGCCGCCCAGTGGCGCTGCGTCTCTACCCGGGTGAAGGCCACGGATTCCATTCGGCAGCAAACATTAAGGATTCGTGGGAAAGCGAACTCAGCTTCTATTCGCAAGTCTGGAAGCTCAACGCAAAGGTCCCCGTGAACCTCGACATCGAAAACCTCTAAAGCTCGTCCTAGACGAGTTGGATGCAGTTGGGGGGCAG
>JBHRQN010000083.1:0-5802 GCA_042645485.1 Pauljensenia sp.
CGCCACCCAAGCCAAAGAAACGCTCTGCCCACGGGTAAACATAGGCAAAAAGCACGGCTACAGCGAAGGCTGCAATCACCAGGCACAAGAAAACTCGGAACCACGTGGGTCCCGGAAGGTGGCGGAAAAACCATCCGTACATATTGAATTCCTTCCTTACTCCACGGGCTCATCGAGTAGTTCGGCGGGGACACCCGTACTCTTCGGAGTCCACGATTCCAACTTGAGATGAACGATAAAACGCTCAGAGTTGCCGTACTCGGGGTTGCAAGTCGTCATTGTCATCAGACGTTCAGTCGGCTGCTTTGAGAAGGTGAGATCACCGGGAACCGGGGCAATGACGCGGATATTGGTTTCATCGTTGGCGGGAACGATCTCATTGGACTGGTAGGTGTAGACCAGATAGACGTTATCGGTCTCGACAACAACCTTGTCATTGTCCTTGAGCAGGTCAATGAAACGGAATGAATTACCGTATGAACGACGGTGCGCGGCAACCGAGAAGTTACCCACCTGACCGGGCTGCGCGGTGTCCTTGTAGTGGCCGGCCCAGCCCTGATCAATCACGCTACCCGTCGTGCCTTCACCCAAGGGGATCTTCATCCAATTCCATGAAGGAACATGGATCACTCCGTAGAGTTCATCAATTGCCGGGTTCAGGGTGAACTCCGGCGGGTCGTCGGTATGGCGTTCACCCAAGGTTCGGTTCGATGGGTGCTTGCTGGAGAAGTCCGCGACTGCTTGAGCGCGGGGGCCTTCTACCTTGTATGTCGTCCAGTACAACTGCCAAACGGCAAATAACCCCAAAATGACGGCAATCGTAATGAGGAGCTCGCCGATGACCGAGAGGAAGGTGACGCGATAGCGACGGGGGGCAGCCGCTTCTTTCACGTGTTCACCCATTCTCTTTCACCACCTGTGCGTATCGAAGGGATAGGTCTTGGTCTGATGCCGGAAATTCCAGTTTGTCTGAAGTTTTCAACTCCCAGCCCAATCCGTAGCGTGCCACATAACGCTGATAGTTGACGACTCGAGGGTTCGTTTCGACTGAATTTCGGAGCTGATTCACATTTCCGATCGCCGAAATCTTGTAGGGCGGAGAGAAGGATGTCCCACCGACCAAAATGACATTTCCAATGCAGCGCACAACGGTTCGTGGGGCAATGCGTACCCCTTGGACGGTCATTGCTTCTGCGCCACCTTCCCACATTGCATTCATGACATCGTCAATATCTTGCTGGTGAATGACCAGATCGTTGGGGTTGACGTTGTCCGGGATACTGTCTGTGGGCGCATCTGAAAGGGTCACCGTAATACCGGGACCCGAGACGGGAACTTTGGATAGTTCGCCAACGTTATCGTTGCTCTGCTGGCCAGCTGCGGGAACGCGGCCTGCAATCTGATCTTTCAGGCTGCGGACCCCGTCTTGGAGTTCCTTCACTTCGTTTTGACGGTGTGCGACAAGCCCGGCCAGATCAACAGCGGTTTGTGAGCGAGTCTCCGCGTTTGAGCGTGCACTGGCGACAAAGAGCATTCCCGAGGCCGTGGTAACGATGAGAACAGACAGAGCCGAGCGCAGGGTACGACCCGTCGGGCGGGTGAGCGGTCGGCCGAAGAGTTTCACATCATCTCCTGTTGGCGAATAGGTGTACCTCTAGTATCCCTTGTTTGAGGGTGCAACGCCCAGTTGCTTTTGATGTTTGGCTCAGTCCCGCTAGGCTAGAGGAAGGCCGCCTGTCGCGGCGTTTCCCGGGAAGATCCCGACACTTGCCGCATGAAAGGATAATCGTGGCTGAGCCGAAGAAGAGCGAAGAGCGCGAGGAAGAGAAGAAAGACGCACAGACCGAGGAGCGTTCCGAGAAGCGCGAAGAGCGTCACGCACATGAGGACGAGAAGAAGGACTCGAAGCGCGAGGAACACGGCAAGCGTTCATCAAGCAAGAAGCGCGATCACGAATCTCGCGTTGAGAAGCGCGCAAAGGCCGAGTCAGAAAATGAAATCCATGCCTGGACCGATGGCATTCCGCTTTCGCCTGTGTGGTGGGCACCCGTCTTCACGACCCTGATGATTGTCGGCCTGCTCTGGATTGTTGTCTTCTATATTTCCGGAGCCACGTACCCGATTCCGAAGATCGGTCAGTGGAACTTGGCAGTCGGTGGCGGTATCGCATTCGTCGGCTTCCTTATGACTATGCGTTGGCGCTGAGCATATTGCCGAACGTGAATTCTCCTTTCTGATGAACTGAATTCACGGTTGAGTCTCAAGGGGCTGGGACACCCGTAAGGGGGTCCCAGCCCCTTTGCTTTCACGCGTCACTAGATTTTTCTTCGTCAAATCTTAGATATCGACGATTTTGGGCGCTTTAGAGGCGTGAATCCACATCTACAACCAAAAGTTATCCACAGGCAAATCCACAGCTGGGGACAAATACCATCGATGTAATTACCCAGCATCGATTCCCAGATTTACTAATGAATTTAGTTTCATGAAGATTGAATTGAAACTTCAGACTTACGGTATATCAACGAAAACTCACTTTTTTGCCACAAAAACAACAAAATGATGTCCGGCAGCACACTTTTCAGCTTCGCACAATGATTTCGCGCTGTATCCACACTTTATCCACAACATCCACAGGCTAAATGAGCAAGCTCCCATTTAGCTTCCAGCTTTCGCCCAGAATGAGCTAAGAAGCGGCCAAAAAGAAGCCATGTACGGACATGCAGCGGGTCACTACACTCCCCGCATCACCTCGATGTGGGGCAATAACTCCACGCAGACTAGGCGTGGAACTCGATACGCCGACCGGCCTCGTACATGCCCCCAAGGCGCTGGCCACCCAAAGCGGGCTGGAAGGAAGCAATATCTGTCGTCGAGAAGGTCGTCAGCGAATTCATGCCGTACTCGGTCAGCAAGGTCGCAGCGGGAGCCGAAGGGCCAACAATAATCGTCTGTGCACCGCGGGAAAGCTCCAAAAGACGCGGCATTGTCTTGTTCACAAAAGCAGAACCCGTGATAAAGACGTAATCACAGGTGGGAAGAACATATTCTGCGGCCGTATCTGGCAAATCTCCATCCAGCACGTTGCGCTCGAAGATGAAGAGTTCAGAGGCAGCAGAAAGGGCCGCGGCAGCGAAAGGGAAATGCCCAATAACAGCAACGCGCTTACCGGCAACCTCAGCCGACCAAGGATCAAAAAGGTTCTGCCAATTATTCACCTGGCACGGAACAAAACCCGCTGCTTCGGCCCGCGAGGGAAGCGCATACCAAGAATTCACAGCCGCCATCCCCAGGGCAGCCTCGGCGAAATTCCAACTCTTCGCATAAGCGGCAACCTCGCGCAGACTCATGCCAGAGGGATCGGCGGGAAGACGGCGAGCAATCGACTCAACGGGCATATGGAAGGCCATACCCGCGCCGGCCTCGGAATTCTCGATGAAGGCCCACTTACCAAAACGTCCGCTAGCGGTAACTTGAACGGATGGGTCGATCTGCTCAATCAGCCGATCATAGATCTCCCACGGATTCCACAAGTCCAGCATCGAAACTCCCACTTAGATATTGAGAAGCACCATGTAGGTGACGACAAGGATGACAAGCTCAGCAAGGAACATCCCCGCGATACCCAGATACAAACGGCGGCGTTGTTTCTTCGCTGTCATCCCGGAACGCGGCTTACCCAAGGCGAGCATCCCCCAGGTTGCGAGCATCCCGAAAATCAAACCGCCAAGATGAGCCTGCCACGATACTCCTGAAACGATGAAGCCATACAGGAGGTTGACTGCAAGAAGGCCGACGACGGCGCGCACGTCGATCCCAGCGGCCCGCTGCAGAACAAAAACAGAGCCAAAAAGGCCGAAAATTGCGCCCGAGGCACCGACGGTCACCGTCAAGGCAGATGAGGGGTCAATCAGCACCCACCCCAAAACACCAAGGGTTCCGCCAAGAGCACTTAATAGATAGAGACAGAAGTAGGGACCGCGCCCCAGCGCTGGCTCCAAGGCACGTCCAATTGCGTAGAGCGAAACCATATTGAAGGCAATGTGCATGAGGTTCACATGCAAGAACGCCGTCGTCAGGATGCGCCACGGCTGATACAGGCCATGAATCGGGGTGAATCCCAGGTATTGGGTGATCACGCCCTTGGTAAGAATGTCACCTACCCACAGAGCCACGCATACGCCAATGATTGCGTAGGTGACGACAGGGGTTTGTGCACTGACCCGGACACTCCCCCACTGACGAGGCCGGGAGGCGCGGGCGCTTCCGAAAAGGTTGCCTCGGCCTCGGCCCGCGCAGTCCACACAAATCGAACGGACTTCCGTTGGGACGACACACTGGGTGCACATGGGTCGATTGCAGCGCTTGCAGTAATCGACGCTGCGCACGCCGGGGTGGCGCGGGCACTCGGGTGCAGCGTAGGGATCAGAACGCTGACCGTACAGAGGCTGAGACATATAAACCTTCCGGTTTGTGGTCACTCAGTGATGTCGATCGATTCGATGACGACATCTTCGACGGGACGATCGTTACGACCGGTGCGAGTCGTGGCGATCGCATCGACAACTCGCTTGGAGTCTTCGTCGATGACTTCACCGAAAATGGTGTGGTTTCCGTTGAGCCACGGGGTGGGCGCAACGGTGATGAAGAACTGAGAGCCGTTGGTTCCCTTACCCATGCGCTTGCCTGCGTTTGCCATGGCCAGCAGGTAGGGCTTGGAGAAGGTCAGATCCGGGTGAATCTCATCGTTGAACTGGTATCCGGGACCGCCGGTTCCGGTACCAAGGGGGTCACCGCCCTGAATCATGAAGCCGTCAATGACGCGGTGGAAAATCGTGCCGTTGAAAAGGGGGCGCGAGGTGGGCTGACCGTTAGTGGGGTCAATCCATTCGCGTTCACCCTGTGCAAGTGAGGTGAAGTTTTTGACGGTGTTGGGGGCTTGCTCGGGGAAAAGCTCGAGTCGAATATCGCCCTTATTGGTGTGAATTGTTGCTTCCATACCTCCATGGTTCCAGATTCAGGTGAAATCGGCACGCTATTTTGCTCGGTATTCACTTGATGAAGCTGCATCTAATGGTCAAAGAGTGCACAATAGAAGGGTCCATGCGTTCGCTTAACGGACGCGAATTTTTTACAGATTCGGAGACATCATGGCAAGGACCCCGAACATCGACACCGAAAAGCTCAAGGCACAGGGCCTGCAGCTCCGCGACGCAGCGGCTGTGCACGCGGGACGTCTCGCCGTGCGAGCCGCCGATCTGGCAGAGCAGGGACTGGACTGGGCAGCTCCTCGCGCACAGGCTGCGCTCTCAAGCGCAATTGAGCGCGCGACTCCCCTTGTTGAGTCCGCAAGCGAACGTGCACAGTCTGTCGCCGACCGCGCTCAGCCCTTCCTTTCCGACATTCACGGCCACGTCGTGGACGACTACCTGCCTCGCCTGAACAAGGCAGTGTCCGAGTCTGCCACTGCTCTTGCTGCTGAGGGCGATCTGGGCTCACGCGCACGCGCCGCTCGTTCCGCATCGGCACAGGCACTGTCCACCCCGACCCGTAAGAAGAAGTGCTGCAAGAAGAAGGGCCGCCTGCTTCGCGCCCTCTGCTTCACCGCACTGACCGCTGCCGCTGCTGGTGCAGGCTACGTCCTGTGGAAGCGCAGCCAGCCGATCGAAGATCCCTGGGCCGAGGACTACTGGGCAGACCTCGAGGTCGAAGACTACAGCGCTGATCAGAACCAGGAAGCTTCTGCCGAGTAAGACAGAACGCCTTTCTGAAGGCTTAGTGTTTGGGGTCGCGACGCAATGC
>JBHRQN010000084.1:0-5279 GCA_042645485.1 Pauljensenia sp.
TCGCGATAAGGCTTACTTCGGGCAGATCGAGCCCCTCGCGGGTTCAAATCCCGCCGTCTCCGCAAACAGCCCCCGGAATCCTCATGGGTTCCGGGGGTTTCGCTATGCCCAAAACATGCAGCATACAAATGCGGATCAGTCAATCACTTTTTTGAAACAAATAGTTGGAAATGACTAATTCCACAAGTAATTGCCCGCCGTTTTTAAAGAATGTAGATTAGACCCTGAATCCCTATAAATTGTGCGATTGAGAGAGATTTTCGATGTCACATCCCAAACTCTTAAAAACGCGCGCGAGCGGCGGGTGTTGCGACTCTTGCAGCAGCCTCGCTTCTGTTGACTTCCTTCACTCCGTTTAACGGTAGTGTCGCGGCAGACAACACCAGCGCAAGCGAAACCACTCAGGCCACCACGGCCTCTGAAACGGAGAACACTAGCGACGCTAGCGCCTCCGCATCCGAGCAGGCGGCAGCCTCCAACTCTGAGACTCCTGTAGCAGGCGGAACTGAGGCAAACGCCTCGGACACCTCCGCTCAGGACGCAGGTACTTCTGCAGAGGCCAACCAGCCTCGTTCACGTCGTGCACGTGCGACCAGCTCGAAGCCGGCAACTCTGGCAATGACTGTCACGAACGACAGTTCTACCCTTGCAATTCGCGACAAGCAGATCACGACGATCAACTACGCATGTTCGTCGGTGACCACTCCCTGTGAAGGCGCTGCCATTGAGGTACTGCTTCCTGCACCCGTTACCCCCGCGGGTACGGCGCTGACAGACAAGCTCTACACCGCCGTCGCAGTGACAGGCTCGACGGTTCTTCGCACCGAGCAGACGACTGTCGCAGGCAACCCAAGGATGAAGCGGCTTCTCTTCCCCCTGCAGCGGTCGATTCCTGCCGGCACTTCCGATCGCATCCAGATCACCTGGAACTACGACGGCAACGATGCACCGAACAACTCAACGACCACCCAACAGGTGAGCTTCACGGCAACCAACGCCGACCCTATCGAGGACTCGAAGACCACTAAGTGGACCGCGGACACCGATATCGCCATTTGGAAGAACGGTTCGACAAACCCGAACAGCTACCCTGCTGTCGGCGGGGAAACGACCTATCAGCTGCGTTACGGCTACCAGCAGATTGACCAAACCGACCCCAATAAGGTTGGTATCCGCTGGAATGGTTCCTCACTAAAGAATGGTGTCAATGCCACCAACTTCGTGCAGGTCCAGAACATTAAGGTTGTCGATCCGCTTCCCGCGAAGGCAGTATTCGTTTCCGCTACCAACGGCGGCGTTTACGATGCAGCGACCCACACTGTTACTTGGTCCTATGACAAGTGGGCTTGGCAAAACCCCATCGACTCCTTCGTTACCGTGAAATACCCCGAAGGTTCGGTAACGACGGCCGACACGGTTACAAACAAGGCCACCATCACGGCTGCGGTCCAGAATGACCCCACGACCGTCATGACGAAGAGCTCCGAAATCACCCACGGTTTCGCAGTTCGCAAGCCTGGTGGTCGCGTCGTCAAGGCCGGCAACGACTGGCAGTACCAGGTTCGCAAGGGCCTCACTCCATGGCGCCTCGGTGCTGTCAACACCGGCAATACGACGACACACGTTCACTTCGATGACACCCTGCCGTGCACATGGTCCACTCAGGACGCAAAGGCTGCAGGTGGCAACTGTGACCAACCGACCATGGTGAGCCCGTACCGCTTCACCATCTTCGGCAAGTCTGGCTACGAAGATAAGGGCGGCTGGACTTTCGAATACTGGACCAACAAGGGTAACCACGTTGTCGCCAACTACACCGAGACGGCGAACATCACCCTTCCCGATGGTGAATGGATCACCCGCTACACCATCGATAGCGATGTTGCTCCTCAGACCAGCGCATCTATTTGGTTCCAAGGCACGATTCCCGATTCCCTCCCCAAGACGGAACCCTCGGATTTCGCCAGCCACTACAACCCGGTCGCTCCGCCTGAGAAGTACTTCAACTATGTGGCTTCTCCGGACTACGTCCGCTTCCAGAACTGTGCAACCGGCACTCTGACGGATAAGGACACCGGCGCAGTCCTCGCTTCCAGCGATGACCTGTGCTCCTGGATGCGCGTGCGTGACGATTTCCCCAGCGTGGGAGTAGCTAAGGCCGTCAGGACGAATCCCGTAGTTGTCGGAAAGACAGCATCTTTCGGTGTCAACGGCTCTGTTCGCACTGCTGCTCAAGGCGGTAAGCCCACACCGTTTACCATTGCAGATCTTCTTCCTGAAGGCTTCGACATCGACGATGCATCTCAGGTCAGCCTCAATTCTGGTTCACCTCTGACCAACCCTGATGGAAGCAAGTACGACCTCAGCAAGGTCCAGATCGAGATCACGAAGAACTACAACGGTACCGGACGCACCCTGCTCCGCATGATCGTCCCCGACCCGGTTGAGGGATCGCTTTACACGAGTTTCGACACGACTGTGAAGAGCACCGCACCTGCTGGACAAACCCTGAACCAGGCAATGACGTACATGCCCGGTGACGGTGCCAAGGACGTTGCTGTAGACAAGAGCCTGCGCAACACGAACTACTGCACCAGCGGTCGAGACAAAGACACCTTCGACGTCAATGGCAATGGTTCAACTGAGGATTACCTCTGTTCCGCCAACGCCAACTTCAACGTTGCGACCACCCCCGCAATGAACATCACGAAGGAAGTCAAGGGCAATAAGGACGCCGATTTCGTTCCTGCCGGTGAGGTCGCAAAGATCGATCCGGGTTCGGATGGCGCATACCGTTTCACCATTTCAAACGCTGGCAACACTCCCCTGACGAAGGTTGTCGCCTACGACATTCTTCCTCACGTGGGCGACAAGGGCGTGGGTCCCGCCTCTTCTCAGGCGCGCGGCTCCCACTGGCAGCCTTTCTTGAACTCGACCAACTGGACCTTCCAGTCGATCAAGGAAAAGTCGGGCCAGGACCCCGAGATCAGCGAAATTCCCGCCTCAGATATCACGATCCAGTACACGACCGTTGAGAATCCCTGCCGCGGTGAAGTGATGAGCGTCGGTGGCGCAATGAACGATGGCCCTGCGGGATGTACACCCAACGCTTGGGGAGCAGCACCTGCCGACCTGAAAACCGTTAAGGGCTTCCGCCTGGTAATGAACCGCGATATTGAGGTCGGCGAAAAGATCCAGTTCGTGGCAACCATGACCTCTCCGGTCAACGCGAACCTGATTGCTTGGAACTCCGTTGCAATGGCTGGCGGCGTTACCGAAAACGGTAAGGTCTCCTACCTGCAGCCGAACGAAGCACCCAAGGTCGGCATCAACGTCTCCACTGACGTTGAGGTCAACAAGTCGGTCTCCCGCGTCAAGATGAACGGCACCGAAGTTGCCCGCGATGCCAACGGTATCCCCGAGACCATCGAGTCGACGGATCCCGTCATGCCTGGCGACTACATGCTCTACAAGGTCAGCTTGAAGAACAACGGTCCGGCTGTTGCCTCGGGTATGAACGTCGCAGACGTGCTTCCCTCCGGCGTGGAATTCATCTCCTCTGAGACTCGTATCTGCCAGACCAGTGGAACTGTTCCCTGTGTCAATGGAACGGTTGCAGCCGACCCTGGCTACCATGTTCTTGACCCCGAGTGGATGGCTATGGAGTCGGGCAAGCTCGACGTCAACCTCCACGTTGGCGGAGTGGAAACCCTCTACGTGCTCGTGCAGGTCCAAGAGGGCACCGAAGGTAAGACTCTCACGAACACCGCAACCTTGGGCGATTATGACCAGGTTGATTCGAACAAGGACAACAACACCTCGAGTGCTTCCTTCACTGTGGGCGGCTCCATTTCGGGAACCATCTACAACGACAAGGATGCCTCGTGGACGAACGATACAGATACCGATAGACCTTTCGAGGGTGTGACGGTTCGTCTCCTCGACGCAGATGGAAACCCTGTGAAGGATTCCACCGGCGCAGAGATCACCACCAAGACCGATACCAATGGTAACTACACCTTCAACCGCCTGCCCTTGGGTGACTACAAGGTTGAGGTTGTTCCTGACCAAGCAACTGTCGACGGAAAGAACGTAAAACTCTCCAACTACAAGCAGACCTACGGTTACGAGACCTCAACCAGCCGCACCGATGCCGGGAAGGGCAAGCTCACGACCCCGGCAATCTCGCTGACTGCCTCCAAGGCAAACGTCACGAAGGTTGATTTCGGCTTCGTGAAACCTGCTGCGGTTGGTAACTACGTATGGTTCGATGCCAACAAGAACGGCATCCAGGATGCTGGTGAATATGGCGTTCCAGGCGCGCGTATTTCTCTGGTTGACGCCCTTGATAGGCCGGTTCTCGATGCGAATGGAAATCCCGTCAAGCCCGTCCTAAGTGATGAAAACGGCCTTTACAAGTTCGAGAACTTGCTTCCGAACACGGAGGGTGACAAGGGTAGCAAGAGCTACACCGTGCGCCTCTGGCCTCCCGATTCATACGGGGTAACTGTGACGAACGCGGGTACTGACACGGATAAGGACTCCAACGGTCCTGTACCAAAGATCACTCTGACTGAGGGTCAGGAAGACATGAGCATCGATCTCGGTCTGGTCGCTAGCGGCTACATCGGTGACACCATCTTCTGGGATATAGACAACACTGGCGGTTTCAATCCCACGGAGCACGACAAGGAGCTGGCAGGTGTCATTGTCAAGCTGACTTTCAAGACCCCTGCAGGTGTTGAAAAGACGCTGACGACCACCACTGATGCAAATGGTAGGTACTCCTTCGAGGATCTGGCCCCCGGTGACTACACCGTCTCCGTGGATCGCGATTCGCTGATGGCAGCCTGCCCTGATTGCATTGCTCAGAGCTACGCGCCTTCCGGCAACATGAAGGCATCGGCGAACCAGACGCTCTCCTTGACCTCTAATGTCACACTTCGTCGCGGTTCGATGTCCAATGACTCGCAGGACTGGGCATTCACCGGTTTGGCTGACACCGCCATCAAGAAGGCGATCACCGATCCCGCTGAAGTCGACCAGGCAACCTTCGAGTTCGCTCCCGGTAAGGTCATCACCTACACCCTGACCGTCACCAACAACGGTCCGAGTGCAGCAACCGGTGTCAAGGCCGCCGATCAGCTCCCCGCGGGCGTTGAGTTCGTCAAGGCTGAAGGCGATGGCTCCTACGATTCGGCAACCGGCAAATGGGATCTGTCCGAAGAGACCATTGCCAAGGGCGACGAAAAGACCATGAAGATCACCGTGAAGATCAC
>JBHRQN010000085.1:0-5053 GCA_042645485.1 Pauljensenia sp.
GCTAGGGGGCGCGGATCTTCTGATCCGCGCCCCCTGCGTCTTTCAACGCCTTACGATTGAATCGTCTCAGGCTAGGAACTCAGCGAGTTCAGAGAGCCACGGGGGGTTCGCTCCCGCACGAGAGACCGTAATATCGCCAATTGTTGCTGCGCGCTCCAAGATGAAGTCGACCTTTGCAGCATCCAACTCGCGCAGAGCAGGACGCGACATGGCACCCACCAGACCGAGCGACCACAGGGCATCAATCAGGCCTCCCATGAAGGAATCGCCTGCGCCAACGGTGTCTTCGACCTTGACATCTCCGGCGGGGATAGAACGGCGAACACCACTCGAGGTGAATGCCGCTGCGCCTTCCTTGCCCTTCGTGACAACGATGAGCGAGGGACCTGCGGTGAGCCAATCGCGGACTACATCCTCAATTTCGCGGCCGTTGGTGAGCCAGGCGATATCTTCGTCGGACACCTTGACGACATCAGAAATACCGATGAACTTGTTGACGGTCGCCAATGCTTCTTCAGGTGTTCCCATGAGAGCGGGGCGAGCATTGGGATCATAGGTGATGATGGCGTGCTGGCGTGCGGTGATCATTGCATCCAAAACGGCGTGTGCGCCGGGCTCGATCACTGCAGCAATGGAACCGGAGTGGACGATTCGAGCCTGTGTGGATACGGCGATGGGGCTATTTGGACACCAATCAAGATCAAAGGTGTAGGTTGCCGCGCCCTTTTCGTTGAGCTTTGCGAGTGCGGTCGGAGTGTGATCAGCACCGAAGGACTCCTCAGTGATGACAACGTGCGAGGCCGTGAAGTGTTCTTCGAGGATGTCTCCGCGTTCATCGTGTGCCAGCCACGTTTGCAGGCCAACGTTACGGCCCAAGCGTCCGAGTGTCATTGCGACGTTTGCCGGTGAGCCCCCGGGGATCTCAACGGCCGCGATAGGGCTGTCTGCGGGGACCACGATATCCATCAGGGCTTCTCCGATGGAGAGGATGTGGGGGTCGGTTGCGAGGTCCATGTTTCCTCCTGTTTCCAGACCACGTCGGCTGGTTTCCTCGAACAATTGACGTTCTCAGTCTAACCAATCTCTGGGGTCCTGGGCGACGGAGAATTAATTTTCTGTTCCCTGTTCCATCCGTTGGGTTGCTGCGTCCAAAATCGAGCGGCAGCGGGTGGCAAGGGCTTCGCCGCGTTCCCACATGGCAAGAGTGTCTTCTAAGGGTGCCTGTCCGCTTTCCAGCGTCTTCACGATGGCGATCAATTCATCGCGCGCTGCTTCATACGACAGGGATTCCGGTGCCGGGAGTGTATTTTCTGCCATGTGATCCTCCAAGTTGGGTGGCTGTTTTGGTGAGAAAGTCGGACGGTTTATTCGTTTGCCTGCGCTGCGTTACTTGTCGCTTGGGTGGAGCCAACGACTTGGGCGACCAAGCGGCCCGAGGCAAGGATGCCTTCGACCAAAGTGCCCTTCGGGACTTGCGAGGCGTCGCGAAGCAATTCGCCAGAGGGAAGCTTGAGCATGGAATACCCGCGTTCCAAAGTGGCCTGCGGTGAGAGCGCACGCAGGGTTGCCGAGGCCTGAACGATTCCTTGGCGCTCCTCGCTTAGGCGTCGCTCTATCCGGGAACGCAAATTTGTTACCGCTGAATCGATGAGGACGCGATGAGGTTCCAGCGTTGCTGCCGGTGTGAGGAAGATGGGACGCGAAACGACAAGATCCAAATGATGACGTTCTTGTGTCAGTCTGCGCTCGATTGCATTGCGCATTGCTTGAGAAGCAGCAGCCAAACCCTCAAGCTCTTGGGCAAGGTCGGGAACAATGCGTCTGGCCGCATCCGTCGGAGTTGAAGCGCGGAAATCTGCCACATAATCCAAAAGTGGCGCATCGCCTTCGTGCCCGATTGCCGACACCAGGGGAGTGGAAGCGGCTGCAGCGGCACGTACCAAGGCCTCGTCAGAGAAGGGTAGAAGATCCTCAACGGAACCGCCGCCTCGAGCAACAACAATCACGTCAACTTCAGGGATTTGATCGAGCTCAGCAATGGCATCGCTGACTTCGCGCACCGCGTACTGCCCCTGGACCGCGACCTCACGGACCTCGAACCGCGCAGCGGGCCAGCGCGCACTTGCATTCACAATGACGTCATCTTTGGCTTTCGCATTTCGCCCGCACACAAGGCCAATAACGCGCGGAAGGAAAGGAAGGGGTTTCTTGCGTCCTTCGTCGAAGAGGCCTTCGGCTGCGAGTATTTGACGCAGGCGTTCAATTTGAGCCAATAGATCGCCCAGACCTTGAAGGTGAACCTCGGCTGCTTGGAGGTTCAAGCTTCCGCTGCGTTCCCAAAAAACGGGCTTGACGCGCGTGACGACTTTGACGCCTTCTTCAAATCCTGCGCCAACGGCAGAAATGACATTCGGGAAAGCTGTAACGGTCATCGAGGTGTCAGATTCGGTGTCGCGCAAGGTGAAAAACGCCATGCGCGAGCCCGGGCGCGGGTTGTATTGGACGACCTGTCCTTCCACCCAGAGCGAAGACATCCGGTCAACGTAGATCTTGATGTTCTGCGTGAGTCTGCGCAGTGGCCACGGGTTTTCGCGCGTCGTATCAGCAGCTTTTGCTGCGGGGGGCATGTTCTCTGGCACGAAATAAGCATGACACAGGCCAGGGGCATTTGCGTCCAGACTGGGAAGGAAAAGCACTTATGGTTCGCAGATGCACATGGCGACCTGTACGGTTGATCTATGACTCATGACGACACCCTTCGTACTAGCGAAAGCGATTCCCGCGTCGAAGGTGGGAAGATCCTGCTTGCAGCGCCTCGTGGATATTGTGCGGGTGTTGATCGCGCGGTTGATGTTGTTGAAAAAGCCTTGGATCTTTACGGTGCGCCCGTCTACGTCCGTAAGGAAATCGTTCACAACAAGTTTGTCGTCGAATCTTTGACGAAGCGTGGCGCGATCTTCGTCCAAGAAACCGATCAGGTTCCCGAAGGCGCACGTGTGGTGTTCTCTGCTCACGGGGTTTCGCCTGAAGTTCATGCGGTTGCAGCCCAGCGTCACCTCGCGACAATCGATGCGACCTGTCCGCTGGTCACGAAGGTCCACCGAGAGGCCGTGCGCTACGCGAAGGAAGACTACGACATCATCTTGGTTGGCCACGAAGGCCACGAAGAGGTCGAAGGTACTTTTGGCGAAGCCCCCGAACACATTCAAGTGGTTGGAACGCCTGAAGAAGTCGACAATCTGCTTGTCCGTGACCCTGAGCGCGTTGTGTGGATTTCGCAGACGACCCTTTCTGTTGATGAGACGCGTCAAACGGTTGATCGCTTGCGCCAGCGTTTCCCCAAGCTTGTTGATCCGCCTTCGGATGACATCTGCTACGCGACGCAAAATCGCCAGGGGGCTGTGAAGGTCATTGCCCCTCAGGTCGATGTCATGGTTGTTGTGGGTTCTGCGAATTCCTCGAACTCGGTACGTCTGGTTGATGTTGCGCTCGAATCGGGTGTACCCGCTGCGTATCGCATCGATAAGGCCGAAGAGCTTCAGGACGAATGGTTCGCAGGGGCGAAGACTGTGGGCTTGACCTCGGGCGCGTCGGTGCCCGAAATCCTTGTCCGTGAAGTGATTGCCTGGCTTCAGGAACGTGGTTTCCCGACTGTCGAGGAAGTCCGAACTGAGACGGAAACGACCACCTTCGCTCTTCCCCGAGACCTGCGTTCGGATTTGAAGAAGGCCGGACAGATTGATGTTCGTCCGCATGCGCGTCGCACTGCCGGACCGGATCACACCAGCTGAGCGAAATTTCACCCGCTGATGCGCGCACTTTCTAGGCGCGCGGGTAAACGGGAGTGCGGCCTCGTCGGATAGGATAGGGGCGTGTCTTTAACTATTGGTATCGCCGGCCTGCCCAACGTTGGCAAGTCCACTCTGTTTAATGCTCTGACCCGCGCGACTGTTCTGGCTGCGAACTACCCCTTCGCAACCATCGAACCGAATGTGGGCGTCGTTCCGCTTCCCGATGCGCGTTTGAACAAGCTCGCCGAGATCTTTGGTTCTCAGCGCATCATTCCCGCGACCGTTTCTTTCGTGGATATCGCGGGTATTGTGCGTGGTGCGTCTGAGGGTGAGGGCTTGGGTAACCAGTTCCTTGCGAACATTCGCGAGGCCGACGCCATTTGCCAGGTGACGCGTGCTTTCTCCGACCCCGACGTTGTGCACGTTGATGGCAAGGTTGATCCTGAATCGGATATTGAAACCATTAAGACCGAGCTGATTCTGGCTGACATGCAGACGCTTGAAAAGCAGATCCCGCGTTTGGAAAAGGAAGTCCGCGGCAAGAAGACCGAGGCAATTGTCCTGGAAACTGCGCGCGCAGCAATGGAACTGCTTGAAAAGGGCGAACTGCTCAGCGGCCCCGCGGGGGCAAAGCTTGATCAGGATGCACTCAAGTCCTTCCAACTGATGACCTCTAAGCCCTTTATCTTCGTGTTCAATATGGATGCCGAAGAAATGGACAACAAGGAACTGCAGGACGAGTTGCGTTCGCTTGTTACCCCCGCTGAAGCGATCTTCTTGGATGCACAGTTCGAGTCCGAGCTTGTTGAGCTGGACGAGGATGACGCTCGAGAGATGCTGGCGGAGTCCGGCCAGAGCGAATCCGGCTTGGATAAGTTGGCGCGAGTTGGCTTCGATACCCTTGGGCTGCAGACCTACCTGACCGCTGGTGAGAAGGAAGCGCGCGCCTGGACAATCCACAAGGGCGATACTGCTCCCAAGGCTGCCGGCGTGATCCACACGGACTTCGAGAAGGGCTTCATTAAGGCTGAGATCGTCTCATACGACGATCTGATCGAGGCTGGTTCCATGGCTGCTGCGAAGGCTGCCGGCAAGGTCCGCATGGAAGGTAAGGACTACGTCATGCAGGACGGCGACATCGTGGAGTTCAGGTTTAATGTTTAATTGCTCCTGAATCAGGCAGTGGCCGGGTCGCGTGTGAGCGTGGCCCGGCCGCGGGCGCCAGTGCCCGGCGCACCGGCTCGAAGGAGCGGCCCGTGGCG
>JBHRQN010000086.1:0-4960 GCA_042645485.1 Pauljensenia sp.
GGCGGGGGAGAGAGCGTGGGGGGAGAGGCGAGGCGTCACGCACGATCAAGCGAAGAGCCTTTCCAAGTCAGGTGTCCACGGCTTTTGGGGGAGTGCGCGCAGTTTCTCAACATCCATCAATTCAAGAAGCTGCGAGGCAGAATGAACCCCTTCAACACCCATCGAGCGGGCTAAAACCTCAATGATCTGGGCAATAGTCACCCCACGTTCCGCGAGTTCCTCGATAGTCACTGCGCCATCGCGCTTAGCGAGCCGCGCGCCCGATTGCGCTAAAACCAAGGGGACATGTGCGTAGGTGACCGTGGGATAGCCCAATAAACACGCCAGAATTGCTTGGCCGGGCGATTGAGAAAGGAGGTCGTCACCGCGAACTACTTGGTCAACTCCCTGGAATGCATCATCAATGACGACCGCTAGGTTGTATGCCGGTGCCCCATCAGAACGCTGGATGACAAAGTGGTCGACAGGACCCGTGTACTGGCCAAAATATTCGTCATGTACCGTCCACTCCGATACGGGAGCTTTCAACCGCAGAGCAGGACGGCGTCCCTCGGCCGCGAATTCTTCGCGCTTTCGGGTGATCTCAGATGCGCTCAGGTGCAGGCAAGTCCCGGGGTAATGGCCAGGGGCAACATGCGGTGCGGATGCAGCTTCACGGATGTCTTTGCGCGAGCAGAAGCATTCGAATGCATACCCGTTACGAAGCAGCGTTTTGACAGCTTCATCGTGGACCTTAGCGCGAGAAGACTGAATCAAAACCTCGCCATCCCAATCAATTCCCAGCGCCTTCAGTTCGTCAATCTGACGTTGCGCGGAGCCCGAACGCACCCGGTCGATATCTTCAATCCTCAAAACGAAACGTCGGTCCGTCAGGCGTGCCCACATCCACGCGAGCAACGCAGTGCGAAGATTGCCCAAGTGGAGGTCGCCGCTGGGGGAGGGAGCGAAGCGTCCGGCGCCTTGGGCGTGCGCAGGGTGGCCTTCCTCGATTGTGATTTCCGAGGCCGAGTCCGCATGCGAAGAAGCTGAGTTTTCCGCTCCATCGTGTGCCTGAGATGTCAAGGTCGACGCAAATGCCATACCCCCAGACTAACCTTGGATGCATGGAGACACGAGCGCATCTGAATGGTGATGAGCAGGACGTCGGTGTATCGATGCATCATCACCTGAGCTGGCTCACGCGCGTTCCCTCGTGGTTGTGTGTTGCTTTCGGAGCTTTCCTTGGCACAGCAATTCGTGCGGGATTGGATCTTGCAGCTACGGGTAGCGGGAAACTTACGGTTTTTTCTTGGTCCACGGTGGCCGTAAATCTTTGTGGGGCTTTCTTTCTTGGTTTTGTCACTGCGTGGGCACAGGGCTATTTCCGCGAGGACGCTGTGCGAAGAAAAGTCATGCTTGTCGCCGGAAGTGGCTTCGCCGGCGCTTTGACCACATACGCCACCATGGTCATGGCCAGTGTCCATAATGCGCTCCAAGCAATGACAGCAGTCCCCGCTGCCGGGGGTGAGCTTTCCGGAGTTGTCTCTTCTCCGTTTAGTGCTGCGGTGGTGTCCTCCTTGCCTCTGCTTATCGAGGGAATGCTCGCAAGCCTTGTATTGCTTGTACTTGGTATCGGGCTTGCTGCTTTGGGGTACTCACTCGCTTCGAATGAGGGGCCAAGGCCTCGGGGGGAAAAGAAATGACCCCACTACTCTTCCTTCTCGTGTGCGTTTTCGGTTCCCTGGGTGCGCTCTCTCGCTGGCAGCTGGATCTTTATCTCAAAAAGTGTCGAGCAAAGCGAACACCCCAGTGGGGGATCGGTATGGTCAATCTACTGGGATGCACATGCGCTGGTGCGCTCGCGGGGTTTCTTGCCCCCAACGCCCCTGTTTTCTTCCTACTCTCAACGGGATTTTTAGGCGGATTTACAACCTTTTCTACCGCTGTACTCGACGCTGTGATGCTTCTGAATCGTCGTCGCTATGTGTCTGCCGCGGGTCTTGTTTTTGGCGTCTGGTTGGGGGGAAGTGTCTTGGCTATCTGCGCATTTCTTCTCACGTCCAGTTTCGCAATGTGAGGTTGTGTAACGAAAAATTTGGACACTCCGGCACCGCCTCATAGTCTAAGAGTGCATGGAAGGAGGACCCAGTGATTGATCTAATCGACGTCTCGAAGATCTATCCCGTGAAGGGAAGTGATGATGTCGTTGCTCTTGATCACGTGAATCTGCACGTTGAAGCGGGAAGTATTCACGGAATCGTCGGCCAGTCAGGTGCTGGTAAGTCAACACTCATTCGTTGTCTGACCGCTCTGGAAAAACCGACCTCTGGGTCGATCATCGTTGACGACATTGATCTGTCGCAGCTTCGCGGGCACGAATTGCGCCAAGCGCGACGCAAGATTGGTATGGTCTTCCAAGCAGCGAACCTTTTCGATGCCAAGACTGCGGGAGAAAACATTGAATTCCCGCTGAAGGTCGCCGCGAAGAAAGAATTCACCCGTGAGGAACGCAAAGAACGCGTTCGTGAACTTCTTGCCCTAGTCGGCCTCGAGCATCGTGGCGGTGCCTACCCTTCTGAACTTTCCGGTGGCCAACGCCAACGCGTCGGTATTGCGCGTGCACTTTCAGATACCCCTTGAGTCTTGCTCTGTGATGAGCCAACCTCAGCCCTTGATCCCGAATCAACCCGCGCGATTCTGTCACTGCTGCGTCAGGTGCGCGATGAAACCGGCGTCACTATCGTCATCATCACCCATGAAATGTCGGTCGTCCGCGAAATCTGTGATTCCGTAACACTCCTGAAAGACGGAGGAATCGTCCAGAGCGGAACGATCGAAGAAGTTCTTGCTAACCCGGGTTCGCCTCTGGCAAAGGAATTGGTTCCTGCACCCAGTGTTGATGAACTGGATGTCACCGACTTCAATCATGAGCTGACCGCGCGTGAAATCGCTGCACAGAGCAACTCAGCGGAGGCCAAAACCTCAGCCAAAACCTCTGCCCAGCCTTGGGAATCTGGAAATATCCTTCTGGACGTGATCTTTACGTCGCATCCTGGGGTTCCCACGGGTTCAAATATGCTCAACCTTGCCGCAGAGCTTGGCGCGGATGTGACCGCAGGGACCTTCGAATCGATGGGTTCTGTCCAAGTTGGTCGCCTGGCTCTGGCGATCCCCGCAGCCCAGCGTTCGTCGATTATTGACCAGCTTCGCGCCCAGGGCGCGCATGTGGAGGTGAGGTCGCTGTGAACCTTTCGGCTCTTTCAACAGCCCTGACGCTGCTTCCACTGGGTAAAGGTGACCCGACGTGGGGAGACAACCCCGCAATCACCCAGCAGTTCCTCCCGGCAATCTGGGAGACCCTGCTCATGGTCTTCTTCGGCACCTTATTTACCGTGCTCATCGGCCTTCCTTTTGGGTCTGCTTCTTGTTCAGACCTCGAAGACGGGACTCACTCCTAACAAGACCATCAACCAGATCGTTGGTTTGATTGTCAATGTTGGCCGCTCCTTCCCCTTCCTCATCCTCATCATCGTGCTGCTTCCGGTGACCAGATTTGTCATGCGTAGCGCGATTACCTGGCAGGGAGCAACCTTCCCCTTGGTTATCGGTGCGATTCCGTTCTTTGCTCGCCTGGTGGAAACCAACCTGCTTTCGGTCGAAAACGGCAAGGTCGAGGCCGCGCTCATGGCGGGAGCTTCCAACCGTCGGATCCGTTGGAACATTTTGGTTCGCGAGGCCCTGCCCGGCATTATCCAATCCGTGACGGTATTGGCGATTACCCTGGTGGGCTACTCGGCAATGACGGGCGTCGTTGGTGCGGGCGGTCTTGGAAAGATGGCAATCGACTACGGGTACCACCGCTTTCAGACAGACACAATGATCTGTTCGGTCATTGCGATCATCATCATCGTTCAGTTAATTCAAATGATTGGCGACATGCTCAGCCGGCTGGTGGATCACCGCTGAGCATCCACCAGCCGGGTCGCGAACTCTGCTTGGTAATTAGGAATAATTCGCGGGATTATCGCGGGCCACTCAGGTCCCCCCCGCTTGTAGGAAACAGACAATATAAGGAATTACTCTCATGCGTCACTCTCGTTCTCTTCGTACTCTTGCCGGTCTTGGCGTTGCGGCAGCACTGGTCCTCTCGGCCTGCTCCAACGGTTCTACGGGCTCTTCATCATCTTCGAACGGTGCAACCACCATTACCGTTGCAGCCAGCCCTTCACCTCACGCAAAGATCCTCAAGTACATCCAGGACAACCTGGCAAAGGATGCGGGAATCAACATCAACATCAAGGAATTCACCGACTACGATCTGCCCAACCGTGCGCTGGATCAGGGTGAAGTTGATGCCACCTACCACCAGACTGTTCCCTACTTGGAAAAGGCTGAGCAGCAGTTCAACTACGACTTCACTCCCGGTAAGGGCATCCACCTCGAGCCCCTGGCTGTCTACTCCTCCAAGCACAAGTCCCTGAATGAGCTTCCCGAAAAGGGCGGAATCATTGGCGTGATCTCCGATGTCACCAACCAGGAGCGCGCACTTCGCCTTCTTGCTGCAAACGGTTTTGTTGAGATCCCCGCAAGCGGTGACGTCAATGTTTACACCGTTAAGAAGCTGAAGAACTTCGACTTCAAGGAAATTGACGGACCCGTTCTGGTCTCTAACCTGGGCGAGACTGACTACTCGGTGATCAACGGTAACTTCGCACAGGAAGGTGGCCTGGCGCCCTCGCGCGATGGTCTGGCTGTCGAGTCCCCCGAAAACAACCCTTCGGTGAATGTCCTCGTGTGGAAGACCAGTGTTTCAGGCGATAAGGCCGAGGCAGTGAAGAAGCTGGATGAGCTTTTGCACTCTGACCAGGTGAAGAAGTACATCGAGGACACCTGGAAGGATGGCTCGGTAATTCCGGCCTTCTGATCAAGGCTTCTTGCGATTTAACTGATCGTTACTTTGATGTGGGGGGCGCGGCCAAGC
>JBHRQN010000087.1:0-4945 GCA_042645485.1 Pauljensenia sp.
TGCTCGGCGGCGGCCGTCACGTCGGCCAGCTCCTGGCTATCCGCACCGTGCAGGTTTTCACGCGGGTCATTCGACATGCCCCCATTGTTTCAGGATCGTGCCACTTGTGTCGCCATGGCACGCGGAAGTGGGTGGGGTGATACGTTTGTGAGGTCCTGCGAGCGCTCGATGCGACTCCGGTCGCGGTGTTCCCCGGCAGGGGATGATCCCGTGTAGTGCATCAGGAGGTTGTTTTCCCTGTCGAGATTGCTTTTCCTTGTATTTTGGAATTTTGCTTCTATCGCTTGAAGTTATCCGATGTGTGGGCAGTGTCATAGGGTGTAAGCAATTTTTCGTGTAGCGGTGATGCTTGTGGGAGGCTGGTTGTGGGGTGTCGTCGGATGCTTGGTGTCCAGGACCGCGCGGCGATCATGGCAGGGCTGGAGGCGGGTTTGTCTCAGGCGCGTATCGCTCGCTTGATTGGGCGTAGTCCGTCGGTGGTGTGCCGTGAGATCGCCCGCCATGCGGGCCCTGACGGGGCGTATCGGGCCGAGGAGGCCAGCAAGGCAGCCCGCGCGGCCAGGCGCCGCCCCAAGAAGCGCCTGTTGGATCGCAATTCGGTTCTTCGCCGCCGCGTGATCTCCGATTTGTCTCAGGGGCACACGCCCCGCCAGATCAGCGGACGCCTGCGCGCCGAAGCATGTGGCACACTGCCCACCATGGATACTTCCCCCGACGCCCAGGGCCACACGATTAGCCACGAGGCTATCTACACGTGGATCTACGCCCACCCCAAGAAGACGCTCATCGAGCACGGTATATGCTTGCCCTCGCGCAGGTGGATGCGCAAGAAACCCCCCACAGGCGGGCGCAAACCCCCCATTGTTGGGATGCGATTGATTGATGAGCGCCCCGACATTGCTGATCGGAAAATCCCGGGCAACTGGGAAGGCGACCTGATCATCGGCCAAGACGGGGCCAGCGCGTGTGCGACCCTGGTTGAGCGCACCACCCGCTACCTGATCATCGTGGCCCTGCCCCTGGGTAGGAAAGCCGACCAGGTCTGTGATGCGCTGACCCGCCGCATCCAGGGCCTTCCTGATGGGGCGATGCGAACACTGACCTGGGACCAAGGCCGGGAAATGGCCCGCCACCAGCGCCTGACCCGCGACACAGGCGTGGACGTGTTTTTCGCTCACCCCCACAGCCCCTGGGAGAGAGGAACCAACGAAAACACCAACCGGCTCATCCGCCGATACCTGCCCAAAGGAACCCCCATCACCAGCCACCAGCCCTACCTCGACGCCATCGCCTACGAGCTCAACAACTGCCCCAGAGCCACCCTCGGCTACCGCACCCCAACAGAAGCATTCAACGAACTCATTGCTACCACCCATTGACACCGCCCTCAATTGAAAGAAAATCATTTTTTTCTTTCGTTGTGAATAGAAAATTACCCTTGTCAATTGGCTGTGAACCTATAGTCATTACGGGTACAGAACAGATCGGCTTGCTCCTGTCCCAAATGAAAATATCGGGCCCGTCAGTCAAATAGGCGTTGAGCCTGGAAGGGTGTAATTTGATTGGCTCGCCATCTGCGGAAGGGTAGTGGAAGAGAGTCTTTCTGAGGTTGAGTTTGGAAAATGCGACAATAACGACAAAAACGGATGCCTGTCCCTTAGATTCGCTTACCCATCGGAATGTAGTGTGTGCGAAGTCGATGCGTATGCCCAATTCATAAATAGGGGACCAGATGTTGGCAACCTGCTCGCCCTGGCATATCGAATTAGTTCCAACGAATGCGCACTGAATGGGGTAAGTGTCGATAAACTGTGCTGCCTTCATGTACCAACCGGCGACATAATCGACATTTCCAGAGTTCTTAGCATTACCAAAGATCTCTCTGATGTCAGACTTCTGGCTCTTAGATTGATATCTAGCACCGAGAAAAGGTGGGTTGCCGATAATGTAGGTGAGCTCCGAAGGCGGGACTATGTCACCCCAGTCAATTCGTAATGCATTACCGTGGACAATATTTGCTGAATCTTGGAGCGGGAAGTCCTGAATTATTCCGTATGCGATGCTCTGAGCTTCTGCGTTTGCCTGTAGCTCGGCAATCCATAGTGCCGTTTTTGCCACATTTACTGCGAAATCATTGATTTCAACACCGTGAAATTGTTGAAGGCTTATCTTCAAAGGAGAAAGGTCTTCGTTGAAAGAAAACATGCCTTGATTGCGTTGCAGTTCCGACAGAATCTTATTTTCAAGTTTCCGAAGCTGAATATAGGTCTCCGTTAAGAAATTGCCTGATCCGCAAGCAGGATCCAGGAAAGTCATGTTTGCAATCTTATCGTGAAACTTGCGCAGTCGGTTATGTCGAGCGGTTTCGCCAAAAGACGTGTCAGAAAGAATGTTGTCCAGCTCTTCCTTAAGTTCATCCAGGAAAAGTGGGCCGATCAGCTTATGAATATTTTCAGGAGATGTGTAGTGCATTCCTCCTTTATGGCGGGTTTCAGGGTTTAGGGTTGATTCAAATACTCCGCCGAATACCGTTGGTGAGATTTGTGACCAGTTGGTGCCTGCTGAAACCTCTGATAGCAAGAAATCGAGAATCTCGTCTGTGAAGTTGGGTATTTCCACCTCGGCTGCGAAAAGGCCACCATTTACGTATGGAAACTCTCTAAGTGCTGCGGAAGCATATTTTTGCTCGCCGTGGCTCGGACTGTTTAGCCAATGGAATAGCTCTTGTAGTGCCGTCCTCGCCATGTGCGCAGGTACTTTTTTCATGTAGTTGTAAAATGTGTCTTTCTTAAAGAGGCCCGCGTCCTCTGCAAACAAAAGAAATACCAGCCGTACACATAATATGTTGAGTGCGTGCATCGACTCGTCGGAATCAGGCTCGGTGTACTGCTGTCGCAACTTATCGTACAATTTACCGATTAGGAGCCCGGCATCGAGTGATACCTTCTCCTCTCGCTTTCTGCGCTCTAATTGCGGATCTGCAAGATAATCAAGAAGGTGAAGCTGCTCGGGAAGTTCATCAAGCGTGAAGCGCTCATAGTTTAGAGCGGGATTAGCTGAGTCTAGGTCGTGAATCCGAAACTCTTCAAAGTTACATACGATGATCGTGTCCGGGCGCTCCGAATTGCGAAGACTGTCGGCGTAGCGTTTCGCCTGTTCGTACGGTGTTACCATTACGTTTTGGCGAAGTTCTGGTTTGTCTAAATCGACACCTAATGACTTTTGTTCGATAATTGTCTTTGCGTCCCGGATGGTGACGTCAACATAACCGGCTCTTCGCATTTGAGGGTGTAGGTGTTGTGGGCGGGGTTGGGCGTGTCGTGGCCGGGTAGGGGTCGAGGTCTTCCGATGATGGAGATTGCTACACCGTCCATCTGAAAGACCTCGACATGGCCAATACTATCTTTGATCGCCCTGACCTGAGCGCGTTCACGCGCCTGGATGACCTTGGCCTGGAAGTGACGGGCCAGCGCATGTGGCCAGACCATGCAGTGTTGGCTTGCCGGATTGCTGGTGAGGACCGGTGGTGTCGACGCTGCGGGTGTCAGGGCGTGGCTCGTGACACGGTGATCAGGCGCTTGGCGCACGAGCCTTACGGGTGGCGTCCCACGTTTTTGCACGTGAGCGTGCGCCGCTACCGGTGCCAGGAGTGCGCCCATGTGTGGCGTCAAGATATGAGCCAAGCGGCCGATCCGCGCGCCAAGCTCTCGCGTGCGGCGGTGCGCTGGGCGCTCACTGGGCTGGTCGTTCATCATTTGACGGTGGCGCGTATCTCCCAGGCCCTCGGTGTGTCCTGGAATACCGCCAACACCGCTGTCCTGGGTGAAGGCCAGCGTCTACTGATCAATGATCCAACTCGGTTCGATGGCGTGCGTGTCATCGGGGTGGATGAACACGTGTGGCGCCACACCCCCTACGGAGACAAATACGTCACCGTTATCTTGGACTTGACACCCATCCGAGAACGCAGCGGCCCCTCCCGACTCTTGGACATGGTCCCGGGTCGCTCCAAGCAGGTCTTCAAAACCTGGCTGGCCTCCCGCCCCGACACGTGGCGAAGCCGCATCGAGATCGTCGCGATGGATGGATTCACCGGGTTCAAAAGCGCAGCCGCTGAAGAGCTCCCCGGCGCGAGGGCGGTCATGGATCCCTTTCACGTCGTGCACCTTGCCGGTGATGCTCTCGATGAGTGCCGCAGGCGTATCGGGCAAGAACTTCACCATCGGCGCGGGCGTGCCACGGATCCCCTGTACAAGGCCCGCCGTATGCTCCACACCCGCTCATGCCTACTCACGCTGCGTCAGCAACACCAGACCAGACCACCTCTCTACACCTGGGAGCCCCTCTCCCCCAGCTCCGGCAACGAAACCAACCTGTTCGCCGACCTGGCAACCTCCTCGGAGAGCCAGACGGGTGGGGAGGCCACGGCCTCGTCGCTGGATTTTTCGCGGCCGATCGGCAACCAGATCCCTGTAATTCTGGACGGGTACCGCCGCGTCGATAACGTCACAGACGCGACGCTGGCCTCGTACCGGGAGCACTACGGGGATGCGGGGATCACGAAGGAGGACATTTTCTTCTACGTGTACGCGCTTCTGCATCACCCGGAGTATCGCGAGCGCTACGAGGACGATTTGAAGAAGATGCTCCCGCACATTCCTCGAGCGGCGGGTTTCCACACGTATGCGAGTGTGGGCCGCGAGCTGGCGGACCTGCACGTGAACTACGAGCGGCTGGAGCCGTATCCGTCAGTGCAGGAGGAGGCGAGCCTGCACGCGCCCGCGGACCCGTGGGAGCGCTACCGGATCGGTGAGCGCAAGATGCGTTTCCCTGCGTTGGGGCGCCGTGATAAGGACTTCACGCGCTTGGAGTACAACGACTACGTGACACTGACGGGCATTCCTGCTGAGGCACAGGGCTATTCGATTTCGGGCCGCAGCCCGCT
>JBHRQN010000088.1:0-4780 GCA_042645485.1 Pauljensenia sp.
CCCCCTGCGTAAGTGTTACGCTTGTCTGTATCATTGGTCTCTGAGAAGTTTCGGTCTCCTTCTTGCATTCTATGAGTACCATACTCCATGTCATAGTGTCCAATGTTATGACTATAGTTGATGCCCAGCTGCCATGTCTGTTCGTTCAATGTGCGCTGGTCCATGAGGAAGCGTCTCCTGCGCTCGGCCTCCTTCGTGGGAAGGAGATGCTGGAATGCAGCGGCGAACACGGTCTGGAGGATTGTCAGGGTGATGAACGAGATGAGGAACCAGTGGGCATGCCCGGTGAGTGCTATGGGTAAGCACAGGGTGAAAGATGACAGGACAGAGGACGAGACAGCTGGCAAGAACATCACAGCCCAACGGGGCGGCTTGTCGTCGTACATCTTGGTGAACCACCGTGCTCGTGCCAAGTTTCTCGTGGAGTAGGCGAGAAAGAACAGCATGATACCCAGAGAAATTAGGGGTAAAGCCATGGTCAGTTTCACCGAATGCCTGATCGCATGAGTGCAAACAAAGGCGAAGCAGAGGATGACAACAGTAACGGC
This sequence comes from Pauljensenia sp., assembly GCA_042645485.1. Classification (GTDB taxonomy): domain Bacteria; phylum Actinomycetota; class Actinomycetes; order Actinomycetales; family Actinomycetaceae; genus Pauljensenia. Next base: position 549 of record JBHRQN010000088.1, read on the forward strand.
GGCGAAGATGACCAGGAATCCCACGCTGAGTGCCTGATGGAACAGGTGCTCGAGCTTCTCCAAGAATGATCGATGCACCGGTTCACTCGATGTCGACTGGTCCTCGGAGAGCAGCGCATCGATTCTCCCGATGGTCTTCTCGGCCTTGTGAAGGTTCCGACGCCGCTCGTCGACAACGATGTTGGTCAGGGTCGGCGGAAGGAGGGCGAACAGGATGATCATGACGCTGGAGATGACGCCGTAGATTGAGACCCCGACCTCCGTTGAGGATGAATGAGGCATCGAGAGGATGGACAGGGTGGCCACAGTGAAACTGGCGATGTGGATCGCCCTGTTCAGGAAGAGCTGGCGGCCGCGGTCCTCGAGGGACGCCGATCGCCCGTCTCCGGTGAGAATCGGTATGGAGAACAATCCGATGACCAGTGTCATCATCGGAAGCGTCAGGGGGGTGAGATCGCCGAGGAATCCCGCTATTCGCGCCCAAGTTTGCGCGAAGCCAGCCACTGTGAACGGGGCAGGTGGTCCCGCGATCCAGTGGACGAGCATGGTGACAGCGAATCCGGCGGTCAGGATGATGGCTGCGTACAGGACATAAATTATCGTCAAGTCGTGCAGGATGCGGTAGGCGCCAGAGCCCTGAGCTGCCGCTGACGGGGACGGGTCTTCAGACGACGGGTCTCCGGTGCTCCGTCGGTCCCGATGAACGAAATGTCTCAGCACGATGGGTTCCGCCGAGTTCCCGTGGAGCTCACGTAATGCCTGGTTCGCGCAACGAAGGTCTGAGTCGACCGAACTGGTACTGTCCGCGGGAAGCTCAACTCGTGCCAGGGCCGAGGTCATGCACGCCACCCTCTGGGAGGCCAGAGCGCGAAGTCTCTTGTCCGGCGCTTCACGGTGCGGGAGTGCCTGGATCCTCCACAGGAGGACGCGGACCGCGCTCGCGGTGCTCATCGGGTGCTGGCAGTCGGGCCTCCCCGCTTGGTCGAGACATGTCATCGCCTCGGCGACTTCTGGTGAACTCATGTCACGGACGATCTGTCTCCACTGCCGGTTCAAGGTTGCGTTCATCATGCGTCGGTCTGGCCCCTCCCCTCAGGCCCATGCAGTTCTGCATCGTGGAAGGTCATCATGTTGCCGGGGTTCCAGCTGGCATGACCCTCATCATGCAGCCTGCGTGGGCCCGCGCCTTGGAGTCGCAGCAGAGGCCCGGGAGAACTGGGGGTGCCCCTCGCCTGTCAGCATCCCTTCAGCCCTTGGAACCGATGCAATGGGTGGCTCATGCTCGTTCACAGCAGAGGGCATCTGCGCTCTGGTCGGTCAGGGACGTATGCAGAACGGTTGCCGTCACCGGGGTTCGCAAGGACGCCGGACCCAGACCTGGTGCGGAGGCGACGTGGGGGAACGGGCGTGCGAGGGTTCTCCGGGCCAGGATCACTGCTGGGGAGCTGGCCGCTCTGAGCGCGGCTGCTGGCCGCCGAGGGCTGCCGGTGCTCACCCTGGCCAAAGGCAAGATGATCCTGCGTGGGCGGTGTCGGGCTCCGGCTCGGAGCCGGTGATCGTCCGGAGGCGTGCCGATCTGGTGACGCCGGCGGCGGTGACTCGTGGTTCGGGTCCAAGAGGCACCGTGAGCGCTGGGCCGTACGATGTGCGGGTCGCTCTCACTCTGTTGCTCAGGACGCTGAAGGACGTTGTCGAAGAGTGAGGACTCACGGAATGTGGGTCGTCTGCGCTAGCGTTGAAGCGATCACGGGGAGGTGGACGAGATGCGAGAGTCAACTGTTGACCGCGCGATGGCCGCTGCGCAGACCATCAATGCCCTGAGCCGGGTGTTCGGCGAGATGCAGGCCCAGAAGCTCGTCTACTACGCCCAGGCGTGGTCCTTGGTGTGGGACGGTCGTCCGCTCTTCTCCAACCGGATCGAGGCGTGGCAGATGGGTCCTGTGGTCCCCTCCCTGCGTCATGCTCTTCATGTGATCCAGCAGGCGCCTCCTGCCGGAGTGTTCACCGCCTCTGAGGAGGCCACTCTCGACGCAGTGACCGGCTACTACGGTGCCATGGGCGGCAGCGCGTTGGGCGAGCTGACCCATCGCGAAGGGCCGTGGCGCGAGGTGTGGGGCGACAGACCACGAGACGCTCAGTGCAGCGACCCGATCCCCCTCGACGCGATGCGCAGGTTCTACACGCGCATGGCCCTGCGGGGGGAGGGGCCGCGACGCCCCATGACGCCCACGGTGGAGGCCTCTGATGGGGCGATTGAGCGGATCGCCGCTGACACCTCGCGCCGCTGGGCCAAGACGCTGGCCATCCTCGGCTCGTGACCGTCGAGATCACTTGGGAGCAGTGTCAACGGATCTACTCCCAGCAGGTGCACGCAGGGCTGCTCCTTGATGAAGGGAAACTTCGGGGCGCCCTGTGTGCACCATTTCTCGGATTCGACGGCCATGAGGCCCATCCGACGCTGCCCGGCAAGGCCGCGAAGCTCATCGCGGCCGTCGCGACAGCTCACGCCTACCGTGACGGCAACAAGCGGCTCGCCTGGCACCTCGGCGTCGCCTTCTTGGAACTGAATGGGCTCTTGGTCGTCGCCGAGCAGGAGGACGCCGCGAACGCCGTCCTGAAGGTCGTCACGCACGAGCTATAACGACGGATCTTGCTGGTGGTCACTTGGTTTTGGCCATGATCGTGAGATATTGAACGCCGCCTTGGTTAATGAGGTCACGCGCTAGGTCGTTCACCTGGGGAAGCATATCTGGAGGAGCCGCTAGGGGATCCAATTCTGCGGTGACGGGCTGAAACCGCATAATTGGTTCTGCGAATTCTTCTGGGAGGAGCAAGTTTTGATTCCCTTCGGTCCCCCGGATGATAATCGGCAGATTCTCAACTCCAATTAGGCCAGCACGGATACGATAACCGCCATTGACTTGTCGTTCCTCTGCGTGTCCTTGGAGGGTTGTCATGAAGTCAATAACTGCAGTTTCTATATCCTTGGACCTGCAGTGATTTGGAAATCCGACAGGATAATATGGCTTATATTCCTCTTGATCTATGAGGTTGCCCAATCGGTAGGCGGTAGTTACTGTGGCGTCATCTTGGAGGCATTTTCGAAACTGGTAACGGTCGGTGGGATAGCTACGAATTATCCATTGTCGCATTCCCTTCCTTACTTGTCCATTATTCCAAGTCAGAGGAGGGTTTTCCTTAAAAATCAGTTCAGGGATTGGCTGTCGAGATGCTAGTTGGTAAATCTTCGATTCTCGCGGAGGCGACAAGTGGGTCGTCGGCTCAAGGGGAAGCGCGGCGAAGGCAATGAACACCCCGTCTTCTGCCGCCAAGCCTTGCGATGCTATTTCGAATTTATTCTGCAGCAACTTCTCTTGATTGTCTGCATACTGGAAACGCTCCCGGAAGCCTCGTTCGATTTCTCGGTCACTCATGAATACAGTGTGTGGTCCATTGCGCTTGGGTGCGATGAATGCATCGTCTCCTTTTCGGGCGAAATGGGGTGCGTCGCGTGAATCGGGAATGCGCATCGCCACAACGCTGCTGCCATCATCGGTGGGCAACACGTAGAACTCTAATCCGAGGACGGGCGGGCCGATCCTCGCATACGCGACTCGAAGTATGCGTTGCTGGGTATCTGCATTCCAGGTGACTGGCGCAAGTCCCGAGGCGGAATTATGCTCGCCATCTTCAGACACTCCGAAAACAATCCAACCGCCGCCGGTGTTCGCCATTGCAGCGATATCCTTGGCGGCCTCATCGTCCCACTTTGGTTTCCGATGATCGTAGGGCTGTTGCTTCCAATCAAGGTCGACGGTCTCTTCAATTCAAGGTCGACGGTCTCTTCAATATTGTTCTCTATGGCTATGGCCGTCATGAAACAAAATCGTTTCTGGTTTCGCGGAGTGGGAAGGTGCTCGAAGTCGTGGTCGAATGTTCGGCCGGTGAGGTGTGAGGCGGACGCGCCGAGGGTTTCTTCGGGGGTCTCGTGCTGAATGTTCGCGGTGTTGTTCTTGGCCGTGTTCCGGACGTGCTCGACCGGGTTGTGGTCGGGCGCGTACGGCGGCAGGAAAACAGGGGTGATGCGCTCCAGCAGCTGCCCCGGCTCGTGGAGGGCGGTCAATGCTTTCGCGTGGTGGGATCGGGCGTTGTCCGGGACGACCGCGATCTTGCCGGCCTCGGTTTCGCGTTGGAGTCGTTCCAGCGCGAGGATCGTCTGCTCGGTGTTCTGG
>JBHRQN010000089.1:0-4389 GCA_042645485.1 Pauljensenia sp.
CTTCCGCGGAAGTAACCACCACCTTTTTATAGACTCTTCCGTGCCTTTTGCCCTTCTGAGTATGTCGATCGTCACAGTATCCATTAGGCTTGAGTATGTGAACGAGACACTACTTCCACGCATCCCGGCCACCGAAGTTTTCCCCGTCGTCGAGGACGGGAATTTGCCGGCTAAAGCAACGGTTTTTGAGGCATTTCCTATCCGAGCAACCGTCTTCAGAGAGGGCCATGATGCCTACGCCGCCGAGGCAGTTCTCATTCGCCCCAATGGCTCTATCCATTCACGCGCCCTCATGCATGACATTGCTCCCGGCCTTGACCGCTACGAAGCGTGGCTGATGCCAGATGCGGTCGGCAAGTGGAGTTTCCGCATTGATACATGGTCAGACCCTTACGCGACCTGGCGTCACGACGCCTCAGTGAAGATTGGAGCCGAGGTCGACGTCGAACTTATGCTCGAAGAAGGCGCACTCTTGATGGAACGCGCCGCGCGCGGAGAGGCACTAAACAATCCTTCTCAAAAGCAGCCAAGTCGAGCAGGCATTCAAACCCTACTTGCTGCCGCACAGGCCCTACGCGATACCACTCAGACTCCTCAGCGCCGCCTCTCCGCTGGCCTGGCTGCTCCGGTGCGCGCAGTCTTCCGTAATTTCCCACTCCGAGACCTCTACGGCTCAACTCGTAGTTTCCCCCTGTACGTTGCCCGAAACCGTGCGCTCGCAGGTGCGTGGTATGAGATCTTCCCCCGTTCACACGGTGCTTTCCAAGACAAGAAAGGACACTGGGTATCGGGAACCTTGCGCACTGCAACCGAGGATCTGCCCCGTATCGCGTCTATGGGCTTCAACGTCGTCTATTTGACGCCAATTCACCCGATCGGTTTAACCAATCGAAAGGGAAAGAATAACTCTCTGGTTGCTCACAGAGGCGAACCCGGCAGCCCCTACGGCATCGGTTCCAGGGAGGGCGGGCATGATGCCATTCACCCTGAGTTGGGCACTTTCGATGATTTTGATTATTTTGTCGCGCAGTCAAAAGAGCTGGGCTTAGAAGTTGCACTGGACATCGCACTTCAGTGTTCCCCCGACCACCCGTGGGTCAGCGAGCATCCAGAATGGTTCACCCAACGCGCAGATGGCTCGATCGCCTACGCAGAGAACCCACCGAAGAAATATCAGGACATTTATCCCCTAAACTTCGATCGAGACCCAGAAGGAATCTACGCAGCAATTCGTGACATGCTCGAATTGTGGATTTCCCACGGGGTGACAATCTTCCGTGTCGATAACCCTCACACAAAACCCGTTCGTTTCTGGGAACGCCTCCTGGAAGAAATCCATACGCGTCATCCCGAAATTATTTTCCTTGCCGAGGCTTTCACCCGCCCCGCGATGATGCGCACTCTGGGCGCGGTTGGCTTTGACCAGTCCTACACCTACTTCGCATGGAGAACCGAAAAGCAAGAAATCGAGGAATATCTTCAGGAGCTCGCACACGATACCGCGCACCTTATTCGTCCGACCTTCTGGCCGACGACACACGATATTCTCACTCTTCAAATGACCTCTGGGGGAATTGCGATCTTCGCAATTCGTGCCATGTTGGCCGCACTCGGAGCACCCTCATGGGGAATCTACTCGGGATACGAGTGGGTTGAGAATATTCAACGCGAGGGTGCCGAGGAACCCAACGATAACGAGAAATACGAATTCCGGCCTCGTGATCCAAAGCTTGCCCAGGAGACGGGAATCCCGACTCTACTCACACTTCTCAATAGCGCTCGTGAACGCCACCCAGCACTGCGCCAGCTTCACGATCTTCGCATCCACCCCACGACCTCGGAGAAGATCCTGTGCTTCTCCAAGCATGTCCCCGCTCGATTCTCACCGACCGGATTGCCCGATACAGTCATCGTCGTAATCTCCTTGGACCCGGAAAACACGGTCGAAGGCGAAATCGATGTTGATTTGAGCGGACTCTCCTTGGGGACATCATCGGCAAACTTTACCGTTGTCGATGAGCTCGACGGACAGCGTTATTCCTGGTCACGCACCAATTGGGTACGCCTGTCCCCCTGGGATCGATTGGGTCATGTCATGACCATCGAAACCGAGTAATTATTGGATCTTCTTTAAACGTGAGATGATGAACACATGGAACCTCAAGCGACAGCAGTGGCCACAGACGTCCTCGATGCGGTAGCCGAAGGGCGCTATCCTCTCCCCCATGATGTACTGGGAGCACACCTCAATGACGGTGTTGTTACGATCCGCAGCGTTCACCATCTGGCCGATTCGGTCGAGGTGCTCACTCAGGACCATACCTACCCGGCAACCCACGAACACGGGGGTGTTTGGGTATGTGTCTTCGCTGCAGAAGATATTCCCGACTACCGACTGCGCGTGACCTACGGAGATCATTCGCAGGTCGTTGATGACCCCTACAGGTTCCTCCCGACCGTTGGTGAAATGGATACCTATCTGATCTCCGAAGGACGCCATGAGCGCCTCTGGGAGGTCTTGGGTGCCCACCTCATGCATTTTGATGGTGTCATGGGGCCCGTCGATGGTGTCGCCTTCGCAGTGTGGGCTCCCAATGCGCAGGCCGTGCGCGTTGTCGGCGACTTCAATTTCTGGGACGGCACCGGACACGCGATGCGCACAATGGGTGCTTCCGGAGTGTGGGAACTCTTCATTCCCGGCGTTGGTGTCGGCGCCCGCTACAAGTTCGAAATCCAAGGACCATCAGGAAACTGGTTCCAAAAAGCAGACCCCATGGCTCGGGCAACGGAAATTCCCCCGGCCACGGCCTCGGTCGTCACCGATGTCTTCCACACATGGAACGACGAAGACTGGCTTCGCGCACGTGAGGATGTCAACCCTCACAACGGCCCCATGTCGATTTACGAGGTTCACGCAGGCTCTTGGAAGCAGGATCTGGGTTACCGCGGTTTGGCCGATGAGTTAATCCCCTACGTCAAGAAGATGGGGTTCACCCACGTCGAATTTATGCCTCTTGCTGAGCATCCCTTCGGCGGGTCTTGGGGTTACCAAGTCACTTCCTATTACGCACCGACCTCGCGTTATGGCACTCCCGACGATTTCCGTTACCTTGTGGACCGTCTCCACCAAGAAGGTATCGGCGTGATCTTGGACTGGGTTCCGGCCCACTTCCCCAAGGATGATTGGGCACTGGCGCGCTTCGACGGTACCCCGTTATATGAAGATCCCGATCCGCTGCGCGGTGAGCATCCAGATTGGGGCACCTACGTCTTTAATTTCGGCCGCATTGAAGTGCGAAACTTCTTGGTCGCAAACGCACTGTATTGGCTTGATCAATTCCACATCGACGGCCTACGCGTTGATGCCGTTGCCTCCATGCTCTATCTGGATTATTCGCGTAAGGACGGTCAGTGGCGTCCAAACCAATACGGCGGGCGTGAGAATCTTGAGGCGATCTCCTTCCTTCAGGAAGCAACTGCAACCTCCTACCGCCTGTATCCTGGAATTGTCATGATTGCCGAAGAATCGACCGCATGGCCCGGAGTTACCGCTCCGACCTCTGGCGGCGGCCTAGGCTTTGGAATGAAATGGAACATGGGGTGGATGAATGACACCCTGCGCTATCTCTCTGAAGATCCTGTGAACCGTCGTTGGCATCACGGTGAGCTGACCTTCTCACTGGTTTACGCCTTCTCAGAGAACTACGTGCTGCCTCTGTCTCATGACGAGGTCGTTCACGGCAAGGGCGCACTTGTCTCCAAGATGCCCGGTGATCACTGGCAACAGATGGCTGGTTTACGTTCACTCTTCGCCTACCAGTGGTCGCATCCCGGTAAGCAGCTGATCTTCATGGGTCAGGAATTTGCACAGGAACAAGAGTGGAATGAAAGCTACTCCCTGGATTGGTGGCTCTACGATCAGCCCGACCATGCCGGAATGGCAGCTTTGGTTGCGCGCCTCAACGAGCTCTACCGTACCCACTCAGCACTGTGGAACGACACCTACACAGGTTTCGAATGGATTGACGCCTCCGATGGCGATCACAACCTGATCTCTTATATCCGTAAATCCGAGGCCACTAGCGGCCACCGCGCTCAGGATGAGCTTGTGTGCGTGGTGAACTTCGCTGGCAACCCCCACGAAGGCTACCGTATTGGCCTGCCTCACGCGGGAACCTGGCAAGAGGTCGTCAATACGGATGATCCACAATATGGTGGTTCAGGAGTCGTTAATATCGGCGAGCTCGTTGCTGAAGAGATCCCCTGGAATGGACGCCCCTACTCGGTTGAGCTTCGCGTTCCTCCTCTGGGTGCTCTCTGGCTGGCACCTCAGCACTGAACTTCTGAGCACTAAGGGGTGTGGGGAACAGATTTTCATCTGTTCCCCAC
>JBHRQN010000090.1:0-4019 GCA_042645485.1 Pauljensenia sp.
TTTGTTAAGGTCGCCACAACAGTCACAACAAAAGGAACTACAGTTATAAAAATGGCCGAAAAAGTGAAATACTGGTTCTCCCAAAAGGCGAAGTACGCTAATCGGCTGATTGGAATACATAAAAACAGCATCACGCCAGCTACAATCAAGGCAGGAAGGTTCCCCCTTGATAAGTCTTCTTGTCTGATGCTCATTGCTGCCAGTACCGGGGCTAGGATAAAATACATAAGTACAGGAAACCCGAACTGAATCATCCTTCCTATCGATTCAGCAGAGAAATGTAGCAGCCGCATCGGAATCGTTGACACCAGTACAAGAATTATATAAACCAGGCTGGGCCTTAAAGCGATAGGCACCCTTCCGAGGGTTGCTTTGATGCCAATGATGCTGCTTTTAATTAATAAAATCACGTTTTTCTTCCTTCACCTGGCTCCCTTGTCTTTCATTACGAAAGTTTATTGCTTACGGCAGCAGATTTCCGGCTCTTCAGAGTTGAGTGTGGGTGGAGGCGTCTAAGCCTCCTGCGATGAGGAGCATTCGGAGTTTGTAGTTGGTGGGGTTGCGGTAGCCTCTGGCGGTACGTCTGCCTAGTTCGATAATGTCCGTTTATGGCTTCGGTGGGGCCGTTGCTGGCTCCGCCTGTGTCGAGGTAGGCCAAGAAGGCATCCTTCCACTTGCGTGGGGTCCGGCCCAGGCGAGTGATTTCGGGGATGGGACACGTTGGTAGGCGCTGGATGAGGTGCGTGGCCAGGCGTTGGCCTTGGGTGGGTGTGGCTTGGTGGAAGACCTCGCGCACTTGCCCGGTGAAGGTAGGCGACTTCGACACTGATGTGTGCCTCATGTGCCGTGAAGGCTGCGCGGAGTCGTTCTTGTTGATGCTTCGTGAGCCGATCATGCGAGGCGCGTAGGAGAAGCCGGATTTGATAGAGGGGATCGCCCTTGCGTCCACGGTGTCCCAGTGTTTCTTGCTGGACGCGGCGGCGTACCTCATCGAGAGCGTCCGCGGCGAGCTTGACGATATGAAAGGCGTCCAGCACGCTGGTTGCGTCTTGGAGCTGGTCATCAATGGCGTTCTTATATCCCTGGAAGGGATCCGGCGTCGCGATCTGGATACCGGAGCGAAACTGTTCGCCGCGCTCGGCCAGCCAGTTCTCATGCACGGTGCCAGACCTTCCTGGGATCAGGTCCAACAGGCGGGCCGTGGGATGATCCTTCCCTCGTGTCAGGTCCACGATACCGGTGAGTTCACGTGGGCCCCGGCGGCGTTGGTCCTGGTGGTGCCACACGTGCTCATCGACTCCCAGTACCTGAACCCCTGTGAAACGGGTGGGGTCATCAGATGTGGCTTGCAGACACGGCTTGATATGGGAGCACACGGTGTTCCACGTAGTTGCCAGTTGTCGAGCCAATCCTGCAATGGTGGCTCCCTCGAAACGTAACTGACGGATTGCTCAGCGAATCGCCCGCATCCCCAGACGCGCCCGGGGAGCACACACCCGCTCATCATCAAGGACCTTGACCTCTACCCGCAACCCCCGACCAACACCCACTCACCCACACTCAACTCTGAAGAGCCGCGTTATGCGTTGTGGGGTGCAGATATTCATCTGCACCCCACATTTTCTCTACAAGTAGTTTCTACTCAAATAACCGCGATACCTTGGAAATATCGACTTTCCCAGTTGTTGTTTGGGGGAGCGCATCGACCCAAACAATACTGCGAGGATGCTGCCAAGGCGCCAAGGCCTCGTTGAGCTCTTCACGTAATTCGCGCAATGACGGGCGTTGATCAGAAGCGGGGATTAAGGCTGCTGCAACGATCTGTCCCCAGATTTCATTCTTCAGTCCGAGCACGCAGCAGTCAGCAACTGATTCACGAGTGCGAAGAGCTTCTTCAACGCGAATCGGGGAGACGAGCTCACCGCCGGTGTTAATAACTCGTGATGCGCGACCAAGGATGTGGAGGCACATGTCTGAATCAAAAACACCAATATCTGAGGTTGAAAACCACTCATCTGGGTGGCGTGGCTCGTCACCCCAGTAGCATGCTGCCACCCCGGGGCCGCGCACTTCAATGGAGCCGCTGTGCCCGGCCTCGTCAATGGGGTTTCCTTGCGGATCAACCAGACGCAACTCAATGTAGGGGAAGGAATAGCCGATGGCGCCGGGATGATGCTGCCAGGCCTCGGGGCTAAGAAAAGTTCCAGCTCCGCCAAGCTCTGTCATCCCCCAAACATGAATAGGGGAAAGCCCAGCCTCCCGCATCTTCGAATACAATAATTCGCCCATTGCATCGCCGCCTACTAGGGGGTGTGTCCATGAGCTTAAATCCACGTTATTTTCATGGGCTGCCTTGAGCAGCATGTGGCACATAGCGGGTACGACAAACATGATCGAAATACGCCATTTCTCAATACCTCGTACCACTGAGAGAGGCTGGAAAGAGGAAAAAACAACTACGGTTCCACCGTGAGTGAAGGTATCCATTGAGGTTCCGTTGAAACCCCCGATATGTGACAGCGGTGCGACGACTCCGCAGATTGCAGAGCCAGGTGAGTACTCGAAACCATCCCTAAAGCACTGAGATGCCCACCATAGATTTGCATGGCTGAGCTGAGCGGCGCGCATTTTCCCTGAGGTGCCAGACGTGAAAACCAAAGCGGCAGTCTGGTTGTCGCATGTCAAAGGCTCCCACTTGGCAGGGCTTTGATCGACGGCCTGCAATGCGCGTTCTTCAATGAGGGAAATAGGGAGCGCCGAAACACCGTCAACGGAATGCCCATCGGCGCTGATAATCAGTGCGGGGGATACGAGCTCGTAAATTTCTTGCCGTTGCGAGTAGGGAAGCAAAGGCGAGACAGGAACAGTGACCGCATGGATCCACGATGCTGCTGCGTGAACAATGAAGTGCCAGATGCTATTTGGAGCGCACACAACAATGCGGTCTTCGCTCCCAATTCCTAGGGAATGGAAATACCAGGCAAGTCCGCGGGTCAGCCTCGCGCTTTCTTCGACCGACAGGCTGCGTCCGCTTGAAGCATCAATCAGGCTGGGGCGATCTGGACGTTGATACGCGGCAGCAAGCAATGCATGAGCGGGGGAGAGATTGGGCATCTTCACGCCGCTCGTTTCTTGCTCTGTCATTGTGCAGACTGCGCGGCAGCCATTGAACGATGGAGTTCCTGTCGCTTCTTCAAACGGTCGAGCACCGATCCAGCTTCCTGCAGGGTCGATCCCGAGTTTTCAATGTGTGCCAGATGTGCGGGGATCTCGAAGCCTCGGGCGCGCATTCCCTTTGCCCACAACAATCCCGCGCGGTACGAGGAACGCACGAGTGGGCCTGCCATGACTCCGGCAAAGCCCATAGCCTCAGCTTCGGCAGAAAGCTCGATGAATTCTTCCGGGTGCACCCAACGGTCGATCGGGTGATGCAGGGGAGAGGGGCGCAAATACTGCGTGAGCGTGAGAAGATCACAGCCGGATTCATGAAGGTCACGCATGGCTTCGATGATTTCTTCTCGAGTTTCACCCATACCAAGAATCAGATTCGATTTGGTGACCATTCCGCCATCGTGGGCGCGCTGGATCATCGCGAGGGAACGCTCGTAACGGAAAGCTGGGCGAATTTTCTTAAAGATTCGCGGGACAGTTTCAAGGTTGTGGGCAAAAACTTGGGGTGCAGCTTCAATGACCATGTCGATGGCCTCGTTCGAGCCGCGGAAGTCGTCGACGAGTAACTCAATACCAGTACCTGGGCTCTTGGCACGGATTTGGCGCGTTGTCTCTGCGTAGAGCCATGCTGCACCATCGGGAAGGTCATCTCGGGTGACGCCAGTGATGGTTGCATAGCGAAGTCCCATCTGTGCGACCGATTCAGCGATACGTCGTGGCTCATCGCGGTCGTATTCTGTGGGGCGGCCGGTGGCGATATCGCAAAAATCGCAGCGGCGTGTGCAGATTGCTCCGCCGAGTAGGAAGGTTGCCTCGCGGTCTTCCCAGCATTCGTAAATATTGGGGCA
>JBHRQN010000091.1:0-3778 GCA_042645485.1 Pauljensenia sp.
CGCCCCCACCACTGTGTTTCAACGTCAACTCAAGTTGCTCACGACCTACACGCAAGCGTTCACGAGTGCCACGCTCTCCCATTGAGATGATCGCCTACCAGCTTCCGTAGACTCGCTCGGTATTCTCCGTCACGCGCTCACACGCTAGCTGCTCTGAAATACCCCAGAGCTCAGCCATAAAGCGCACGGTATATGCCATGACATAGGACGCATTGGGGCACCCCCTCCACGGAAGTGGGGTCAAGTAGGGAGCATCCGTTTCAACCAACACCAGTTCAGGCGGAAGGGCCGCAAAGGCTCGACGGAGGTTGTCATTAGCCGGATAGCTTATTGGCCCTGCAAAAGACGCATACCATCCATTCTCAGCCAAGATTTCGGCCATCTGCGCGTCCCCAGAAAAACAATGGAAAACAATGCGCTGATCCGAACGCGCGCACTCACGCAGCAGGGCAATAGAGTCCTCATGAGCATCACGGTCATGAATCTGCAGCGGCAAATCGTGGCGAGCAGCCATTTCGATGTGCGCACGGAAGGACTCCTTCTGGGCCTCGCGACCGGGATCAGCGGTACGGAAATAATCCAAACCGCTCTCCCCCACAGCAACCACCATCGGGTCACCCAAGCGTTCCTCCACGGCGGACAAAGCCTCGTCAAGGGGAATATGGTGCTCACGCACCTGCGGAATCAAACCATCGGGGGAAGGATCGGCACAACCTGCGTGCAAGGCGGCCTCGTTCGGGTGGATCGCAAGGGCAACGCGAACGCCCCCATGCGCCCGAGCGAGCTCAAGCATCGGATCAAAATCTGGCAGCTCACAGGCGCTGGAAATCATCCGAGTCACGCCTACGTGGCGCGCACGCTCCAGCTGTTCTTCAAGGGGCATCTTGACCCCGTCTGCGCGAGGGATTTCTCCTTCGTGGCCGGGAAGATGCGTGTGATTATCTATAACCGGCAACGCCAAGGGATTGGGAGGATCCGGCCAGGGACGAGGCTTACGCTTACCCATTGCGCCTCCTCAGTGCTCCCACACGACGGACTCGCGCACGCGCTGTGCGGCCTCATCCCCCAGAAGCTGGCGGACCAGCTCAAAACCGAGTTCTAGAGCAGTGCCCGCTCCCCTGCTGGTCACAATGTTCCCGTCAACGACGACGCACTCAGACTGAACCTGCGCACCTCCCGCGCTCAGGGCATCCATGAAGCCAGGATTTGCAGTGGCGCGCTTGCCCTGAAGAACTCCCAGTTCGGCCAGAATCGAAGGGGCAGCACAGATCGCAGCGGTCTTTTCTCCGCTCGAGGCGCGACGCGTCAATTCCTCGCGCACGCGCTCATTTGCCTTCAGCCCAAGCGTTCCGGGCATACCACCCGGCAGGAAGACAACGGTGTAGGACGCTAAATCCACATCTGCAAGCATGAGGTCGGAAACGAGCTTGACCCCATGCGAGCTGACAACGTGACGCTCATTTTCAATCGAAATGAGATCCGCGCGGATCCCCGCTCGATACAGGGCATCGACGACCGCAAGGGCTTCGACTTCCTCGAATCCAGTCGCAAGCAGGACAGCGACACTATCCGTCGTTGTCAGAGTATTAGGCGTTGGCATTTTTCCTCCTCAGGTGCGCAGCCCGGCGTGGTTCCAGGAACGCTGTATACCTTCAGGGTAACGCAGGCTCGCGCCCGCAGGGCTCGCGGCTACTCTGAACGAAGCGCCTCGACGGGGTCTTGGCGAGATGCCCTCGAAGCTGGGATCAAGCCCGCAATAACGGTCAAGCCAACCGAGATCGCCACCAATACCACGGCTGTCAGTGGGGAGAGCTGGGCAATGTTCTTCACCTGGAACCCCTGCTCGGCAATCGCATTGACCAGGCCACAGATCCCGTAGGTCACGCCAACGCCGATGATGCCTGCGATCAGTCCTTCGATGAACGTTTCAGCGTTGAACACCGCAGAGACATTGCCCTTTGAGGCGCCGATCGATCGAAGAATACCGATTTCTTTATTGCGGTCAAGAACAGAAAGGTAGGTGATGATCGCGATCATGATCGAGGAGACGACCAGTGAGATCGACACGAAGGCGATGAGGAGCCACGAGACCACGTTGACGATCTTCGTCACCGAACTCATGAGTACGCCCATGATGTCGGTGTAGGTGATGACCTGGTCGGTCTTGCCCGCGCTCTCCTTGTCTGCGTTGTACTTGTCAAGGACAGCCTTAACGGAATCCTTGTCCTTGAAGGACTTCGGGTAGATCGAGATGCTGCTGGGTGACTTCAGGTCAGCCCACCCCAGATCGCGCAGGTTGGTCTCAAGAGTGGGGACGTTCGTTGAGAACATCGTCGCCATCAACGCGGCAAGAGACTTCTCATCAAGATTCGACGAGAAGGCGGATGCCATAGCCTCTGGATCGAAGTGGAAGGCGCTGCTCATATTCGTTGCGAATCGGTTCATTGTCGCACTGATCTGCTGGCCAATCGTCTGCGAAAGCTGAGTCATCATCTGGGTCATGGCAGTCGCCATGGTCTCTTGAAGAACCTGGCCAATCGCAGCAGAGACTCCGCGCATCAGATTGCCGCCAAGCTGCGCGGCAATCTGCGCCGAGATCTGGTTTGCAAGTTCAGTTGATACCTGAGAGGCGACCGACTCAAGCGCCGGGTCATTCCCAAGTGCTGCCTGCAGGTTTGTCATCAGTTTCTGGCGATCAACAACCTGGTCGGAAGAAACGGCAGCATTGATCTGTTGAATGACCGAGGGCTGAGAGAAGTACTCAGAGACCAGCGTGGAAAAGTCCGTGGAGCCACCCGCAGCAATCTGGTTTTGTGCGTAGTCCTGGAAGCCCTGAAGGATCTGGCTTGCCTGCGAGCTTAAGTATGTTCCGGCAGTATCCTTCACCGCGCCATCGGCCAGCGTCTTGCGGATAATCGCGGGGAAATCAACGTTTTGCAGCTGCGGAACGCTCTTGCTGAGTTCGCCTAGGTTGAGCTTTGACGGATCGATCTGCACGGCAGAACCGTCGGCGGGAACAAGCTTCGAAAGATCAATATTCGACAAGTCCATTCCCGACAGATCAAGGTTTGAGAAGTCAAGGCTGGACAGATCCATTCCGCTGAAATCCAGAGAAGACAGATCCATCTGCATAGCGGAAGGATCAATAGAAAACGCTGCGGACAGCTTGTTTTGATCAACAGTGAAGAGGCTGGACATGTCAAAGCCACTGGAACGATCCTTCGAGGAATCTGCGAGCTCTTGGAAGGTCTTTCCAGTGAAGACATCGGTCTTCGGGTTCGCCCGCTGATCCTTGACGATCTGACTATCCTCGGCCTCGCGAATAATCTGGCGAGTCAGATCAGGGGTGTAAGCGATACCCTGACGCAACGCTCCCCCGCGCGAGGAATTCGGCTTCACGATCGCGCTAATGCGAAGTTCTTGACCCCCATCGATCAACTTCTTCATGAATTCTTTATCGGAAGAGTGATCCGACCAGACCTTGTAGTTCTCGTCCCACGTGTACTCAGCGGCGGCGTTGATGCGCTTGTACCTGATCCCCAAAATCTTGTCGTAATCGTACGAGGCCGCGGGGGCGTCGCTCGCCGAAGGTGAAGGACTCGGGGTGGCTGAGTTCTTTTCGCCGATGGTCCCCGAGTAGTACTGACGCATCAGTTCGTCGAATTCCTTGTGGTCTTTCAGACCCAGGACATACTCCATCAGGTTCGACATATTGCCGTCTTCATCAATGACAAGAACGACCTCAGACGCGGATGTTGGCCAGTGGCCGGCAAGAACA
>JBHRQN010000092.1:0-3176 GCA_042645485.1 Pauljensenia sp.
TACCCCCACCCCCGTCAACTCCCCAACTTCTGGGAGTTCCCGACCGTATCCCTTGGCCTCGGGCCAGCAGAGGCGATCTACCAGGCTTGGTTTGATAAGTACCTGCACCTGCGTGGCATTAAAGACACCTCATTGCAGCGCACATGGGCCTTCTTGGGCGATGGCGAAATGGACGAGCCTGAATCGCGTGGCATGCTTCAGCTTGCCGCGCAGCAGGGCCTGGATAACCTGACTTTCGTCGTGAACTGCAACCTGCAGCGCCTTGATGGTCCTGTTCGCGGCAATGGCAAGATCATCCAGGAACTCGAAGCCTTCTTCAAGGGTGCGGGTTGGAACGTTATTAAGGTCATCTGGGGTCGCGGTTGGGACCAGCTCTTGGCCTCGGATAAGGATGACGCGCTTGTTCACCTGATGAACGAAACTCTGGACGGCGACTACCAGACCTTCGGCGCAAATGATGGCGCATACATTCGTGAGCACTTCTTTGGTCGCGATCCTCGGACCAAGGCAATGGTTCAGAACTGGACCGACGATCAGATTTGGGCGTTGCAGCGCGGCGGCCACGACTACCGAAAGGTGTACGCCGCATACAAGGCTGCAACCGAGCACACCGGTCAACCGACCGTGATCTTGGCTCACACCATTAAGGGCTATGCGCTGGGTAGCCACTTCGCTGGTCGTAACTCGACGCACCAGATGAAGAAGCTCACCGTGGAAGACGCGAAGCTTCTGCGCGATCGTCTGCAGCTTCCCATCACCGATGAAGAGCTGGAACGCGATCCCTACATGCCTCCTTACTACATGCCGCCGGCAGATCACCCGGCTCTGCTGTACATGAAGGAACTGCGTGAGAAGCTGGGCGGTTGGGTTCCCGAGCGCCGCGAGCACCAGCCGAAGCTTCCTGAGCTTCCCTCGAAGCCTTTCGAAGCCCTTTCCAAGGGATCTGGCAAGCTCGAAGTCGCGACCACTATGGCTTTGGTGCGCCTGATCAAGGACCTCATCAAGGACAAGAACGTCGGCAAGTACTTCGTTCCGATCATCCCCGACGAGGCGCGTACCTTCGGTCTGGATGCGATCTTCCCCTCGGCAAAGATCTTCAATACGACGGGTCAGGCCTACACTCCGGTCGACGCAGATATGATGCTGTCCTACCGCGAGTCCGAGCAAGGCCAGGTTCTGCACACCGGTATTACCGAGGCCGGTAGTGCGGCGGCATTCCAGGCGGTTGGTACCGCTTACGCCACGCACAACCTGCCAATGGTTCCCTTCTACATCTTCTATTCGATGTTCGGGTTCCAGCGCACGGGCGACCAGTTCTGGGCTGCTGGCGATCAGCTTTCAAAGGGCTTCGTTATCGGCGCAACCGCTGGGCGTACAACCCTCACCGGTGAAGGCCTGCAGCACATGGATGGTAACTCCCCCGTTCTGGCATCCACCAACCATGCCTTTGTCACATACGATCCCGCTTATGCCTACGAATTGCGGTACATTATGGCCGACGGCCTTGAGCGCATGTACGGCGATGCAGGTGGACGCGATCCGAACGTCATGTACTACCTGACGGTGTACAACGAGCCCATTCACCAGCCCGCAGAGCCCGAAAACCTTGATGTTAACGGACTTATTAAGGGCATCTACAAGGTCGACGATCACGCGAACTTCGGAGGCCCCAAGGCTCAGCTGCTCGCATCCGGTGTCGGCGTGCCGTGGGCACGCGAGGCACGAGAGCTGCTTGCACGTGATTGGGGTGTCGACGCAGCAGTTTGGTCGGTCACCTCGTGGACCGAGCTTCGTCGCGAGGCACTGGACGTGGAAGAGTTCAACTTCCTCCACCCGAACGAGCCTCAGCGCACGCCCTTCGTCTCCAGCCAGCTGCAGGGAACCGAAGGCCCCTTCGTGGCGTCTTCTGACTTTGACCGTCTTCTGCCCGACCAGATTCGTCAGTGGGTACCCGGTGACTACTACGTCTTGGGTGCTGATGGCTTTGGCTTCTCTGATACTCGTCGCGCGGCTCGTCGTTGGTTCCACATTGATGCCGAGTCTATGACGGTTCGTGTTCTGAAGGCCCTGGCTGACCGCGGCCAGATTGATCCTTCGGTTGTTCAGCAGGCAATCGACCGCTATCAGCTGTTCAACTACGCGATTTCCGGAGCGGATCACGCCGGCGAAGAGTAAACACTTTTAATCCTGCGTATTGCCAAGCGCAGGTAAAGCTGAGTGGGTGGTGAGGTTCTTGAAACCTCACCACCCACTTTTCATTGTGCTATTAACGCAACACATATTTAAAAGCAGGAGTCTGAAAGTTGAAACTGCTTGCAGGCTTTCAGTCTCCGGCGTAATGTCTGTTGTGCAAGCAGCGATGCACCGTATCAGTGGCGATGTGGAGGCAAGTAGAGTGTTACCTGAATCTGCAGTAATTACCCTTCCTCAACCTCGCTGCGTCGGAACTCCCCAATCAAGCTACAACGGGATTGAGACAATCTCATGGGATTTCACAACAAATGTTGATGCATTGTTTGCTGCCGACACCCTATTCCAAACTTTGATTGATAACCTTACCAACGCAGCGAACGACGCTTATGCCGCTAGACGTATCAACGGTAGCGCAACACTTTTCAACAGTTACGCACTGTCCTCTTAGGGAAAACTATGGATTCAATCAATTTTTATCCTGTTTTAGGTCTTCCTATTGGCTGTTTGGGACTGTACGCCTGGTACGTAGAGACATATACGGACACCCCATTGGCCCAGTTTTGGCGGGCATACAACAAAGCGAATGCGCCACAGCGCGTCAACGAAATTTTCATTCCATTGTTGATGCTCGGTATGATTTCAGGTGTTCTCTTGCCGTTTTCTATAAAGATCGCTCTACCACAGCACATCCAATCGGTTATTGCTGGAATTATTATTTTCTTCTACATGCTCAGCATCGTCTTTTTATTGCCGATTCCAATTCCGCACCTAGTAGACCAACAATGGCAGTGGCATAAACGCCACGGTTTCATCGACGAAAACGGCAAAATTATCACATCAACACCACATCAGACCAACACACAGACGTACCCCATTGGACAGCAAACCTTGACTATCAAAACCAGTATGGAACTATCCGAGACATGGAGAGCACTCGATCTCAATAACCCCAATTCCCCCCTCATCCCTCATCTCCCCCATAC
>JBHRQN010000093.1:0-2848 GCA_042645485.1 Pauljensenia sp.
AGCATGCAGCTCGCAACGCGTCCCGCCCCGAACACGTCGGGGCGACTCACTATCGTGTGAACCGTGACAATGCAGAAGCAGGACGCCGCATCGACCGAGCGGGCCAGCGGCTGGCATGACGATCCGATCAAGGGGAAGGCCGAGGACAAGCTCAACCGGGCTCCCGTGGCCGAGCGGCTCACGGACCTGATCACGAGCAATCATTCACCAGAATCAAGCATCGTCTACGGACTCGAGGGGCCGTGGGGATGCGGCAAGTCGTCCGTCATCGCCATGCTCACGGAGCTGCTCGAGGACAGGAAAGGCTGGAGGGTCGCCTTCTTCACGCCGTGGGCAACAGCTGGAACCGACGGGATGATCTCTGAATTCTTTGCGTCCTTGTTGAACGCCGTCCCAAACAGCGATACGGCCAGACGTGAAGGATTCCGGAAAATTTTCGCGAACTGCATGATGGTTGCGCGACCGGTCATGCCACTCATCCCGAAGGTCGGCACCGCCCTCAACAGCGCTGCCAAGGTCATCGAGGACAGCCTCGAAAAATCATGGAAACAGTGCTTTGATGAGCTGTCGAAGGAGCTTCAAAAGCTCGGGATCTCGATACTGGTCGTCGTCGACGACATCGACAGGTTGCAGGCCGATGAACTGCTCGACCTGCTCAAGGTCGTGCGACTGCTCGGCCGGTTCCCGGGCGTTGACTACCTGCTCGCCTACGACGAGCAGAGCCTGATCGAGATCCTCCGGTCGCTCGATGGGAGCGGCCTGTCCCAGGCCAGGGCCCGCTCGTTCATGGAGAAGATCGTGCAGTACCCGCTCTCCCTTCCCCCTCTGCTCACGGGGCAGATCATAAAGATATTGACCACCCGATTGAATGAACTGCTGTCATCCGGTCGGCTGGGCGCAGGTCTTGACGACTCACGCATGGGAGGCATCATCGGAACCACGATGCCGTCCCAACTCAGGACCCCACGAGCGATCGAGAGATTCCTCGCCCAAGCGAACGAAGAGATCAAACTCCACGACCCACGGGAGATCGATTGCGTCGCCCTACTGCTCGCCGCTTTCCTCCGGGTCCAGTTCCCAGACGTGCTCTCCCGACTCCAGGACTGGAAGGAACGTCTCACGGCCGACGATCCCCCCAAGGAGGGGAAGGCTGCGTGGAACCCTCTTCTCGAATCCTTGGAGGAGCGGGACAGACAGGATGCGCTCTCCACGCTGGAGGCGATCTTCCCAGCAGTCGCAGGAGGAGGAGTCATGGAGGGAAGTTCTCCACGATTCGCGAATCGCTTGTACTTCGACCGCTATCTGGCACAGGTGATCCCCGACGGAGACGTTCCGGACGCAGATGTCAGGGATGCGCTCGAAAGGGCTGCCAATGGCGAGCAAGAAGACCTTACGAAACTGCTCCATGACGCCGATGACGACCGCTCATACAATGTGCTGACCAAGATTGATTCATGGTATCCAGAAATCTCTATGATGCCCTATCATGACGAACCCATGGGTCCGGCGACTCCAGCCCTTCTGAGGGCATCCATGGAACTTCTCTCGGCATGTCCGGATGACACGAATCCATTATTAAATAAGAGGTTCATAATGCTTCGGCGTTGGGCGATCAAACTCCTTCTCCTGCTGGCGGACAAGGAATCACCCGATGACCTACATGAAGCATTGACAGCCTGCCAGTCCTTGGACAAGAGAATAGAGGTGATCAAGTTGATAGCAGGCGAATCTGAGCGCATTCGCCTCGAATCAAACTTTTCAGACCTACTCGAGAGTGAGACCGAAAAACTGATACCCGAGCTGCTCAAGAATCTTCGAGACCGCGACGGCGCCGACACCGATGTGAAAATGGCGTACCTCCTGACCCATGTGCGCAAACACTCGCCTTCAACGCGCGACGAACTCGTCAAAGGAATTCGGGAGGGGATCGAGAACGGCGGGTTCACACCGGAGGACGTCGCAGCGCGTCTGGTCGGCCGCAGCCCTTCGCGCAGGGGATACGGGAACCAGTGCTCAGCTTCATTCGCCGGACAGTTGTTCACCGAGCTCACCGGGATACCAGCTCGAAGCACTGACGACAACGATTCCTCTGAAATATCGATGGACGACAGTTGGGAGGGCCGTAGAAGATTCGCCGCCCAGTTCATCGAAGATACCAGGGAAAGACCTGATGAGGTTGTCGATCGCAGCACTGGCTGATCTTCGACCGCATGGTGTAGCCGACCGGGCAGGAGGCACCACCACGAGGATGGACGGTGAGAATCATCGACAGGGACCACTGGAGTGAAGTGGGTTTCTCGGACAGTGGTGAATGTCTGGTTCAGGCTGTCTGGTTGTTGCGTCTCCATTCGGTGTCGATTTCGTTGGGTGTGCGGTAGTCGATCGCAGAGGGGGTCGTTTGTGTTTGTATGGCCGACATGAAACGAAATCGTATCTTCCGTGGACTTCCTGTGCGGTTTCGGATATGATTATGACATGTCGGTTGAGGTCGCCCCGGGAAAAACCGTCATCCTGATCAGGTGGAAGAAACGTTCCGACAATTATGTGTTGGTCCGGATGAAAGCAGAAGCGACCCTGTACGCCTCCCGTGGCGTCGACGTGGGCATCATCGCTGAAAACTGGTTGAGCGCACTGAGCGGACGGTGCAGGAATGGCTGGTCGAGTGGCAGGCCACGCGGATGTTCCCGGTCCTGACCGTGGAGCACTCCACAGAGAAGATCGCGGTCGTCCCGGACAACGCCCGCCCCCACCATGCGAAAGCGTTGACCGGCCTCTACGAGCCGGGTCAGCCGCTGGAGCGCATCACGCCGATTCATCTGCCGCCGTACGCGCCCGACCACAACCCGGT
>JBHRQN010000094.1:0-2834 GCA_042645485.1 Pauljensenia sp.
GATGAATACGTTGGCCTGCCCGAAGACCACCCCGAGGGCTATGCGAACTTCATTCACCGTTTCCTCGTTGATCGCGTTGATTTCCCCAAGGGTGCCGCGCACGGCCCCAACGTCTGGACCGGCGACAATGACCAGGCCGCGGCTGACTACGACAAGGCAATTCGTGATGCTGGCGGCATTGACCTCCAGATCCTTGGAATCGGTGCAGACGGACACATCGGCTTCAATGAGCCCGGCGGATCCTTTGCCTCGCGCACTCACGTCGATGTTCTTACCGAACAGACTCGTCGCGATAACGCTCGTTTCTTCGATGGCGATATTACGAAGGTTCCTACCCACTGCATCACTCAGGGTTTGGGAACCATCATGGAATCCGGAGAAGCCCTGCTGATTGCAACCGGCGCGGGAAAGGCCGAGGCCGTCCGTCAGCTGGTCGAGGGTGCGATTTCCGCCCGTTGGCCCGCCACCATTTTACAGATGCACCCCAACGCGGTCGTCCTTCTGGACGAAGACGCAGCAGTCGGCTTGGAACTCGCGGATTTCTATCGCGAGGTGTGGGTTAAGCATCAAGCGTAATTCCCGTGTTCGCGGCCGTTTCTGATCAACATCGGAAGCGGCCGCGTCCTACAATAGGGGACATGTCTTTTCTTGATGAACCCCAGGGACCTTCCGCGCCTCAAGGCCCGCAAACCCAGTCGTCGACAGGCTTGCTTGAGCGCACCGAGGTTGAACAAGAGAAGAGCCCCGGAGATGGCGATCGCTTCGCCCACTTTGTCCGCCGCGATAAGGCCGACTCCTCAATGATTACCGGGCAGCCGGTAGTTGCGCTGTGCGGTAAAGTCTGGATCCCCACTCGAGATGCCTCGAAATACCCCGTCTGCCCGACCTGCAAAGAATTGCGTGATTCCATGGGTAAGAACGGCAGGAATTGGCCATTTTCTGATGGAAGCGGCCAGGGAGGTTCCGCGGAGTGAGTCCCACTGTGCAGGGGCCATCGCACGCATCTTCTTCCGCAGCCACTTCTCTTCCTCCTGCTTTCCCGCGCCGAGCCCCCTGGGGAACAGCCGGAAGTCTGCGTGCGTGGCAGGCCGCAGCCTTGGAACAATACATGGCGGCTTCTCCACAAGACTTTCTTGCGGTTGCTACCCCCGGCGCGGGTAAAACGACTTTCGCCCTGCGTATTGCCATCGAACTCATGGGAGCCGGCATTGTTGAAAAAGTTACGGTTGTTTGTCCGACCGAGCACCTCAAAAGCCAGTGGGCAGAGGCCGCTGGGCGCGTTGGAATCCACATCGATCCCGCGTTCTCGAACTCTCAGGGCATGGCGGGTTCGCACTTTGATGGGGTCGCCGTCACCTACGCACAGGTTGCATCCAATCCCATGGTTCACGCCGCCCGGACGCGCCTTCACCGCACCTTGGTGATTCTTGACGAGATTCACCACGCGGGTGATGCCCTCTCGTGGGGTGATGGTGTTCGTGACGCCTTTGACGAGGCCACGCGTCGCCTTGCGCTGACCGGTACTCCTTTCCGCTCCGACACTTCTGCGATTCCTTTTGTGCGCTACGAAGAAGACAAAGAGGGAATCAAGCGCTCCAAAGCCGACTTCACCTACGGTTACGGCGATGCTCTGCGCGACTTCGTTGTCCGACCGGTCCTCTTCATGTCCTATTCGGGGCAGATGTCGTGGCGAACGAATGCGGGCGATATTTACACTGCGCGTTTGGGTGAGCCCCTTACTAAAGACCTCATGAAGCAAGCTTGGCGAACCGCACTCGACCCGAAGGGGGAGTGGATCAGTGCAGTGCTGCAAGCTGCCGATCAGCGCTTGGAGGAAGTCAGGCGCCAGGTTCCAGATGCCGGTGGTTTGGTGATTGCGGCTGATCAGGATAAAGCGCGTGCATACGCGCGCCAACTACGAGCAATTACGGGGCAGCGTCCAACGGTTGTTCTCTCCGACGACGCTGATGCATCTGAGCGCATCGACGAATTCCGTCAATCGACCGATAAATGGATGGTCGCTGTGCGCATGGTCTCCGAAGGCGTGGACGTTCCGCGCCTGAGTGTTGGGGTGTACGCAACCAACGCCTCGACTTCCCTCTTCTTTGCGCAGGCAGTTGGGCGTTTTGTGCGCGCTAGGCGCCGAGGTGAAACTGCGACGGTGTTCATTCCTTCCGTCTTGCCTTTGCTGAATTTGGCTGGGGAGATGGAAGTTCAGCGCGATCATGCACTGAACCGGCCTCCCTCGAAAGACGGGGACATGTGGAACCCCGAAGATGCCATGGTTGCTCGGGCAAATAAGAGTGAGAGTGCCTCAAGTGACCTTCTCAATCAATTCGAGGCTTTGGGTGCGGATGCGCAATTTGATTCCGTGCTTTTTGATGGTGCTGCATGGGGGGCCGAGGCCGATGTCGGCTCCGTCGAGGAACAAGAGTATTTGGGAATTCCGGGCCTCCTAGAACCTGAGCAAGTGACCACTCTGCTTCGAGCGCGCCAAGAAGAACAGCTGGCGACTCAGCGACGTGAAGCGAGTGCGCGGCGGGCACGCGAAGAAAATGCCAATATCCCGGCACATCGACTGCGAGCAGCTAAGCGCAAGGAGCTTTCTCGCTTGGTGTCTTCGTGGTCGAGGCGTTCGGGACAACCTCACGCAAGTATTCACGCAGAACTACGACGTAGGGCTGGTGGACCAGAAGTTGCCCAAGCGACGACGGAGCAGATCGAAGCCCGTATTGCTCTATTGCGTGAGTGGTTTGTCGGCCGCGGGTAGGCATTTATTCGAGGCTGGTTAACTGAAAGACGATATGCGGCTGTGGGGGCTGCGGTGAATTCTT
>JBHRQN010000095.1:0-2721 GCA_042645485.1 Pauljensenia sp.
GGACCAGCTGAGCTAGTGGATGCACTGGCGCAGGCGGTCGTTCGCCCGGTGTTTCCGCTCTACCTCGGCAGGCGCTCGTGCCCTCCGACCTTGCCGCTGCGTCTTTCTGTTCGCGAGGGTAGCGCGTGGGATGCGGTGCGCGAAACTCCGTGGATGGCCTCGTCGTACTTTCAGAAGAAGCATTGTCATGATCGTTTAGTTCGAACGCGAGTCGTCGCGGATCTGGGAATCATTCCGCCTGAGGTGGAGAGGGCCTCGCAGCAGACGCTTCAGGATATGCCGATTAGTTTCAACTCGGAACACAGGCAGTTTACTGTGCGTGCCGTCGAGGAAGTATATGTCGAACTTGAGAATCCGAAGTACGCGGAGACGAAGCAGCAAGCCCACCCTGGCCTCGTGCATGACCCGATGGAGGTCCTCTGATGTTTCTGACACGTATCTACCTCAACCCACACCGTCGGGGGGCGAAGCAGCTCATGCGTAGTCGGCAGGTCCTTCACGCAGCTGTGATGAATTGTTTTCCTCCGGGTGTACTTGACATTCCAGGGAATCCTCGGGTTCTCTGGCGCCTGGATTATCCGCCATCTTTGAGAAGTGGGTTGCCGAGGCAGGGGAGTCCTTCGTGTGCCCTTTTCATCTCCAGCCCGGTCCCACCAGATCCCTCACACATCGTTGAGGAGGCTGGCTACGCCACCGAGGGTGGGGTCGTTGTCCGTGATATGAGTCCCTTCCTCGATGGTCTGTCAGCCGAGCAGCGGTGGGGTTTCCGCCTCTGTGTGAATCCGACCTTCCGAACGGCCGCTCAGGTTAATGAAAGAGGTCAGAAGAAGATTCTCGCTCATGTCACCCAAGCTCAGCAGATACAGTGGGTCCTCAAGAACGCCAAAGAGCGTGGGTTTCGTGTACTGACTTCAGCTGAGATCGGTGGGGATCTGCCGGTTCTTGAGAATGACAATGGGGAACGTGTTGACGGGGCGAATCTACTGATTAATGGTGTTGAACGCAGCATTGCGGAGTTTAAACGCGATGGGCACAGGGTAACGCTTGCAGTTGCAACTTTTGAGGGAGTGCTGGAGGTAACTGATCCAGTGGCGCTGCGTCATGCTCTCGTTAATGGAATTGGTAGGGGCAAGGCCTACGGCTGCGGTTTGATGACCTTGGCTCGGCCATGACTGCGCATGTGTTCCTTGTGGAGGAATGTAGAGTGTGATTGGCGCGAGTTGGGGTTGAATGAGGAGGAGATGTTGCCCCTGTGTATTCGGGGGGTTTCCAATTGGCGACATGAACCGGCTCTTCAGAGTTGAGTGTGGTTGGAGGCGTCTAGGCCTCCTGCGATGAGGAGCATTCGGAGATGGTAGTTGGTGGGGTTGCGGTAGCCTCTGGCGGTGCGTCTGCCCAGCTCGATGATTCCGTTGATGGCTTCTGTTGGCCCGTTGCTGGCTCCGCCGGTGTCGAAGTAGGCCAAGAAGGCGTCCTTCCACTTGCGTAGGGTCCGGCCTAGGCGAGCGATTTCGGGGATGGGACACGTTGGTAGGCGCTCGATGAGACGAGCGGCCAGGCATCGGCCTTGGGCGGGGGTGTCTTGATGGAAGACGTCTCGGACTTGCTGGGCGCAGTGGTAGGCGACTTCGACACTGATATGGGCCTCATCTGCCGTGAAGGCTGCGCGGAGTCGTTCTTGTTGACGCTTCGTGAGCCGATCACGCGAGGCGCGTAGGAGAAGCCGGATTTGGTAGAGGGGATCACCCTTGCGCCCGCGGTGACCGGTCGTGTCTTGCTGGACGCGACGACGTACCTCATCAAGGGCATCGCCGGCGAGCTTGACGATGTGAAAGGCATCGAGCACGCTGGTGGCGTCTTGGAGCTGGTCATCAATGGCGTTCTTATATCCCTGGAAGGGATCCAGCGTCGCGATCTGGATACCGGAGCGAAACTGTTCGCCGCGCTCGGCCAGCCAGTTCTTGTACACGGTGCCAGACCTTCCCGGGACCAGATCCAACAAGCGGGCCGTGGGATGATCCTCCCCGCGTGTCAGGTCCACGATGCCGGTGAACTCACGCGGGCCCCGGCGGCGTCGGTCCTGGTGGTGCCACACGTGCTCGTCAACCCCCAATACCTGAACCCCTGCGAAACGGGCGGGGTCATCACAAGCAGCTTGCAAGCACGGCTTGATATGGGACCACACGGTATTCCACGTGGTTCCTAACTGGCGAGCCAACCCCGAGATAGTGGCTCCCGCGAAGCGCAACTGTCGGATCGCCCAGCGGATCGCCCGCACACTCAAACGCGCCCTGGGAGCACACACCGAGTGGTTCTGCTCGATGAAGGTCGCGATCTGGCAGGTGTGTTCGCGGCATATCCAGCGTCGCTTAAACCACCGGATACGCGCCGGGACCCCGGCCCAGGGCGCGTCAATCACCTCCACCACCACACGCCCGTGACCTTGAGCGATCACCCCACAACCCGGGCAGCCAGCAAAGTGCTCGCAGGACTCTATGTCAAGCACCAGACCACACTCACGTCGAGCGACAGCGATCAGATGGAAGCCCTCCAAGTCGACGAGCAGATCACACCGATCACAACGATCAAGCGACACAGAGCAGCAGCAGGTAGGGTGAGACATTGTCGAGGTCCTTGACGACAGCGGGGGTAGAAGTCCGCTCATCATCAAGGACCTCGACCTCTACCCGCAACCCCCGACCAACACCCGGTCACCCACAC
>JBHRQN010000096.1:0-1602 GCA_042645485.1 Pauljensenia sp.
GGGTCTGGAGCATCCACAGCTTGCCGCGCTCGATGGTGAATTCGATGTCGCACAGATCGCGGTAGTGGGTTTCGAGCTTGTGCATGATTCCGCGCAGCTCGTCGTAGACCGGCTTGTTGATCTTCTCAAGATCGGCCAGAGACAGCGTGTTGCGGATACCTGCAACGACGTCTTCACCCTGTGCGTTCTCGAGGTAGTCGCCGTACACACCGGAGTGACCGGTGGAGGGGTCGCGGGTGAAGCACACGCCGGTACCGGAGTTTTCACCCATGTTGCCAAAGACCATGGTGCAGATGTTGACTGCGGTGCCCAGGTCGTGGGGGATGCGCTCACGGCGACGGTAGATGCGGGCGCGCTCAGTGTTCCAGGAACGGAAGACGGCCTCGATGGCCATATCCATCTGGGTGCGAGGATCCTGCGGGAATTCTTCACCGGTCTGCTCGTAGACGATGGTCTTGAAGATATCAACCAGGCCCTTGAGGTCCTCTGCGGTGAGCTCAGTATCGCCCTTGACGCCGCGTTCCTTCTTCATGTTGTCCAGAGCGTCAGAGAAGAGATCGCCTTCGATATCCAGAACGGTCTTGCCGAACATCTGGACCAGTCGACGGTAGGAGTCCCATGCGAAACGCTCGTTGCCACTGACAGCAGCAAGACCGTGGACGGACTCGTCGTTCAGGCCAATGTTGAGGACGGTTTCCATCATGCCGGGCATGGAGAACTTTGCGCCCGAGCGGACCGAGACAAGCAGCGGATCCTTGGGATCGCCCAGCTTGCGACCCATTTCTTCTTCGACCTTGCGAAGTGCAACGGTCACTTCAGTATCAAGACTTTCAGGGGCCTTGCCGTCGTGCAGGTAGACGCGGCACGCTTCGGTGGTAATTGTGAATCCGGGAGGAACAGGCAGGCCGAGCTTCGTCATCTCTGCCAGGTTCGCACCCTTACCTCCGAGCAAGTCTTTCATTGACTTGTCGCCCTCGGAGAAGTCGTATACATACTTGACCATCTGGTCCCTCAACTTCCGTTGTTTTGGGGGGTACCCGTCATCGGGCCCCTGTGTATTGACATACTAACCAATGGAAAAAGTACCGGCCAAATGATGCGGGCCACGCCGCGAAATTACGCGGGTGGCCCGTTCACCATATGGTCACTGTTTTATCGAACAATAAATTCGACCAGGACGTTTTCTCCCAGATCAATAACGTCGCCGTCGCTTAGTGGCACGGTAACGCGCGGAGGAACTTCCTGAACATTGCCATTCGAGCTGCGCAGCAGGGTTCCATTCGCACTTCCCAGATCCATGAGCATCCAAGAACCAAAACCGCTGGGAATGACAGCTGCGTGCGAACGCGAGATCTCGTTTGCCGGACTGGGCACACGCATGACGGTTGCCGAGGGGCGTCCCGTCAGAACGCGAGCATTGGGGTCGCGTCCCAAGATCACGTCGTGAGTGAGTTCAACGGGAGCAGCTCCCGCGTAGACCAGGTAGCCGGCCTGCGCGTGCTGCGAGTCATCGCTCACGCGTCGCAGTACCGTTGCGCCACTATCGGAGTTATCGATTTCGAAAGCGGGAGCCAAGCCTGCAGCTGGGGTTTCCGCAGCTGG